>JAFTUS010000177.1 GCA_017466125.1 Lentisphaeria bacterium | reverse complement strand
ATTATTCAGATGGGATATGACGATATCTTCATCCGGTATAATGAACTGCACTCAAGTTACTGAACCGCCGTATGCCGAACGGCACGTACGGTGGTGTGAGAGGACGGCTGTCCAAATAATGGACAGCCTCCTACTCGATTGGAAAAATACGGAAAATGAAGTGATTTATTGTTTTGCCGTATTGAAAAATCTGTTTTGGCAGTTATCTTAAATGAAAGTGATTTCCCAAGCAACCAAACAGGAGGTTTTGCAATGTTGGATCATCTTTTTGATACGCTTTTGATTTCAGATGAGGAGTTCGGCGCAATGGCTGCTGAACTTGCCGGAGCATATCCCGGACTTGTCCGTCTGGAGGAGATCGGAAAATCGCAGGAAGGACGCCCCATCCGGCTTTTGACCGTAACTGAATTTTCCTCCGGCGAAGAGAAACCTGCCCTCTTTATTCAGGGAACGATCCACAGTAAGGAGTTGAGCGGCACGCTCGCCGCGCTGGATGTTGCAAGACGCCTTGCGGCAGACCATATCCCCGGCGGCATCCTTTCCAGAGCCGTTTTTTACATCATGCCCCGCTGTAATCCCGATGGTGCGCACCGCATGGCGACTTGCCCCGGCGATGAACGCAGTTCGTGGGGCGATTACACCGATACCCCCAACGGCATCGAACGCTGTGACCTCGACGGCGACGGCTTGAGTAAAATGATGCTGGTGGAAGATCCTGACGGCGAACTCTGTTTCTCCCCGAAACACCGCCTCTGTCTGGTTCACCGTACCGAAAACGACAAAGGACCTTTCTACAAACAAATGCCCGAAGGCATATTGCACAATTTCGACCGCGCCACGCTCTCGAACTGGCCGCCTTTCGCCCGCGAATACCTCGATTGGAACCGCAACTGGCCGGGACGCTGGGGCAAGGAGCAGTTCGGCTGCGGCAGTGCGCCTTTGAGCGTTCCTGAAGTCCGGATACAGCATGATTGGATCACTGCACACCCCAATATCAAAGCCGCGATCGCCCTGCACAACGGTTACGGTTCCTTTATGCTTCCGTCAGTGCGGCAGGAAGATGAGGAGTATGTAAAATCAATCGGCAGCCGCGGAGAAACGCTTATCGGTTATCCGGCTCTTTACGGCGACATCATGTTCGCCTCCGACGCCCAGAAACCCTCCCTCGGAAAATTCGACGATTACTGTTACAGTGAGCAGAATATGCTCTGCGTGACCATCGAACTCGGCACCCGTGAAAACTCCGCCGGAGCCGATACCCGCGAACTTTTCCACCGGCAGGATGCCTACTCCGCCCCGTGGGAAGTGGTCGAACAGCAGGACGCCCACCCCGAACTGCCCCGCTGTATCTTTGAATGGAAAGAGTTTGAACATCCGCAACTGGGCAAGGTTCTGCTCGGCGGCAGTTGTCCCACGCTCTTCGCAAGTCCGCTTCTGGACCATCTGGAAAAAGTTTCTGCCGGAGTCTACCAGTTCACGCTTGGATTTGCCATTGACTTTCTGAACGGCAGAGGCGTCGGCAGAGCAAAGGAGATTTGAATATGAGCAAAGAATATAAAATCACTTTTCTCGGTACCGGTGCCGCCGATTACGATTGGAGCAAAATCGGCGAACCGGGTGTCCGCGGCAGTGCGGGGACTCTTCTGAACGGAAACATCCTTTTTGACTACGGTGCGACCGGGCGGGAAAACCTCTCCCGCTTTGGCGTTCAGCCGGACGATTTGGATGTGCTTCTTTTCACCCATTCCCACAGCGACCACTTCAACGCGGAAAAAGTGAAAGCCCTCCTGACGGAACGGCAGAAAAAAACGCCGCTGGAAATTTGCGGCGATGCCGTTGTCATCAATGAACTTGCAGGGGCGGAAAACTGCAATCTGCACATCCTTGAACCGGGAGAAACGTTCCGGTTCGGTGATTTTACCTTTACCGCATTGGCTGCCAATCACATGATCGAGGCGCATCCGGAGGAAAAAACACTGCACTATCTGGTGGAAACGGCAGATAAAACCATGCTCTACGCCACGGATGGAGCGGGATTTACCAAACCCGAATGGCTCATCATCCGGGAACACCGTCTGGATCTTATCATCATTGATGCGACCATGGCGGAACCCGGCAACTGGCGTATTTTTGAACACAATGACCTTGATGTGATCGATCACATCTGCCGGACACTCCGGGCGGAGAAGATCATCGGTCCTCAAAGCCGCATCGTACTGACGCACCTTGCCCGAACTCTCTGGCCGGAAGATCCCGCTGTGATCGACCGTATCGCACGGGGCTACGGGTTTGAAGCCGCATACGATGGTATGCTGATAACATTATAAAAAATCCGCGCGTAGCGCGCACCCCGCTCCGGGTCGTACCCGGACGTGGTCCAGCGGCGGAACGCTGGTCGCCGCCTTAAAATGGCGGCGAAAGTACAAGCGCAGCGTCGATATTGCCTCGCATGAGGCAATACCGCTCACCGGGAGCGATGCCCCGATAAAAAAGCAAAGCGTATTTTATCGGGGCGTTGAGCGGACGGAGTACCCCGAAGCCGCATACGATGGTATGCTGAAAAAAATCCGGGGGTGAAAATTCACGCCCCGGATAACGGATGTTTACGGATGAATGTCGTTTGTATTCATCCGTAATTTTTTGTTCAACTAATATTCAACAAAATGGTGTTTTTGTCAGAGGTCTGCCGCATCCCGCAAGTTGCGAAAAGAGCAAATTTAGTAATTTTGCATTTGAAACGGAGCATCTGCACTGTTATATTATGAAAAGGGAGAAAAAACTATGGAAAATAAAACTGTATTTATCAGCCGGAGCGAAGCAGAGACGGAAGCCTTCGCCGAAAAAATGGCAAAGGAACTGCCCCCCGGTTCCGTATTGACGCTGGACGGGGATCTCGGGGCGGGAAAAACGGTCTTTTCCCGCGGATTTGCCAGAGGGCTCGGCATCACAGAACCGGTCTCAAGCCCGACTTATACCATTATTCAGGAGTATCCGCTGGAAAATGGCGGTATGCTCTTTCATCTGGATCTGTACCGCATCGCCAACTCCGCCTCGGCACTGGCATTCGGAGTGGATGAGTTCATCGATGATCCGGAGTGTTACGCCCTGATCGAATGGCCGGAGCGCATCAGCGACATTCTGCCGCCCGGCAGAATATCTGTCTGCATCCGTCATCTTTCGGATACGGAGCGTGAAATCACCTGTGAGAGAGCATGATGCGCCGGATCTTTCTGCCGCCGCTGTGGAGCAGGGAACTGAGCCCCGCCGCGCTTCTGACGTTGTTTCTTCTGGGGCTGGGCGGACAGATATTGAGTTCGGCTCTCTTTTCACATCTCTTTTCTGTACTGTTTCCGCAAATGGAGCAAATGGCCGTTGTCTGGCTGGCGGTTCTGCTTTCTGAAGTGCTGGGGATCGTGTTTCTGCTCGCGGCATGGCGAAATCTGCTGCCCGGAAAAATCCCGGATATGCGGCCCATGGATAAAAGGATGTGGAAACTGACCTTCGCCGCTTTCATTATAGCCGTGACCGGTTCGGGGGTGCTGGGCGGTTTCTGGCAGAGTTTTCTGGATTTGACCGGGATACCGTACAGCGACGAACAGGACGTTACGGAGATGTTCCGCAGCAGTTCGCTGTACGGAAAACTGCTCATCGGTTTTACCGCAGTGCTGATTGTGCCTTTTTTTGAAGAACTGCTCTTCCGCCGGACACTGTACGCGCTTTTTGTGCGTTGGGGAAACGTTGCAGCGATCGTGCTGGCATCGCTTATTTTCGGAGCGGCGCACGGTTTTCTGCTGGGAACGCCCAGTCTGTGCTGGATCGGACTGGTTTTTCAGGTGTTCTATCTTTACAGCAGAAATATTTGGGTCAGCACTGCCGCACACGCCATTTTGAACTTCACTGCACTTCTCGGTGTTTTATTACAGATAATTTTTCCAAATTTTGCTTGACAGAACCGCGTTCTGATAGTACATTTATATATCGACAAGAAAACAAGGAGATTTATTTGATGAAAGAACTTGAATACAGCTGCCGTGCGCTCACGGAAGTCATCGGAAAAAAGCCGAAAGACTTTACCAAAAAAGACATTATCAACTTTATCATGGAAGAAGAGATCCGTCATATCAACTTCCAGTACCCCGCCGGTGACGGACGGCTCAAAACGCTGAACTTCGTCATCAACAACGCCGCTTATCTGGAAGAGATCCTCTCCTGCGGTGAACGTGTTGACGGCTCCAGTCTGTTCCCCTTTATCGAGGCGAGCAGCAGCGACCTCTACGTTGTTCCCCGGTTCCGTACCGCCTACATGGACCCCTTCTGCGAACTGCCCACGCTGAACTTCCTCTGCTCCTTTTTCGACAAGGACGGCAATCCGCTGGAAAGTTCTCCGGAATACACCCTCCACAAAGCCTGTGAAGCATTCAAAAAATCGACCGGTATGGAGTTTCAGGCCATGGGCGAACTGGAATACTACGTCATCGCTCCCGATGACAACTGCTTCCCCGCCGTTGACCAGAAGGGCTATCACGAGTCCGCCCCCTACGCCAAATTCGGAGAATTCCGCCAACTCTGTATGCTCTATATCGCCCAGGCGGGCGGCATGATCAAATACGGCCACTCCGAAGTCGGCAACTTCTCTCTGGACGGCAAAATCTACGAACAGAATGAGATCGAGTTCCTCCCCGTCAACGCCGAAGAAGCCGCCGACCAGCTCACCATCGCCAAATGGATCATCCGCAACCTCGCTTATCAGCAGGGACTGGATGTGACTTTCGCCCCCAAGATCACCGTCGGCAAAGCCGGTTCCGGTCTTCATGTCCACTTCCGGGTCATGAAAGACGGTCTCAACCGGATGCAGGAAAACGGCGTTCTTACCGATGATGCCAAAAAAGCCATCGCCGGAATGATGATGCTGGCACCCTCCATCACGGCTTTCGGCAACACCAACCCGACTTCCTATTTCCGTCTGGTTCCGCATCAGGAGGCGCCCACCAACGTTTGCTGGGGCGACCGCAACCGTTCCGTGCTGGTGCGTGTTCCGCTGGGCTGGACGAGCAAAAAGGATCTCTGCATTCAGGCAAATCCGCTGGAGAAATCCGCTCAATTCGATACCGCTCAGAAACAGACGGTCGAAATGCGTTCCCCCGACGGTTCTGCAAATGTTTATCTGCTGATCGCCGGTCTTGCCGTCGCCTGCCGTCACGGTTTTGAAACGGAAAACGCTCTTCAGATTGCCGCTGATACCTATGTCAACGTCAATATCCACAAGGACGAAAATGCCCACATCCTCAACCGTTTGAGTGTGCTGCCCGACAGTTGTGCCGCTTCTGCGGAATGTCTGGAAAAACAGCGTGCCGTCTACGAGGCGGAGGGCGTTTTCAGCCCCGCTATGATCGACGGCATCATCGCCGGACTGAAATCCTTCAACGACCGCACCCTCCGTGCCGACATCGGCAGCGATCAGGGTAAGATCCTTGAACTGGTGGAAAAATATTTCCACTGCGGTTAGTCTGAAAAAAATCAACAGAGCCGGGGCTGGTAAGCACTGTCCCGGCTTTGTTTTTATGCTTTTAGAGAGTTCCGGGATTGACCGTCCGCACCCGGAGCCTCTGTCCATAATGTCCATCATCGTCCATTGGCGTCCATCTTTCTGCTGTCGCAGATAAAGAGCCGAAAATAAAATATATTTCTGTATTTTTTCTGTTTTGATGCTTTTCTTTTCCGGAAACGTGCTATATTAATAACAGAAAGAAAAAAGGAACGTTACTATGAGATATTTTATGATGATCGCCGCACTGACGGCACTGTTTCTCTGCGGATGCAATACGTGGGTCGAAGAACCCGTTGAAACATCCATGACTTTTGATGAACTGGAGAAAAAAATGCGGCTCGCCGCCGATCCGCAGAACCGTTACGGTGAGTTGAAAAGTTATCAGCAGACCCAAATCGTCTCTTCCGGACGGCTGCTGGATGAACCGGAAGAGAAGTTCGTGACCGTAAAATATCTCAAACCCGGACACTTTGCCATGACAGTCAGCGATGAGGGCGGTGCGACCGCTTCCCCCGATACCGGCTGGATCATTACTCCGGAGGGCGGCTGGCTCATCGATTATCAGAAGAAAAAAGTTGAAGCCCTCAGCAAAGAAAAGCTGCAACTCTTCCGCCGTCCGGTCGAACTGGATGATTTTGTCAGCAAGATCCGGCAGAATTCTGTAAAAGTGGAACTTTCCGCCTGTCGGGTCAACGGAGAAAAAGAGTATTACAAACTGGTTTGTTATCCCCGCAAATACAAGGATGATCCGGTGACATACTATGTGGATAAAGATACTTTCCTCGTTTACCGCATGGTTACATCATTCACATTGAACGGTATCCGTATCGATTACGAAACAACGATTTTGCGCTATGCACTCAAAGACGGTATCCGTATGCCGGAGAAAACCGTTTCTGAACTCTCCGGCATCCGGAGCGAGACCCGGTTGATCAATTACAAACTCAATCCGGATTTTACTGCGGCTGATTTTGTTCCGCCCGTTTTCTGAAAAGTCCGGGGGGCAGTTGCGAGAGGATCACCGCCGCAAAAATAACGGCGCAACCGCTGAGTTCGAGAGGTGAGAGACGTTCTTTGAGGAAAATCCAGCCGCCGAGTACGGCAAAGACCGATTCCAGACTCATCAGCAGTGTCGCTGTGACCGGGTGCAGATATTTCTGTGCCGCCATCTGCAAAGTGAAGGCGATCGCACTGGAACCGACTCCGCAGAAGACCCAGAAGGGGAGCGAAGCGGTTATTTTTTCCAATTCCCACGGGTCGCCGGAAAGCCGTGATGCCGTCAGGGTAAGGAGCGTTGCAACCGCAAACTGGATGCAGGAGAGCCGCACACAGTCGCATTTTGCCGCATAACGGTCGATGACCATGATGTGACCCGAATAAAGCACCGCACAGGCAATGACGAACCACTCCCCTTTGCCGATATTGCCGATGCCGCCGCAGAGCAGATAAGAGCCCAGCAATGCCAGAAGAACTGCGAACCACAGAAGCGGCGATGTTTTGCGTTTGAAAAAAATCCCGAGCAATGGAACAATAACGATGTAAAGAGCCGTCAGAAATCCGGTTTTCCCCGCCGAAGTGTACTTCAAGCCGTACTGCTGGCAGACGCTTGCCGCAGAGATCACCACGCCGCACCAGAGACCGCCGAGAAGCAATTCACAACGTTCCTCTCTGCGGTGTGCTTTCCCCCAGAAAGTGAGACGTTTTTCACCGCAGAGGTCAAAAAGAGCGATCACTGCAAGCAGAGAAATCACGCCGACTGCCGACCGCAGTGCAGTGAAAAGCATCGGTTCGACAAACTTCATGCCGCTGCTCTGGGCGGAAAATGCAACGCCCCACAGCACCGTTGCGGTAAGCATCGCCGCTGAAGCCCAAAATTTCCTCATAAAAAACAATTCCTTTTTTTAATGGCTGTGTACTAAACAAAAAATCCGCGCGCAGCGCGTACTCGCCAGCGGGTGCTACCCGCACGTGCTCCAGCGGCGGAACGCTGGTCGCCGCCTTAAAATGGCGGCGAAAGTACAAGCGCAGCGTCGATATTGCCTCGCATGAGGCAATACCACTCGCCGGGAGCGATGCCCCGATAAAAAAGCAAAGCGTATTTTATCGGGGCGTTGAGCGGACGGAGCATTCCGAAGCCCCTGTAAAAATCAGTCAACCTTTCGTACAGAGCCTTTGAAATACACATCCGTATAAAATAGCATTCGGGAAAGGTTTTTGCAAGTTCGCCGAAGTATAAACTTGAATTTTCCGTTCCCGCATTTATATTAGAAATATGAAAAAAATAATTACACAACATGATATTCTTGCCCGTCTGCTTCAACAGGAAGCGGATGCCCCGCATTTTCCCTGCAATCTGCGCGGCGTCTGCGGGAAATGCCGCGTGAAACTCCTTGCGGGCATCTGGCTGGTGGACGGAAAAACCGTAAATGCCCCTGCCGAAGTTTTGAGCTGCCGTACCCGCTTGTTGAGTGCGTGCGGCGAAGTGGAGTTTTTTCCACAGCCCGAAATACGTTCCATCCTTGCGGATTGGGATTTGCCGGAACCGCTGCCGGATACGCCCGATGCCGTTGTCGGTATCGACCTCGGCACGACCACGCTTGCCGCTGTAAAACTCTGCCGCGGGAAAATCGTTAATCGTGCAACTTCCATGAATCCGCAGTCTGTATTCGGGGCGGATGTGGTCAGCCGCATTGCCGCCGCCGGGGAACATCTGCCGCAGCTTGCAGAACTGCTCCGCAATGCTGTCGATGCTCTGCTGGATAAACTGGATCTGCGCGGCGTGAAGCGGATCGCCGTTGCCGGAAATACGGTCATGAGTTCTCTGTTTCACGGTGTTGACCCGACTCCGATCGGTTCTGCTCCTTTTACGCCTTCTGTACGCTTCTTCCCGGAGGTGACGCATCGGGGAGTTCCGCTGTTGACCGTTCCCTGTATTTCAGGTTTTCTGGGGGGCGATGTGACCGCAGGAGCGGTGGAAACGGCTCTCGCTCCCGGTGAAATGCTGGTCGATCTCGGTACGAATTGTGAAATCATTTTTTCCACACCGCAGGGAGTGATCGGTTCCGCTGCCGCCGCCGGTCCCGCCTTTGAACAGTACGGAATGCAGGCTCTGCCGGGAGCGGCTGACCACCTTTTTTCGCTCGATGAAGAGACGGCCGGCGGCTTGTGCGGCTCATCTCTGGTGGATTTTCTCGCTCTGGCGCGGGAAAAAGGTCTGCTCGATGAACGGGGCTTGTATACTGCCGTGAAACGTCCCGCCTATGCTCCGCAGGCAGAGGAGATCGCAGAACTTCTCAACGCCAAAGCCGCCATTTCCGCCGGGATACGGAGTCTGGAGGCGTATGCCGGAATTCAGGCGGATAAAATTTATCTCGCTGGCGGATTTGCCCGTCACCTCGATTTGAATAATGCAGTCAAAATCGGGATGCTTCCCCCGCGGAAGTATCAGGTCGTCGGAAATGCCGCTCTCGCCGGAGCATGCCGCCTTGCCGCAGAACCGGACCGCTTGAACCGGTTGGAAAAGTATGCCGCTCTTCCACAGGAACTGCCGCTTAATACACTGGAGTTTTTTGAAAAACTCTTTATTCAAAGTTTGGGGCTTTGATTTGCCAAAAGCGGTTTTATGTGCTATTTTATAACACTGACAAATTGAAAAGGAGAAACGCGTGAAAAAGTCAAATATCCGGATGCTTGCGGCAACTTGTGTGATGCTGTACATCGCCTGTACGTTGCGGCGTCCGCTCTTTTGGGGTGAACTTTCATCCCCGGTGATCAATGATTTTGTGCTGCGGTTCTTCGGCAGTTCTGTGTTTGCATTGCGGATGATTTCAGTTGCCGCCGTCTTTTGCGGAGCGTGCTGTGTTCTGGCGATGTGCCGCAGTTCTGAAAATAAAAAGATTTTACCCGTTGCCGCATTGCTGTTTCTGACCAATTTCTTTGTTTTTTGCACCGGGATTTCCGGCGGCGCGGCGGCGTTGGGCGGATTTTTCTGCATCCTGAGTATGACACTGCTCTATTGGGCATTTACACTGCCGCAAGTCTGGAAAAAAATTCTCTGCGGCATCGGTTGCGGCGGATTGCTGTTCGGCGGACTTGCTTTGCATGTGCCGCAGTGTGATTTGCAGCAATTTCTGCCCGTGCTTTTCCCGTGGGTGCTTTTTGTGCCGTCAACAGTGCGTAAAGTGAAAGGACAATGGGGCAATTTGCGGCAGGATAAATGTTTCTGTTTCTCCGTCTGGATGACGGCGGTCTGGGGCGTGACGGCTCTTGTTTCGCGCCGTCCGGAGGCTCTTTACCCCGCCGCTGCCGGGGCTTCGATCCTGCTGGCACAGTTGGTGTGCCGTCTGGATAAAACGGCTTATGACCGCACGTTGAACTACTTTGCCGGAGCATTATTGCCGTTCCCCGTACTGCTTTTCATCTGGCAGACCGTCGGGCGTTTTACGGACTGGATACCGCCGAAATATCTCTTTTACATGAAAGGCGAAAACTATTTTGTGCCGGTGATCGCTCTGACACTGCTGATCGTCTGGTGGAAAATGGCTGTCAGAGAAGAAGATGAACTGAAAAAATTCCTCTACGTCTGTGCCGGGGTCGCTTTTGTACTGTTGGCTCTGCCGAACTCCATTCCCGTGAAATATCTGCGGCAGGAGGCGGTGCAGGAGTTTTTCAATACGACGGTAAAACATATTTCTCCGGGGAAAAATGCCCGTTTTCTGGCATCCGGCGAAAAGATGCGTCAGGCTGTAAAATGGTGTTTCAGCCAAAAAGCCGTAGAAGAGTATACCCCGTCAAAATTGGACCGGAAACGCGAAACGCTTATTTTTACCGGAAATAAGGCGGATGTCACTGCGTTGCCGCACCCCAAAAACTATTACACCAATGGAAAATTCTACATCGTTTACTATCCTGAAAGGAGGATGAAATAATGAAAGATGCAAAATATTACTGGCTGGCTGTTCTCTTTTTTATCGTTGCCTTTCTTGTGCCGCTTTCGCCCCGTCCGATGGTCACGCCGGATGAGTTCCGTTACGCCCAGATCCCCCGCGAGATGATCGAAACGGGAAACTGGAGCGCACCGCACATGCTCTCTCTGCGCTATTTTGAGAAACCCGTCCTCGGTTACTGGATGACTGCCGCAAGTTTCAAAATATTCGGCGAGAACAAATTCGCATTGCGTCTGCCCATGGCACTGATGACGGCTCTGACGGCATTTTTCATTGCTTTGCTGGTACAGCAGACCTTGGGGAACGAACGCATCGGGGCGTTGGCAGTCATGCTGTTTCTATCTTCAGGACTGGTTTACGGTGTAGGTACGTTTGCGGTACTGGATCTGCCCGTAACGGCATTGATCACCGGTGTATCGTGTGCGGCATTTCAGGCGTTGCGGGAACCGTGTTACAACCGGAGAAAAGTTCTTCTGCTCATTCTGTGCGGAGTCTTTGCCGGACTGGCTTTTATGACCAAAGGATTTCTGGCGTTTGTCGTGCCGGGGCTGACCGTTCTCGGTTTTATCTGCTGGGAACGGCGTTGGAAAGAACTTTACAAAATGCCGTGGATCCCATTGATTTCCATGCTGATCGTGGTACTCCCCTGGGCAGTGCGGGTGCATCAGTTGGAACCGGATTTCTGGCACTATTTCATTGTGGAGGAACATTGGAACCGTTTTGCGGGAGGAGAGAACAGTGAACATGCGTCTCCTTTCTGGTATTTTATTCCGGTTTTGTTGGGCGGGGTTTTCCCCGGAGCGTTGCTCTGGCTGCCTGAAATTTTTACGCTGGGCAGAAAGAAAATCGGGGAACTGATGGATACGTCACTTTGCCGTTTCTGCATCTGTGCGGTGGTGCTGCCTTTCCTTTTCTTTTCGGCATCGAGCGGGAAACTGGCGACTTACATTCTGCCCTGTTTCCCCTTTCTGGCAATTCTTGCGGCGGTGCTGACGGCGGCGTATTTCCGCACCGGCGGGCCGTATAAGGTATATCATTTTGTTATGGATCTCTGGGGCGGGGTGTGCATCCTCGGCGGAATTGGCTTGCTGAGTCTGCGTTTTGTCGAGCCCGCATGGCTGAAACTGGATGCCGCAGATACCGATACCTTTGAATTGCTGAGTAAAAATGCCCATTGGGGGGCAATCGTCATTATTCTTGCGGGGATCGCACTTCTGGTGATCCGCAAGAGCTGGCGGCCCCGGATGATCTGCTTCTTTGCCGGACTGGCATTCAGCATTTGCGCCGTACTCTGGAGTACGCCGGAAGGTTTGCTGATGGATAAAACGCCTGAAAAATCCCTGAACGCACTCTTTGCCAACCGCGAATTGGATGTGAAAAATGCAAAAATCATCACATTGCAAAGTTATATGCACGCTGTGGCATGGTGTTCCGGAAGAAAGGACCTGCTGCTTCTGGGCAATCCGGGTGAAATGGATTACGGCAACGAAGCGGCGGCGAAAAACGGCGAACCCGGCAATCTGCTTTCGGCACAGAAGTTCATATCACTTGTCAACAGCAGTGACCGTCCCGAAATTCTGCTGGTTTTCCGTGCGCAGGAAAAACGTGTCGAACCCCGTTATCATTTTACCGGCGGAAAACGTTTTCAGGATGACCACATGGTCGTATTGCAGTTGAAAAAAGGTGCAAAATCTGCCGCAAAAGTGAAGTAGGAGTTCCTTTTTACAGCAAATCCAAACGGCGAACAGCGTCTTTGCTGACCCAGCCGTCTTTGCCGTTGGCGGAGATGCGCACCCATTTGTCCCGGACTTCGATGATGCGGGCGTCGGTTCCTCCGGCAAGAGTGGCTTCCACGTGACCGGCTCCGTCAGCGGGCAGGGTTTTCAGCGGGATCTCTTTGCCGATGAGAATACCGCGATCAGGTGAATACGTCCCCCGATACTGCATGGTGAAGGCGGTAATGGCTGTCACAAAAAGCAATACCGCTGCCGCGAGGATCCAGAGCATGGCGATTTTGCCCGTCCTTTTTTGGAAAAGCAGCGCAAGAACGGCTGCGGCAACGCAAATCGCCGCCAGCAGTAAATAATCGTCCGGACGGAATTGATCACGCAGTTCGCCCCAGAATGATCTTTCCCGGCTTTCCTGCAGAAGTTTCCGGTTGACGATATCCAGATTTCCCTTGATCTCATGATCGCGCGGGGAGAGCAGATGCGCCCGAAGCAGATAGTAACGGGCAAGCGGCAGATCTCCCTTTTGAAAACAGGCATTGCCGATGTTGTAAAGCATGTTGACGGAGACCTTTCCCGGAGTGACGTAACTCTTGTATCCGGCAATCGCCTTGTCGTGATCCCCTTTGTCGAATGACGCATTGAAATCATCTCCGTAAAGCGGCAGAGCGGTGATGGCAAACAGCAATGCGGCCTTCATGACTTTGAGCAGTTTTTTCAGCACGGAGCCAGACAGCGTGAGGTCCGCCGCAACGCTGTTCGGCATGAAACTGTTTGCGGCGCAGTTTTCAAAAAGTTTTTTCAGTTCGGCATCATCCGTTTTTTCTGCAAGTTCAGCGGGAGTTCCGCCGGGGGAGAGGAAAGGAACGACTTCACTGCGCAGAAGGCGCGCCAGTTCTTCCGGCTGACCGGCATTTTGTTTGAGAGCAGATGCGATGCGCTCAAACTCCTGCTGCCGTTGTTCTTTTTTGGGATCGCGTTTGCGGTTGCGCCACAGATGCGTGATGAGGGCGGCAACGGGGATCACGACCAACAGAAAAATGAGCAGATATTGTTTGTTTTTCCACAGCGGCAGAAGGGTCATTTTGCCGGTTGTTGAACGCTGGTAGAACAGTTCTTCCCGAAGTTCCGGCTCTTTTTGAGGTGCGGGGACTTCTTCGGGAGTTGCGGCGGGTTTGCTGTCAAAGACGGCACTTTGCGGCGTTTTTACCAGAGCAGGCTGGACGGTAAGGGTGATGTCCGGAGATGCCGTCTCATATTTCCCGTTCACCGTGTCGAACCAGGAGAAGGTGCAGCGGGGGCGCAGAGTTCCCGCTTTCAGCGGGATCATGGCGTACTTGAATTCGATCTGCCGCATACTGCCGCCCCCGGTCCGCACGGTTTCCGGCGGGTAGATGCGCACATCCGGTAACGTGAATTCCGGGGCTTTTATCCCCTCTGTTGCTCCTGTGCCGATTGCCGAAATGGTGAATGTTACAGCATCGCCGACACGGAGTTCTTTGCGGTCGAAGTTGAATTTCACCAGCCAGTTGCCAATCAATCCGGTAAAGACTTCT
>JAFTUS010000176.1 GCA_017466125.1 Lentisphaeria bacterium | reverse complement strand
TTCGCATAATATTGATTATGTTACGCTGTTTGAGGCTGTTTCTTTTCATAATTTTTTCTTTCCTTGTTACTTTCTTTTTATTTTGAGGGTGATTTTTTCATTCTGGGTTCACATAATCAATATTATGCGACGTTTCACCCTGATCGAACTTCTTGTCGTAATCGCAATTATTGCAATTCTCGCCGCCATGCTGCTGCCCGCACTGAACAAGGCACGCGAATCAGCTAAAACAACGACTTGTATCAACAATTATAAACAAGTCGGTTTGGCATTGGTAAATTACAGTGATGACTTCAATGGCAACTGTCCAGCAGGTATGATAAAATACGGCACCTCGGACATTTCCTGGGGAAACATGTTGTACAAAAATAATTATATTGAAACTCCGACAGAAGGCAAATCCTCCATTCTCGTTTGCCCAAATGGCAAAACCAGGAACTGGAGCAATAAGGAATATCTGGGCGTATGGGGCGGCAACACCTGGACCCATGCCGGAATGTCATCCTATGAAAATGCCCCCTCCGGTGTCAGTAAAAATGGTATGAGTTTGATACCATACGGCGGTACGGACAGTTATCCCATGTGGAATCTCGCCCAGACTTCCAATTCTTCTGATACGCTTCTGTTTGGAGACTCTATCTCCAGTCTCGGTCAGATGGGGATCAGAATTGTTCCCTGGAGCGACAACGGCAGTGCCATTGCCTTGTATCACAAAGATAAGCAGAATGCTGTAATGGGATTTGCCGATGGGCATGTGGCATCTCTCAGTAAAAATGAACTTCATGCAAATTACAAAGTCGATGACGGCAGAGTTCTTTTTTGATTCCAGGAGCAAAAACTATTATGAATATATTTTGTAAGATGTTTCTGGGGGCTGCTGTCCTTGGGGCGGCAGTACTTCAGGCGGGGGGGATTGTGCCCGAAAAATTGGTATTGGATGGCAATTCCAAAAAGTCTGTCGAGGGTTATGTCGTCCGGATGCCGAAACGGAAATCTCTCCCCAATACCACCACCGGTATTACATACAAACCGGAAATGAAACAGATTGCCGGTAAAATCGTCGTTTTCAGTGCTGATATGCGTTACAACGATGTCGGTTCTGATGCTCAGGGCAGTCATGTCGGCGGTAAGATCCTGATTACGTACAAAGGTGGTGACGGAAGAATGAGATTTCTGGCTTCGCCATCTGTGACCGGAACTGATACGGAATGGAAAAAACACTCTTTCACGTTGGAGGTCCCTGCTGATGCACGTGATTTCCGGGTCGTTTTCGGTCTTCAGCAATCATGGGGAACTCTGGAAGTCCGCAAGCCGGATATGACGTTGCTCTCTTTCGGACCTGCTGCCGGAGAAGTAAAGACAGCTTTCCCGGAAAACGTATTTGCACTCGGCAGACACAGTAAATTCAAAGACGGAATTTTGACCGTAAAAGTTCCCAAACAGGTTCCTATGCCCAACGAAACACTTGGCGCCACGGTCGTTTTGAATTTGGGAAACATGCGTGAAAAAGTTATTGCAGTACGGGGGAAAGTTCGTTACGATGTCGCTTCTGATGTAAACGGGGCGCATATCGGTGCAAAGGTACTCTCATTCCGCTACGACTTGCGGGGAGGCGGCAAACCATCATGGGTCGGCTCGGAGCCTTTGGTCGGAAAATCGGAGGAATGGCAGGAATTTTGCGCTTATATCCCGATTCAGGATTCGACATCAGAAGTCCGTTTAACTTTCGGTATGCAGCAGGCGTGGGGCAAAGCCGAATTCCGAGACCTCTCGCTGGAAATCGTTGCCCCGGTAGATGGTACACCGGGATATCAGATCCAGAAGGGGTTCAAATGCGAATATTCTCCCGCTGTTCTCAACGCCGCTCCCCGCCGTGGTTTTATGACACCCGTACCGGGACTCATCAAAGCCGATGATATCCGTGAGATGGGCAAGTGGAATGCCAATTTGATCCGTTATCAGATGATCGACGGTATTGCTCATTGCCCGGAAAACGTTCCGGAATATATGAAGTGGCTCAACAACTGTCTTGATAAACTTGATGCTCTGATGCCGGTCATCAAAGAAAATAATATCAAGGTCATTATCGATATGCATCAAGTTGTCGGCGGCCGCTACAACCAAGGGAAAAGACCTCCACAGAATCCTCAAGCCGAATTGAGCCGGAAACTTTCCGGCAGCAGTCTGCACAGGGTTTGTTGTGAGGAGGATATGTTGTTGGCGTTTGTGGAGGCGTGGAGAATGATCGCCCGCCGTTACAAAGACAATCCCGCTATTTGGGGGTATGACCTGATGAATGAACCGTGCGTGATCGGACCATCTCCATTCCATTGGGCAGATGTGCAGTACGAGGCGGCAAAAGCGATCCGGGAAATCGATCCGGAAACGCCTATTCTGATCGAAGGAAACCTCTCTGCCAGTGCACTTTATTTCAATATGCGCCCGATGCCGCTCAAGAATATCATCTATGAGATCCACCCCTACTATCCCGGCGATTACTGCTTTCAGGGCGTTTATGACAAAGCATACGCTCAGAACTATCCAAAACGTGCAGTTCGCTATACTTCCAATAGGGAGCAGTTGCGTGAAGCCATGTCACGGGTAATCGAATTTCAGAAGAAATACGGAGCCAAAATATATGTCGGCGAGTTTACCTGTGTCCGTTGGGCCCCGGATGGCGGCGGCAGATATCTTGATGATTTGATCTCTATTTTTGAAGAGTACAAATGGGATTGGACTTTTCACGCTTTCCGTGAATGGGACGGTTTCAGCCCGGAACATGTTGGTACTCCGTTAAAACCGGAGTACGGAGAGAATGAGCGCAAAGCAACTTTGCTGAAATATTTCAAGCGGAATAAGCAAAAATGAATATGCAATATGAAAAATCCGTCAGAGAACGTTTTTTTCCACAACTGCGTTATTTCAGGGCTCGGCAACAGCAAGGCTCTCGCCTTTTACCGCAACGGTTCGCTCTCCTTTCTGCAATGCACGCTGGTCAACGGGGGAAAACTTTTCAGCGGCAACCCGGATAACCGCGGTTCGATACAGGTGGAAAACTGTGTACTCGCCCACATGAAAGATGTACTTTTTGAGGTTCCCGCCGGAAAGGAAAAACAACTCCGTTTTGCGGGCAATGTCTACTGCGGAAAAAAAGGCATCCGCAAAAACGGAAAAATCCTGCCCCCCGGAACTTCCGCCGGAAAGTTTGAAACAGACTGCGTTTGGAGCAGCGAAGTTCCTGCGGGACGGCTCAATGCTGAAATCAAAAATTACAAACGCCTGAAAGGTGCCGGAGGAGTCGTGCGTTCCTGCGGAGCAAAACTGCCCGAAAGCGTCTGGGCAAATTACCGGAAATACCGCCGCGCAAGAACTTCTGTCAACGGACTGCATTTCGTTTCAGAGTAAATCAGTCCCGGCGGTTTTCGCAGAGGATCTCCAGAGGCGGAATAAGTTGTGAGCGCGGTTCCGATTGCGGATTTTTCAACTGCTCCAGCAAAATCTCTCCCGCTGTACGGGCGATGCCGCAGTAATCCTGTATGCAGAGAAATACCGTCCCGGCACGGGGCGGCAGGAAACCGCTGCTGCGGTCAAAGGCTCCAACAATGAAATTTTCCGGCAGAACAGAGATAAAATCCGAAATATCGGTACAGTTGTTGGAAAAAACTGCCGCCTTGCGGATATGATTGCGTTTGATGAAATCAGCAACGGCGGCTTCATTTTCAGCCAGACAGAACGGCACGGGAGTGTTCTGTAATATTTTCACCAGTTCCTCCCGGCGGTTTTCGCAGACGGAATCCGTTGTCCGGAAGTGAATGACTGCCCCATCCATCCCGGCACCGAGAGCGTGTTCAAAAAGCTGCCGCATGGCAAGAGTGTTATCCGTCGTTACCAGCGGCAGTTGAAAGTCACGGAAACGGCGGTCGATACAGACCAGCGGCATCCTGACCGCCTGAAGGATGGGGAGCAGCGGCTCCTGCCGCTGATAAGTCGGGGCGATCAGAATGGCTCCGTCACAAATCTTCTGGGTAAGTTTCTCCAGCCGGTCCGGATAGAGCCGCTCCGCATCGGGCGCATACGATAAGATCATCAGCGTATAGCCGTATTGCGACAGCAGTTCATTGAGTGCAACTGCCGCCTCACGTTCCAACTGATATTCCAGCGACCCCATGAGAAATGCGATCATACGCGTTTTGCCGTCGGCAAGATTGCGGGCATTCAAATTCGGGGTATAACCGTGCCGTTTTGCCAGAGCGCAAATGCGTTCCCGGGTGCTTTCACGCACCCGGGGGTCGTTGCGCAAGGCGCGCGAGATCGTGGATGGATTTACTCCCGCGAGCCTTGCCAGATCATGAATGGTTATACTCATGCCTTGAGTTTGAGCGTTTTGAGTTCAAAGGGCTTGAACGCCAAAGCAACTTTTCCGTCTGCGGCTTTGTACTCTTTCTCTTCGGTCCATTCCATCAGATTGGTTTCGATGACCTTGTAATTTCCGGAGAGGTTCAGCACCGCATCGGCGGCTTCGCCTTTGGTTTCCAGCATACGGATAACGATGCAGTCCTCTTTTTCGGCTTTCTTGACCACTTCGAGCGTCACGTTGTCCGAATCGAGGGTGCAGACCGGAACTGCGCCCAAACCGCAGCCATCCATGACGTAGGGAGCGCGGTTGACCAGTGCCGCCTGTGCCATCACATTGGAATCGACCAGTGTTCCGCAGTGGGGGAAGAGAGCGTAGGTAAAGACCTGTCTGCCCTGATCCGCAGAAGCATCAGGATGCTTGGGGGAACGCAGCAAGTTCAAATCGATCACACTGTCTTTGACCTTGTAACCGTACTTGCAGTCATTGAGCAGAGCCACGCCGCCGTTGAGTTCGGAGACATCGGCATACCGCTGACCGACGACCTCAAACTGGGCGAAATCGCGGGCGGTGTTTTCATGCATGGAGCGTTTCACATAACCGTACTGGATGTCGAAAGAGGCCTCCTGACTGAAGATGTTGACCGGGAACGCGGTACGGAGCATCTTGTGTTCTTCGTGCCAGTCCACTTCGGTCTTGAAGTCCAGACGGGTGGAACCGGCTTCCAAAATCACCTGCTGACGGATGGTGGAATTCCCGATGGTCAAATCAAATTCCAGCACGGAACGGAGATCGCCGCAAACGATCTTGCGCGCCTTGACCGCCGTGGGGTGGACCGCAGTCTGGTTGGGGTAGTACGCTTCGATATCCCACGCATCCCAGTTGGTGGGGTTGTCTGCATAGAGGGAGAAAACGTTGCCCGCTTCGCCGGGTTTGAGCAGAGAGAAACCGCTCTTTTTGCAAGTCGCTTCGACCAGACTGGCGTCGGCGGCAAAGGTGTAGCGGACGAAATCGTTTTCCAGCACCAGTTCGGCGGAATCGGTCTGTGCGGCTTTTTCCGCTTTCACGCCCTTACGGATCAGCGTGACGGAAGATTTGGGCAGATGAACTGCCACGACCGTCCTGCCGTTTTCATGCTGCACGGGGAGGTCGTTGCCGTCGGCATCGGTAACGGTAAATCCGTTCCAGGTCTCCGGCAGTTCCACGACCGTATCGTAGTCATAGGAGAGAGAGTTCAGGATCAATGCCGAATTGTTGGTGCGGGGGAAGAGGATCTCCTGTGCCTGTTTGAGCAATTTTTCGCAAGTCGCGGCGATTTCAGCGTGTTCCTTTTCGGTGGTCGCATAGACCTGATCGATGGAAGAACCGGGGATGATATCGTGGAACTGATTGAGCAGAAGCACTTTCCACGCATTGTCCAGTTCGGCGGCAGGATATTTGTCCGCCGGGAGCATGGAGCAGAGAAATTCCGTCATGGTCAGCAGTTGTTCATTTTTGCGGTTGCCCCGTTTGGTACGGGACTGCGTTGTAAGCGTACCGCGGTGCAGTTCCAGATAGAGTTCGCCCTTCCAGGTGGGGAACTGATCTTTCTGCGCACTGATCTTATCGAAAAATTTGTCGGCTCTGCCGAAAGTGAAAGCGGGTGCGCCGTCAAGTTTGGCACAGCGTCTGCCGCGTTCGATCAATTCGGGATAAGGACCGCCGCCGCCGTCACCGATGCCGAAAAGACACATGAAGTCGCCGGAAACATCGGCCTGACGGTAATCGTTCTGCGCTTCGATAAACGCCTGGGGACGGATCATGGAGTTGTAAGAGTTTTCGGGGGGGAAGTGGGTCAGCACTTCACTGCCGTCGATCCCCTGCCAGTTGAAGGTCTGGTGGGGGAAACGGTTGTACTGACACCAGGAGAGTTTCTGGGTCAGAAAATAGTCGCAGGCAGCCTTTTTGATGATCTGCGGCATGGCGGCGGAGTAGCCGAACACGTCGGGGATCCAGAGGTTTTTGACATCCACGCCGAACTCATCCATAAAGAAGTTCTTGCCGTGGAGGAACTGGCGCACCATGGATTCACCCGAAATCAGATTGCAGTCGGCTTCGACCCACATACCGCCCTGGATCTCCCAGTTGCCGGAGGCGACCGCTTTTTTGATTTTTTCATAAAGAGCGGGGTAGTGTTTCTTGGTGAAAGCATAATGCTGGGCGGCGGAACAGCCGAAAACGTATTCGGGATAACGTTCAATCAGAGCGATCTGCGAACTGAACGTACGGGCGCATTTGCGGATCGTTTCACGGACGGGCCACAGCCAGCCGGTATCAATGTGGGCGTGACCGACGCCGTGAACGGTCATCATGGCGGCGGAGGGTTCCACATCGTAGATCTCCTTGAGGACTTCACGGGCAGCGGCGGAGTTGGCGGGGTCTTCGTTCCACACATCGGCGGCGTGGTTGACGATCCGGGCATAACGGCGGCGGCGGAAATCGTTTTCGGGCAGACCGGAAATCAGGGAGATCATCACTTCAAGGTCAAGGTGGAGGGCCCAGACTTCGCGCTCAAAAACAGCGAGAGAACATTCCAGAAGAGAACCGGTGAAACTGCCCTGCGGATGTTTCTTGCGGAACTCTTTATTCTTTTCAAAAACCATACCGAAAAGACAGTTTGCGGCACCTTCGACCCAGTAATCGATTTTGTCGCCCGCCTTGAAATCTTTGCCGAGCAGATAGTTGTTCTTGAAGAAATCATTGGTGTAGACACTGCCGCCGGTCAAGCCGTAAACGGGAGTGCCTTCGGCGTCGAAAATCAGCCCTTCGCCGCCGAGCGACATCAGGAACATCAACTCTTTTCCGGCATATTCGGCGGGAACACTGCCGGTCACATGAAACCATGCACTCTCCCAGTCTTTTCCCCAGACTTCCCCCTGCGCAATGGGCTTGTAATCCAGTGAAAGGCGGTCGTTGAAGTTGACCGGCTCACTGGTGTTGGCATAGACGCAATCCAGCGGGATACGGCTGGAGTAGATCTGATCGTGGACACGCTCACAGAAGACCTCCATGCGTCTCATGTAAAAACTGACTTCTTCCTGAAACATTTTTTTACCTCATTTATCTGTTTTTGTTAAAAAATGCAAACGGTTGCAATAGTGATATTTTATAAAATACAGCATCTTTTTGATAAATCAAGATTTTTTCACAGATATTTCGCAAAAAGATGCGACTGAAAAAAAAAGATGTGACGATTGTAAGACTTTGGGCGGAGTGTCTCAAAAGATGTCGCAGAGAAAATTTCAGCGTTTCAACATCCCTTCGGAACTCAATCCTTTTACGAAAAGTTCCATGCAGAAGAAAAAGAGAACGACCAGCGGCAGCGAAGCGATCACATACCCCGCCATCAATGCACCCCAGTTTTTGGTGTATTCACCCTCAAAATGGAGAAGTGCGACCGAAAGCAGCTGCAACTCCTCATCGCGCAGATAGAGCAGCGGCGCAACAAAACTGTTCCACTGGTTCACCAGCATCAGAATTCCCAACGCCCCGATGACCGGCATGGTATGAGGCAGGACGATAGAGCGCATCTGCTGCCAGAAACTTGCGCCGTCGATCTCCGCCGCGTCAAAAAGATCCTGCGGGATATCTTCCATAAAGTTCTTCAGAACAAAGATGTTCAACGCCTGCGCCCCGGCAACTGCGGGCAAAATCAGCGCAAGATGGGTATTATAGAGTTCCAATTCGCTCAACAGCGAAAACATGGGAACCATATTTGCCACAGTCGGATAGGTCATCAGAGCCACGAAAAGAAAGAAAAACAACCGTCGCCCCGGCATCCGGTAACGGGCAAAAAAGAACGCTCCGCCGATCGCCAGCACGAGCGACAGCAGCGTGACCATGCCGCCGACAAAAGCAGTATTGAAAATCGTTCCGCCCATAAAATCCCATGCGGTTGCGTAATTCTCCCAGTGGAACGGATAAGTCAGCGTCAGCGGGTTTTGCGAAAACTGGGTATTATCCTTCAACGAAATATTCACCATGACCAGCATCGGCAGAAATGCCAGCAGCAGGATCACCAGCAGAAAAACGTGTTTGAAAAATTCAGCCATTTTGTTACAGGGTCTCATCATCACCTCCGCAAGCGGATAAATTTGTCATTCACAAGCGTCAGGAGCAATGTGACCGCAAAAATCACAAAACCGATCGCACAGCCGTATCCGAAAAGCCCGTTTCCGAACGCCTGCCGGAAAATCAGCAGTCCCGGCACAGTGGCAACGCCGTTTGGCCCGCCGTCCGGACCGAGAAAGAGATAGATATTCTCCCAACTCTGAACCGTATCGATGACCATCAAAATCAGATTGATGCGGATCTGGGTCATAAGCATCGGCAATTCGATGCGCCAGAAAATGCGCATTCCTCCGGCACCGTCCAGTTCAGCGGCTTCGTAGATGCCGGGATCGATCTTCTGAAGCCCCGCAAGATAGATCAGCACCCCGAAGACCCCGATCCACGGGAACCCCATGAAAATCAGCGACGGAATGACCAGATAGGGGTCGGAGAGCCACTGAATGGAGTCCGTCCGCGCCAGCAATCCGAAATCCCGCAGCAGAGTGTTGAGCAGACCGCTGTGGGGTTCGTAAAAATACTTCCACATCAGCAAAGTCACCATGACCGGGACGATCATCGGTATCACCAACATCATCCGGTAAGTCCCCGCCGCCCGTCTGGAGCGGACGTGGTGCAGCACTGCCGCAACAACAATGGGCACGATCATCTTGAAAATGTTGGCAAAAGTCAGGATCACGACCAGAAAAATACTTTGCCGGAACTCCCTGTCATGGAGGAGGCGGCGGAAGTTCTCCAGCCCGATGAACTCTTCCAGTGTATTTCCGTCCCAGCGGTAGAACATGTGTACCATGCCATTGATAAAGGTGTGGTAATCAAACACCAGCGTCAGGGTCAGCGGCAGGAGGAGCAGCAGATAGGTCATCCAGTAGGAGCCGATGTTTTTCCATGTGACATGTTTCGGGATCATGGGCGCACCTCCCTGAACTTGACGATCTCCTCTTCGAGCAGCAGACTTTCATCCAGGGCGCGTATTCTGCCGACGACGGCTTCGAGGTTGCTTCCGGCGCGCAGTTCGGCGAGGGCGTTCTGTTCAGCGGTCGGTTTCAGGAAATTCCGGAAGACCGCCAGCGAGGAGCGTATCGCCTCCTGATCGGAGAGGTTGTGCAGTGCGGCGGTGCGGATGTCGCGCAGTTCTTCCAGTACCATCGGGCGACAGCGGATATAATCGTTCCAGAGGTAGGCGGTCAGATTTTGCGGCTGCTGGATGATGCTCCGTTCAAGGGCGGAGATCATGGCGCGGTGGGTTTTGGGACCGGTGCTGAAAAAGACGGGAGTGGGTTTGTATTCCGCCTCTGTTTCGGGGGCGAGTTGTTTCATCAGTCCGCGGTAACGTACTTTGCGCAGCGTGGACATCCACTTGCATGAACCGACGATCATCTCCTGATTGACCCGCCATGAGGAGAGATATTGCAGAAAGTCCAGAGCCAGTTCGGGGTGGCGGCTTTTCTTGGTCACGCCGAATGTTCCGGCGACGCCGTAGCCGCTTTCGGAAATATCCACGGCATGTTTTCCCAGCGGATGCCGGGAGTCGAGCATGGGGATACGGGTGACTTTGACTTCAAAGGGGGAGTTGTTGACGATGCTCCATGCATTGTAAGTGCCATCGACAAAAAAACCGACATTCCCCTGTGAAAAGAGATACTTGGTCTGTTCAAGGTCGATTGCGGAAAAACCGTCGGCGAAATACTGTCCCAGTTCGCAGACGACTTCCAGCGGGGCCAGCAGCCGTTCTTTATCGAGCGTTCCCTCGTTGACCCGGCGGAAGATTTCGGAGATGGAGAGGGTTCCGCCGAAGGGGGAGGCATCTTCTGTCAGCGGGGCGCAGAGTTGGGAATTGTAAGTATGGAGCAACTGCTGCAAGGTGGCTTTGTCGAAACCGCGCACACCGATCGGGATGACCGGTTTTCCGATCCGGATGCCGTATGCTTTTATTTTTTTGCAGGCGTCGATCCACTGGGTGAAAGTCGTCGGCAGTTCATCGCTTTCGCAAGCGCGGCGGTAGAGATCCATATTGACGTAGAGCCGGGTGGTAAAAACGAAGAGAGCGACGCCGAAATATTCGCTGTAAATGGGGTCGAGCGACGTGATCATATTGTCGGAAAAACTCTCCTGCCAGGTCATTCCGCGCAGGGGGGAACCGTCATTCCACGGGTTGGGGCGTGTGATATGCGGAGAAAGCGGGATAAAGTGGTTGTTGTATAAACTGGAGAACCCGCGCAGTTCCATGACGTCGGCGGGTTTTCCGCTCAGAAGTTGTGTCATCATCCACTGGGAATATCCCCGTACGGGGACGGCGATCTGGCGGACTTTGACATTGATACCCTGAGCGGCTTTGAGTCTTTCGTACTCTCTGATGGCGTGTTCAACGCCTTCGCGAAATCCGTCTTCCAGCTGCCAGTGAGCGAAAATCAGTTCTTTTGTTTCGGGCTGGAGGATCTTCTGTGCGATATCCCGATGGTGATGGATGGCGATCACGGCGGAGCAGAGGAAGAATATTCCGGCGAGAGCGAGTCCGATGCGGAGGCGGCGGAACGATGTTTTTATCTTCATTTTTCACCCCGCTGTATTTTTTTGAGAAAGCGTTCAGCGGACGGGGTATCCGGGGAATCCGGATAGAGGCGGATAAAATTGCGGAGGGCTTTTCCTGCTTTCGTGCGGTCGTTCAGATACTTATAGTAGAAAAAACCCAGCCGGAACATGGCAGAACGCTGTTCATTCGGGGAAGAAAATCCGATATCGATGCCGCATTTGAGGTGTCGGACGGCAGCGGGGTAATTTTTGCGGAGCCGTATATACTCATGTTCGGCGAGCAGATGGAGCGGAGCGAGGAGTTTTCGCGGGCCCTGGAATGTGGTTATAAATTTCTCCAGATTGTCGAACCCGTCCGAACAGACTCTTGCGTCGCATGAACTGAAATGGTTGAGGGAGTGATAGAACATGGCATCTCTGGCGTATTCGGAGTGCGGGGCCATTTCTATTATTTTGCGGAAGATGCGATCGGATCTGCTGTGTTGTCCTCCGTGTGGGTCATCGAGGAGTTGTTCCAGTCGGATGGTGCGTGCGAGAGCAAGTCCGGCTTCGAGTCGTATTTTCGTTGGAACGTTCGTATCGTGAAAAAGTTCTTCGAGAGCCTTGAGACCGCGGTGGAGGGTATGTGTTTCTTTATCGAATACATTGCAGAGAGCGATTATCATTTTGCCCTGATGGGTATGCCGTATTTTAGTTGCGAGCCGGGCTGCTTTGTGGTAATTCTGCTGAGAATACGCGATAAGGGCGCGTCTTTCGACTTCGGCAGTCTCCGTATTTTTCCCGGAGCAGCACCATACGAGCGCACACAAACCCAAAATCAGAAACCAACGGCAGGTCATCACAACACCCAAACGTCACCTATTTTTCACACAGTACAACAATCGTTTATAAATTATACAAAAAAAGGAGATTTTCAAGGGAAAAAACTGATTTTTTTGAATTTTTTTGCAGATATTATAAAAAAAAACCGATTTTTTTCTTAAAATGAAACGAGAGGGACAATAGATGTCCACTTCTGGAACTATATTATCCCTTAACGCATGAAATCCGCAAAAAAGGAAGATTAGCACAGCAAAAACTTGAAAAACCCAAACACAGCATATATTTTAGTAAGGAACAAAAAAGGAGAATGGCATGAAAGAATTCACAAAACAGTACAAAATCGCCCACACTCTGACGTTTGAATTGAAACCCATCGGAAAAACCCGGGAAAGGCTGGAAGAGTCCGGATTGTTGAAGCAGGACTTCAAGCGGGCAGAGGATTATAAAAAAGCCAAGGATTTCCTTGATGAACTGCACAAGAAATTTTTGCAGGATGTACTGGTAGAAATCAGAGATATCAACTGGATGCCTTTGGCAGAGCAATTGGAAAATTTCCGGAAAAATAAAGATCTGAAAAAGGATTTGGAAAAAGTTCAGGAGAGTTTCAGAAAGGAACTCTCTTCCCGTTTTACATCCAATGGTTTCTATAAAGAATTGACAGAAGCAACTCCGAGTAAATTATTCAAAAATCTTGAAAAATCAGGAATGTTGCCGGATGAGATAAAAACATTCAGCCGTTTTGCGTGCTATTTTAAAGGATATCAGGAAAATCGGAAAAATATTTATTCCGTGCAGCCTCAAAATACTGCCGCCGCATACCGGGCGGTCAATGAAAATTTTGTGAAATATGCCAATGCAGTCGATATTTTTGAGCGGTTCTATTCTATGCGACCGGAGTTACTTGCCCAAATAGCGGAGAAATGTGCCGATCTTATCGGTGACGGAAAATTGGCTGACTTACTGCAAATCAATAATTATAATAATTTTCTTTCTCAAAGTGGAATTGATACTTTCAATAAAATTGTATCTGAAGTGAATTATGCCGTAAATCTTTTCCGGCAGGCCCATAAAGAAATCCCAGCAAAAGAACTGCCGTTTTTACCTGTGCTTTTCAAACAGATTTTAAGCGACCGGGAGCATGCGTTTGCGTTGAAAGAATTCAAGGACGATGTCGCCTTATTCTGTGAGTTGAAAAGTTTTATTGATTTTATCAGTGCTGTCGAAATCCACGGCGAAACAGTCGATTTGCCGGTGAGTTTGCAACGACTGTTTTCAACTCTGACTGAAGATGATTTACTTTATGTAAATGCCAACTCGCTTTCTGACATTTCCCATAAGGTCACCGGTCGCTGGGATGCAATACAGGATGCGATGGCAAAGTATTCCCAGCGAACTTTTTCCACTAAAAAACTTCAGGAAAAATATTGTAAACAACCGGTTTTCAGTTTCAACGATATCAAGGCTTGGGGCTTGGTTCGTATCGGCGGGGAAGAAGGCGACCCGATCCCGGTACAGTTTACTGATTTTTGGCAAAATGAGAATGTTGCGGCTCTTTTTTCACAGGAAGCCGTCTTGCGTCCACAGGTTTTGACCGTTATCCAAAAAGAATCCGCATTATCCTTGCGGAAACGGGAAAATGACGTCGACTTAATAAGAGAATATCTTGATACATTACAAAATATTTTCCGTTTACTCAAACCTCTTGTTGTCGAATCGGAATATGGCGGCGATATTGATTTGCTGGGCATATTGACAGAACATTACAACAAATTGGAGAATATTATTCCGCTTTACAAGCAAACACATAATTATGTCACGAAAAAAATCATAGCAGCAGATAAAATCAAGTTAATGTTCAATGTCCCGACTCTGGCTGACGGATGGGATGTTAATCAAGAACGAGCCAATGCTGCAGTTTTGCTTCTCAAAGACGGGGCTTATTTTCTGGGAATTATGAATCCAAAAAGCAAAGTTGATTTTGAAAAATATGCCACTTCTGATACTGAAAACTGTTATCAGAAGATGGTTTGTAAATTATTGCCAACACCATATCGGATGTTACCCAAAGTATTTTTTGCACAAAGTAATATAGATTTCTATAATCCCTCTCCGGATTTATTGCAAAAATACAAAGAAAAACAACATATTCAAGGTAGTAATTTTGATTTGGACTTTTGTCGTGAACTTATTGATTTCTTTAAGGTTTCGATAGAGAAACATCCTGATTGGAGCAAATTGGGATTTATGTTTAAAGAAACCTCTGCTTATACCAGAATTGATGAGTTTTACAGAGAAGTGGAGACTCAAGGATATAAGGTAAGTTTTGCAAACATATCTGCTGACATTATCGATCAACTTGTTTCAGAAGGGAAACTTTATCTGTTTCAAATTTGGAACAAGGATTTCGCCTCCGGTACGCATGGAACTCCCGATAAATTCACTCTTTACTGGCGGGCTTTATTTGATGAACGAAACCTTTCTGATGTAGTTTTTCAGTTGAATGGGACACCAAAATTATTCTTCAGGGAAACGGTTATCAAATCGCCGGCCAAACATCAGGTTGGAGAAAAAATGGTCAATCGGACGATTATTGAAAGATTTGAAGGCGATTGCGCGATCCGCACTCCCATACCAGAGAGTATTCATGATGAAATATTCCGCTTTGTCAATGGAAGATTGGAAGAAGAGTTATCTTCGGAAGCAAAAAAATATCTTTCTGATTATCCCCGTCTGGATTGGAAGGTCGGAGATGATATCCACTGTGCCGAAAAACGTATTGTCGTTAAAGACGTGACTCATGAAATCGTAAAAGATAAACGTTTTACAAAAGAAAAATTTCAATTCCATGTCCCCATTACAGTCAATTTCAAAAGTGGTGACGCATTCAAATTTAATGACAAAGTTCTGGAATATTTGCGGAATAATCCTGATGTGAAAGTTATCGGGCTCGATCGTGGCGAACGGCATTTGATTTACCTTACTTTAATGGATCAGCAGGGCAATATTATTATTCAGAAGAGTTATAATACATTAAATGGCGTCGAATATCACAAAAAACTTGATCAGCGGGAAAAGGAACGTGATAATGCCAGAAAAAGTTGGAAAAGCATCGGCAAAATCAAAGAATTGAAAGATGGTTATATTTCCGGAGTAGTCCATGAGATCGTTTCGATGATGGTAGCACATAAGGCCATTGTTGTAATGGAAGATCTGAATGTCGGTTTCAAGCGTGGACGTATGAAAATCGAAAAACAGATCTATCAGAAATTTGAACGGGCACTGATTGAAAAATTGAATTACCTTGTATTCAAAAAGACAGAGGACCCGCTGGCTCCCGGCGGTGTGCTGAATGGCTACCAGTTGACATCGAAATTTGAAAGTTTCAAGAAACTCGGCAAACAGTGCGGTTTCCTGTTTTATGTTCCGGCCGGTTATACATCAAAGATTGACCCGACTACCGGTTTCACCAATCTTTTCAATATGAAAAACTGTACCAATGCCGAAAACCGGAAAGCGTTTCTGGAACAGTTTGACAGCATCAAATATGATGCTTTGCGGAATGCTTTTGCATTTTCATTCGATTACAAAAATTTCAAAACCGGTCAGACCAGCTGGAAAACAGATTGGGTTGTCTATTCTGCACAACGGCGATGGACTTTCAGCACAAGAGAAAATAAAAATTGTGAGATCAAGCCGACTCAAATCATTCTTGAGGCTCTTGCCAAACGGGATGTTTGCGTGGCAGATGGCTTTGATTTATTGAGTTATATCAAGTCCGTCGAACCAAATTCTGCTAACGCTGCGTTTTTCTCGGACATCGTATTTGCATTTGACCGTACTTTACAAATGCGTAATACCAATGGAGAAAAAGATTATATCGAGTCTCCGGTATTGAACCGAAAAGGAGAATTTTTCAATTCGGAAACAACCGATGCAAGTTTGCCGCAAAACGCCGATGCCAACGGAGCATTTCATATCGCATTGAAGGGGCTTTATCTGTTGAAAAAAGTTATACCGGGAAGCACCGGAAAAATCAATTTCAAAATTGAGCATAAAGATTGGTTTGAATTTGCGCAGAAGCGCAATATCTGACACAAAGGGGCAGAAAATGGAATCCTATCTGATGATAACTCAAATCAATGATTTTATTTTCTGCCCCCGCTCAATTTATTACAGCGGGATATTCCGGGATTCTTCTGATTGCGAAGTGTATCACCAAACGCCGCAGACCATAGGCAAAGCGGCACATGAAACGGTAGATAACAACACCTATTCCAGCAGAAAAGATATTATAACCGGTTTGGCAGACGCTTGCAATATTCTGTCTTTGAAATCAGAAACAGCAAGCGGATTTTGGATAACATAAAAATTGAGATTGAGACAAAATTTGAAAAAAAATTTCAACAGGCAGACAGTGTAATGATTATGACAGTGCCGGATGATGCTGTTATCGCCCGTTACGGTTATGCCAAAAATGAAGAAACAGATCTTTTGTTCATGTAAAATGCAAACCTCCGTCTTAATTTTATCTTTTTTTGCTTGATATTGATTTGACTATTTGAAAAAAGGTGTTATATTTATTGCGTATTCTGTGGAATACAGTGTCTAAAGGACACAAAAAATTTCTACTGTTGTAGATTTTGTTTCAGGATTTGCGGCAATGGCGTCTAAAGGACACAAAAAATTTCTACTGTTGTAGATGATTTTGTAAATTTAAAAACTATATTGTCTAAAGGACACAAAAAATTTCTACTGTTGTAGATAATTCTTCATACGCCATGCGCTCATCGTCTAAAGGACACAAAAAATTTCTACTGTTGTAGATTTATCTGGCCGCGCATCAGTGCGGGATGTCTAAAGGACACAAAAAATTTCTACTGTTGTAGATTTGTCGTTGATCCAGTTGGAAAGTGTCGTCTAAAGGACACAAAAAATTTCTACTGTTGTAGATTAGCAACCGTGGTTTACTCTGCCAAAGTCTAAAGGACACAAAAAATTTCTACTGTTGTAGATTATACGCCTCTTTTGCGGCTTTGCTTGTCTAAAGGACACAAAAAATTTCTACTGTTGTAGATCTGAACATCTATATCACTATTTTGTTGGTCTAAAGGACACAAAAAATTTCTACTGTTGTAGATATGAAGTAGACGGCTCCAATGTCTCTGTCTAAAGGACACAAAAAATTTCTACTGTTGTAGATAATTCTTCATACGCCATGCGCT
>JAFTUS010000175.1 GCA_017466125.1 Lentisphaeria bacterium | reverse complement strand
CTACCGAAGGGGCGTTTTTCTTCTCCATTTTTTTCAGCAGCAACGCTTTCAGCGGTTTTTCTGTCTGAAATTTAAAGGTCAGTGTTTGCGGAGTTTCTTTGCCGCGATGCCCGTAGGAGAGTTGTTTTTGTTTGCCGTCTGAGTAGAGCAGATAGAAGCCACCGGCACTGACTTCAGCACCGGGCGAAACGATCTCCACTTTAAGGATATACTCCCCTGCCCCGCGTTTCAGCGGGATTTGAGAAGCTCCCCATTGACCGAATTGGGCATTGAGAGCAATGGCGTTATCCCCCGCCGCCTGAAATCCGGGCAGCGGCTTGCCATTGTAAAAAAGCGGAATAGAGAACTCTTCTGCGGCACAGGAAAATACAGCCGCAAGAAACAGCATGGAAAGAAAATTACGCATAATATAAACTCCGGAACCTGATTAAATGGAGAAAAGATCCTTTGCATTTTGAGAAATTTCTGTTACAGTATACGCATCAACATGTCCATCAGCGAAGAGAAGATTGGTTTTATTATCATGCCTGTAATCAATAAAATCCTTGTTCCAAACTTGCACAGAATGCCAACCGGATGCAGAACTCGATTGATATTTTCCATCCAAAATCAAAAATATTCCGGAGGGATTTCTCAATTTGGATATTTTTACGGCAGATCTGGAACTGCGATAGGTTTCGTTCCCCCCTTCATCCCCCAGATGAGAATTACCCATATAAGAAGTATCCCAAGCCTCTCTGTAATAGTTCCCATTGGCGGCATAAACAGGACACTTGAATACTTTGACAGTGCCTGCATAATTTTGCTGAACGCCATTTACGACACCCTGAAGTTTGTTTTGCCAGGACACATTGTCTCCGGATGCGGGCTTTGTCTTCCAAAAACGTGGTAAATATCCGTCATAATCCTGCGTGTAAAACATAAAGGCATTTCCCAATTGTTTGAGATTATTGACACACTGCATCGTTTTGGCTTTCTCCCGCGCCTTGTTCAAGGCGGGCAACAACATGGCGGCAAGGATTGCAATGATTGCAATAACGACCAAGAGTTCGATGAGGGTGAAGTTTTGTTTTTTCATTTTTTTCTCCGTTTTTTGTTGTTTATTTTGCAAAGGGTGGCTCCCTTGTTTTTTCATATACTCGCTGCTGCGGCGCAAAACCACTTTGTCGGATAATATTTTGACCGATTTTCTGCAGGAAGCATCCGTAAGCAGATTTTCTGCCACGGTGCGCCCGATTTCATAAAAATCCTGCCGGACCGTAGTCAAACCGAATGCCTCCGAAAAAGGAAGATCGTCAAACCCGGTGACCGCCACATCCTGCGGAACGCGGATGCCGTGCTGCTGAAGTTCATCCAATACATTGTATGCCAGCACATCGTGATTGCAGATGATCACCTCCGGCAATCCATCCCGCAGCCACTCGCGGACTCTGGAACGCCCCTGTTCGCCAATGGCAACATCCAGCGTGATTTTCACATCATCAGGAGAGACAGGGATATTTCTGGCAGACAATTCGTCTGCGAAAGCCTTATAACGCTGTTCGCTGGAGTAGACCCCGGTAAACGAACGGAGCATTCCGAAACGGCGGAACCCTTTTTCGGCAAGCGCACCCACCATTTTCCGCATTGCACTGTAATTATCGTTGAACACATAAGGACGAATCGAATTTCCCTTTTGCGGAACCGGCACACCGATCGTGACGAAATCGAAACTTTCCTCTTCAAGTTTCCGTATGAGCGGTTCATTGCGCAAGGCGAAATCCGGGGTGATGCAAGGACGGTAAATAACCCGCGAAATATTCAGAGAACGAAGCCGTTTCAACAGAACATCGAACTGTTCTGCTGTGCCGTTATAATAAAATATACCGACCCCGATACCGCTTTCGGATGCCCGTGAAATAATTCCGGTGATCACGTGTTCCACCCCGTAGCCGCCTTCGGCCTCGCTCATAAGCAATGCGATCATGCGGCTTTGGCACTTGCCGGGAGCGGCAAAGCACCCGACACCTTTGCGGATCTCGATAAAACCGGCATCCGAAAGTTCCTTCAGCGCACTGCGGACAGTCCCTCTTGCCACTTGCAGTTCTGCGGAAAATTCCAATTCGGTAGGCAATCGCCCGCCGGGAGAATAATGCCCGTCAGAAATTCTGTTTCTGATCGTATCAATCACTTTTTGTCGCGGCTTAACAGACATTTCAAGCACCATTTTTGTACAATATTGTCCAATTCGCTATAAAATACACCCGTTTTTTTGCAATGTCAAATTATTTTTTAAAAAAAATGCACACTTTTCAAATCAAATGCCCCGGAGTACAGTCTTGCCGTTGAAGTGCTTGCAAAATACAAATCCGAACTTCAGGTTCTGTTGAAATCAGTTGTTTGAACTCATTTTTATCGCCGCAGTCAGGGCGATTTCAAGAAGTTGCGTTGTCCATTCCACATCGGCGGCGGCGCGGTGCGCCTGCATGCTGCTGTCGGAATCCAGACGGAAACGGGCACGGAGGTTCTGTAAACTGTACGACGGCAGTCCGGGGTGGGTGGTGCGGATCAGACGGAGCGAATCCATCGTTTTGTTTTTCCACAAAGGCAAACCGGTGCGGGCAAGGCTCTCCTGTAAAAAGGAGAGGTCAAAATGCGCATTGTGCGCCACGAGCGTGGAATTTTCGGCAAAGTTCAGAAATTCACGCCCGACAATGGCAAAATGCGGCGCACCCTGCACCATTTCATCGGTGATATGGTGGATGGCAACGGCAGAACGCGGAATGATACACCCGGGGTTTACCAGACTTTGATAACGGGTGATGCTGCCGTCTTTTTCCACCCGGAGAGCCGCCAGTTCCACAATGCGGTGATAGACCGGACTGCGCCCGGTGGTCTCCAGGTCGAAAATCGTGAAAGGTCCGAGTTCATGCCAGATCAATTAGCATATCCTTCCGGATGTTTGAGCTGCCACTTCCAGGCGGATTCGATGATCGCGCGGGCATCTTCATATTTGGGCTGCCAGCCCAGCATTTCGCGGGCACGGTCGCTGCAAGCGATAAGTTTTGCCGGATCACCGGGGCGGCGGGGGGCGACTTCGTATTTCACTTTGAGACCGGTGACCTCTTCGGCGGCATTGATGATCTCACGCACGGAAAGACCGTTGCCGGTGCCGAGGTTGTAGTGACCGCTTTCGGGGGCGCGCAGAGCCAGTTCGTGCGCCTGGGCAAGGTCGAGGATATGGATATAATCCCGTACGCAGGTGCCATCGGCGGTATCGTAATCATCGCCGTACATCATAAGTTTATCCCGTTTGCCCCGGAGAGTCTGCAGGATAATGGGGATAAGGTGGGATTCCGGACGATGATCTTCGCCGAATTTCTCCGTTGCACCGGCGGCATTGAAGTAACGCAGAGCCGCATAGTTGATGCCGTAGATCTCATGATACCATTTCAGAACTTTTTCAAAGCAGAGTTTGGATTCGCCGTAGGGGTTGATCGGGATCTGACGGTCGTATTCACGGATCGGAATTGCCTCCGGCTGGCCGAAAGTGGCGGCGGTGCTGGAGAAGACGATCGTTTTGACACCGGATTCCACTGCGGCATCTGCCATATTGATCGCATTGCAGAGGTTGTTGCGGAAATATTTGGAGGGATCTTTCATGGATTCCCCCACCAGCGAGAACGCGGCAAAGTGCATGATCGCATCGAATTTTCCTTCGCGGCAGACGCTTTTGATCTTTTCGCGGTCGGCAAGATTGCCCAGCACAAACTTCGCCCGGGGATCAACGGCGTCACGATGACCGGTGATAAGGCCGTCAAAAATAGTGACATCGTAGCCCAGATCGAGCAAATATTCAGAACAGGCACTGCCGATATAACCGGCACCTCCGCAAACGAGAACTTTTTTCATTTTTTCTATAATATCCTTATGTTTGGAAACGATTTTCATGTTTATAAGATACATCCGATAATGTTTTTTTCAACATCAGATATGAATTTTATTGATGATTTGCAATTTTTTTCTGTTTTTGACTTGCCTTTTGCAAAATCTGTGGTATATTCTATTGCTTGTAGTTTATGATGACAAAACAAAAAGTTTTTATCGTTTATAAAGAAGGAAGTAAAAAATGGCTCACACCAAATCTGCTCTGAAACGTCTGCGCACCAGCAAACAGGCGAATCTCCGCAACCGTGCCCGCGTCAGCGAGCTCAAGACCATCGAAAAGAAACTCCGCGCTGCTGTCGCCGCCGGTGAAAAAGATGCCGCCGCCGAACTCAGCAAGAAGTTCTGCAGCCGTCTGGACAAGGCCGCCAAGGTCGGCACCATCCATGCCAACCGCGTTGCCAACAAGAAGTCTCAAGCTGACAAGCTGCTGAACTCCATCGCCTGATGCGGGTTACGAAAAAAACGGTGCTGCGGCACCGTTTTTTTGTTTTAAAGATTTGCGTTTTTTCCTGCGATATACCGTTTTGAAGACAACTCCGGGCTTTTGCCGGGTGCATCAAAAAACACCCGAAATGAGAAATTACTGTGAAATATTGCTTTTTCATTGGGAAAATGCCGGATATCGTGCTATATTATAACGTGTTTCTGTAATTTGCAATTCAACATAAGGATTTTCAAATGAGCAATCGTGAACCGTTGCCGAGAGCGTATGAACCGGCAGATGTCGAGGCCAAGTGGTTTCCCGCATGGGAAAAGGCCGGTCGTTTCCACGGAAAACCCAATCCGGAAAAACCGGGGTATTCGATCGTGATCCCCCCGCCGAACGTGACCGGTATTCTTACTCTGGGGCACGTTCTCAATAATACATTGCAGGATATCCTCTGCCGTTATCACCGCATGAAGGGCGAAGAAGTATGCTGGTTTCCCGGTACTGACCACGCCGGTATCGCTACGGAAGCCCGGGTGGACAAATACCTCCGTCAGAACGAAGGCATCTGCCGCGACGATCTGGGGCGCGAAGAGTTCATCAACCGGGTCTGGCAGTGGAAAGGCGAGTTCGGCGGCAAAATCATCCGTCAGCTCCGTACTCTGGGTTGCTCCTGCGACTGGGAACGGGAACGTTTCACCATGGACGAAGGGCTTTCCGCCGCTGTCCGCAAAGTCTTTGTCGAACTTTACAACAAAGGTTACATTTACCGCGGGCAGCGCATGATCAACTGGTGCCCTGTCGCAAAAAGTGCCCTTTCGGATGAAGAGGTCATTTACAAGGATGTTCCCGGCAAGTTCTACCATTTCCGTTACCCGCTCGCCGACGGTTCCGGTTATCTGGTGGTCGCCACCACCCGCCCCGAAACCATGTTCGGCGATACCGCCGTTGCTGTCAATGCCGAAGACCCCCGTTACAAACACCTGATCGGCAAAATGGTCAAACTGCCGCTCACCGATCGTGAGATCCCCATCGTGGCGGACGAACACGCCGATCCCACCAAGGGAACCGGCTGTGTGAAGATCACTCCCGCCCACGACCCCAACGACTTTGAAGTCGGCAAACGCCACAATCTTGAAGTCATCAACGTGATGAACCCCGATGCCACCATGAACGCCCGTGCCGGTGAGAAATTCAACGGTCTTGACCGTTTCGCCGCCCGTGATCTCTGCGTGAAGATGATGGAAGAACAGGGTTTGCTGGAAAAAGTCGAAGACATCACCCACGCTGTCGGTTACTCCGAACGCGGTGACGTGCCGATCGAAACGCTGGTCAGTTACCAGTGGTTCTGCAATATGAAAGAACTTGCCAAACCCGCGATCGAAGCGGTCAAGACCGGCAAGATCAAATTCCACCCCGAACGCTGGAGCAAAACCTATTTCCACTGGATGGAGAATATTCAGGATTGGTGCATCTCCCGTCAGATTTGGTGGGGACACCGTATCCCCGCATGGTACAACGATGCCACCGGCGAAGTTTACGTCGGCGAAGAGGCCCCGACCGCTCCCGGCGAATGGCGGCAGGAAGAGGACGTGCTGGATACCTGGTTCAGCAGTTGGCTCTGGCCCTTCTCCATCATGGGCTGGCCGGAAAAGACCGAAGAACTCAAGTATTTCTATCCCACCTGTGACCTTGTGACCGGACCGGATATCATCTTCTTCTGGGTTGCCCGTATGATTATGGCGGGTTGCGAATTTATGGGTGATATCCCCTTCAAAAACGTCTATTTCACCAGTATCATCCGTGATGATATCGGCCGGAAACTTTCCAAGTCTCTCGGCAACTCCCCCGACCCGCTGGATGTGATCGCCCAGTACGGTGCTGACGCTCTGCGTTTCACCATCGTTTACATCGCTCCGGTCGGTCAGGATATCCGTTACAGCAATGAAAAATGCGAAATCGGCAAGACCTTTGCCAATAAACTGTGGAACGCATGCCGTTTCCGTCAGATGCAGGGCGAAGTCTCCCCCGAATTCCGTAAACTCTCCGATAAGACCATTGCTGCCTTGAGTGCCGATGAACGCTGGATGCTCTCCAAACTGGATGCCGCCATCGACTCCATCGACACGGCTCTGGCGGAATTCCGTTTCCACTCTGCCGCTCACGAACTTTATGAACTGGTCTGGAGTTACTTCTGCGACTGGTTCATCGAAGCCGAAAAGGTTCCCATGCGTGCCGGTGATGCCGATAAGGAACGTGCTTTGGCGGTGCTGGACTATGCGTTGTACCGTATCTTGCGTCTGCTCCACCCCTTCATGCCCTTCATCACCGAAGAACTGGCACACCAGATGGGCTTCCTGGGCGACGAAGAAACGATCATGTATGCCGATTATCCCTCCTGCGACCAGTTGAATGTCTCTGCAGAAGAGGTTGCCGCCGTTGACGGCAAGTTTGAACTGGTGCGCGGCGGCCGCTTCCTCAAGTCCAGTTACGGTCTGGCGGACAATAAGAAGGTCAAATTCTTCATCAAGGCTACGGCACAGCAGGATTTGGATTTCCTCTCTGCGGAAAAGGCCTCACTGATGAGTCTCATGAATGCCGAAGATATCGAATTCAGTTTGAGCGAATACGACTCCGCCAATGGAGCCGCACCGTCTCAACTCTGCAAATCCGGCACGGTCTATCTGCCTTTGAATGGTCTTATTGACGTTGCGGCAGAATGTGCAAAACTGGAAAAACAGAAAAAAGAGTTGACCGGCTGGATCAACGGTACAAAGGCGAAACTTTCCAATGAACGTTTTGTTTCCAAGGCCCCCGAACAGGTGGTTGCCGATGCCCGGAAACAACTGGCGGAACTGGAAGAAAAACTCGCCCGTACCGAAGAGATGCTGAATGCTCTCAAATAAGGAGAAAAAGACTATGGCAAAAATTCTTTCTGATGCAGAGAAGAACAACTCTTCTCAGATGAACGCCCGCAAAGTGGAAAGTTCCATTTGCAATGCGGGCGGGGTGCGGGTCGTCTTCATCGGTAATTCGATCACGCTTCACGCTCCTGCGCCGAATATCGGCTGGCATCACAACTGGGGCATGGCGGCGAGTGCCGAAGAGAACGATTATGTTCACATCGTAATTCGTGAAATCGAAAAGCGCACCGGGCGCAAAGCGGATGTCCGGGTACGGAATCTGGCACAGTTTGAACGCAGATTTCAGGAGTACGACTACAGTCAGGATCAGGATTTGATCGACTTCAAGCCGGAATATCTGATCGTGGCTCTCGGTGAAAATGTCGCCGAACTTGAGACGATGGAAGAGAAATTCGCCTACCGTGATGCGTTTCATAAACTGCTGAACGGTTTTATGAGCAACGATCCCGCTCCGACCGCAGTGGTGCGGGGCGTTTTCTGGAAGAATGAGTGGAAAGACCAAATGATGAAAGAAACTGCCGATGCCTGCGGTATTCCCTTCGTAAAAGGCGATTTTGCCGACGATGATTCCATGAAGGCCCTGGGGCTTTTTGAATACGAAGGTGTCCAGGCACACCCCGGAGACAAAGGAATGGCGGCGATCGCACAAGTCGTCGTGGATACTCTTTTCAAGTAAAAGAGATGTGTACTAAAAAAAATCCGCCCTGCTGCTCCTGGCTCCGGATGAATCGGTCAAGAGTGTTGTGGAGCAGTTGAATAGCGGAGAGTAGATCATTTGGATAAATTCAGCAGAATTTCTCTGAATTCATCCAGTGTTTCAAGATCGCACAACTCTTTGCTGGTCATAAATTTTATTTTTTCACGCAAGAATTCCGGAATTGCCCGTGGACAGGGAAGGACTTCAGGCGTTTTGAAGTTTTCATTGCGGAAATAAATGGCGGAAGTTACGGAGTAATATTTTTCGTTATCCCGGTAAACAGCAAGGATATAACCGTTGGCATTTTCTTCAAAATCTCCCTCAAAAGTTCCAATTTCCTGTTTCGGCAGGAAGGTTTGAAAAAGTTTTCCATTCCGGTATATTTCAAGCACGCCTCCGGGGGCAAGTCCGGGGAAAAATTCCACTTTGAAATGGTGCTTGCCGGGTTTGAGTACATCGCCCGGAACTTTACCGTCTACGGTCAGCATCAAAGCGGCTTGTTCAAAGGAGATCATTGTCCGTCGTTCACGGAATGCCCGCAGCAAGGCTTCTTCTCTCAATTCACCGGAAAGAACGAATGTTGCTCCCCGGTTGCCCGGAGTACGCCCCACATCAAAAGCAGCATCGCTTGTTGCTGTAATGCCGATACGGTATCCCCGGTCGAGCAAAGCAAGATAGAGCGGCAATGCCCGCAAATCGTCATTATTGTAAAACAAATCAAGACAGGGAACACATTCCGGTTGGGTGAGCAAAAGCAGATACATTTCCTTTGCCGCCATAGTGCAGAAAGGTTTGCCGTCAACTTCCTGAATGGAACCGTCATAAATCGGATGCACCGGAATGGCAAGTCCGTTTTCCGGCAGAATGTTTTTTTCAACCACTTCCCATTGCAGCATTTTATCCGGATCGCTTTGCTCGTACAGGAGCGGACAAGCGATATTACCGAAATGTCCCTGATTGTTTTTCGGGTATTCGTTATTGACAAAACAGAGAAATTCATCATCGGAAAGACGTTTGGCTATTTCCTGATTATCATACACATAAGCGTCATTGCAGAAATAACCGGAAAGTCCTATCCAATCATAGTTTTCGGCACGGGCGATAAAGGCGGATTGCAGAAGATTTCCATAGTATATGTTTTCGGCATGGATAATATGAGCGTGAAAATCCCCTTTGAAGTAACCTTTCTGCCGTAACTGCGGATAGTGGGGAATTGGTTGGATTTTTACTTCTCCGTTTGCAGAGAAAGCATATTTTCCCCGGCTCCAGAAAAGGTCGTTGTACTCCTGCCACATGTTGCCGAGCGGAGGGATGGAACCGTGCCGGATACCTTGAAGATCAAATCCCTGAAGCGGTTTGCCGTTTTCGGTAATTTTCAAAGAAGCGAAACCGTGCGTATCGCCGGTTATCACCCGACGGCCAGCTTCCGGCTGCATAACGGCTGTAATACCGGAATTGGGGGCTTCGACAAACGGAATGACAGCATCGGCATATCCGTCTGCCATTACACGCAGGGCATAAACGCCCTTTTCCGAAACTTTCAGTGTAAAATTGCCGTTTGCATCAGTTCGGGTCAGGATGCCGGTATTGGTTACAACAAAACTGCCCGCCGGGGCTGTACCGGATATTTCATATTCTTTGGCAGGGATGAAGTCAAAACGCAGATTGGTTTCTTCGCCGAATCCCTGCAATTCGATCCGGTCGGAGTAGATCCGGGCAATCGTGCCGGTTATTTCCCGGTGATCGCAAACAGCCTTGACAGTCTTATGCAGAATGTTGTTGAAAAGTGCTGTCCCGCCCGGGTGATAATGACCGGAAAAACAGGCAAGAATATGGTCAAACTTTTTCAGCAAACGCAGAAAGCGGGAACTTTCCCAAAGCCACGCATGAGAAGCGGATGCCGCCGGACATACCGGAACATGGCTGAGCAAAATAACTTTTTCGCACTTTTGCTTTGCATGTAGCAACGTTTTTTCAAGCCAGAGATATTGTTCTTCAGAAAGCATTCCGTCCCAATCCCGCAAACGGAGACCGGGATATTTTTTCCGGTAGTCCTGTGCGGCTTTCAAACGAACGGAACCCGGCGGCGAAAATCGGCTGACGTCCAATGAATTTATCGCAATAAAGCGGATATTTCCCATGGAGAAGTCATAGTACATTCCGGGGATGTTCAACAACGGTTTCAGTTCATCTTCGGTATTCAGGACGAAATCGTGATTGCCGACGATATGGCGTACCGGCAAGCCGCTTTGCTGATAGATTTGCAAAACTTGCGGAATTTCATCTTTATGAATTCCGTCGCCAATATCGCCCAATCCGATACAGAGATCGATTTTTTCATTTTTATAAATATCGAGCAGCCGCTTCAATTTGCCAATACCGCTGCGGTAGTCACGGCTGCTGACATTATCCCGGTCGGCATACTGGATATCTCCGACAAAACCGACAGTCAAAACCGGTCTTTCCGCAGTTTGAGGATACTTTGCCTTGATACGCAAGGCATCAACATTCTGTTTTATCATTTCCCAACTTATTTTTCAAAATGTAAATTTCTGATTGCGAAACCGGCACGGGGCTTGTTGATATATTGAAAATAGACCCGGCTGATTTCTGCAAATTCACTTTCATCACTTCCCTGACGGAAGAGCGGAATTTCGATCCGTTTCCATGCTTCCGTATTTTGATCGAATGAAAAACGTGTGTACCGTTGATTTTTCAGAATTGTTTTGGCTTTGTTTCTGCATCCGACACGGACTTGGCAAGCCGGTACAGCCGGGCGGCCGAATATATCATTGCCGCAACGGGCCTCAAAGACCAGTTTGAGATTTTTGTCAACTGCATTCTTGCCCAATGATTTGAACTCAAACATGACAATGGACCAATTTTTAACATCATTGGTAATGGAAATTTCCTGAAGTTCCGGAGTGGTAACTTTAGTTTTTATGCCATTGGAAGCATATTCAAAAGCCATTTTTACCGGCAGGGTGCTGACCGTGTTCCCCCTTGACAATTCTGCACTGATTGCAACCAGAATAGGAACTGCTTTGGTTGAAGATGATACGGCAGAAATCGTTTCGACCGGATCTTCCGGGAACGGATTTACCCAGCGGGCACACCAGATCACATGTCCCTGATGATTGACAAATGCGGCTTTGCAGTCTTCCCGCTTCGCGGATTTGTCGATACGCCACCAGTCAAAGAAATTTTTGCCGACTTCGCAAACGAAGCGGGAAACTTTTCCGGAACGATGGTGCATTTCATACACGATCGGAGGCTTGCCGGGAATTTTCCCTTCCACCCAACAACCGGTCTGGAAGAAAAAGAGCGATTTGACCTTATCTCCGCAATGGATACCGTCAATGCGTTTTACGCCAAATCCCGGCAGAGTTGAAGTTGTATCAAATACGACAATGGATTTATTGTCATTCATATCCCAGCGAATGATCTCGCAGGGGACTCCGGCGAAAACCTGACGGCCGAAGTTCACACCCACCATACAGCGGCTTGCCCCCTGATCGCTCCAACCGCCTTTACCGTTTCCGGCGGCATCGTCAATGAAATGACGATTGGCAAATTTTCGCAAATCAAGCGGCTTGATCAAAGCCGGATCGACCTTGAATACATCGTCAGAACCGGATGACTTTTGGGCAACCTGAGACGGTATTTTCTTAAATTCATCACGGATGGTCTTTTCTGAAACAACAGCAAACTTGCCGCGTTTGTTTAACAGATTTTCCGGACCGAACGCGAGGACAACGGCATCGCGGGGAGCAATTGCAGCCAATACGGAACCATCTTTTCCGGCTGTCAGATACCGCTCCTTGAAAACATCAAGGACCTTGGCTCCGGCTTTCAGACCGGGGGCGGTGTAACGGACCAATTTAGGGAAACGGTCATGGTTGACAAGTATCGTAGAATGAAGTCCTGCCAATTTTGAGGATTCTGTTTCCACATGCGATGCCAATTCATTTTTATCTGCTTTCAGGACAGAACAATGCGTTTCAAGTCCATGTTCGCGGAAAATACCGCCCAGCACAGATGCGAGGGAGTAATCTTCATACATCCGACCGATATAATAGAGCCAGCCCTTTCCATATTTTTTACGGCAGACGCCGCTCCCGAGCATCTGCCACTCTTTTCCGGGAAGCGGACGGGCGTAATTGATACCGTAAAGTTTTCCCGGAAGACGGGGATCTCTTTTACCGGTATAGGTAAGATCGGCGGACGATTTTTCTGTCTGGAAATCAAAAAGCTGATTTTTGAACGGACGATTGTATTCATCCTTATCCATCCGGTCGAGCAGAGCGATCAGCACGCCGCCGTCTCTGACCCATTTCTGCAGAACTTCCGGCGTTGTATCATAGGAATTTTTCACGCCGGGGGCGATCAATACTTTATAACGGTTCAGACGGCCGGAGGGAAGTTGGTCTTCCAGAATAGCATCTCCGTGCCAGTTGGCAAACATCAATGCGGCAAAGACCTGATTGCCGTGTTCGCTGGAAAGATTGCCGCTTGCTCCTGCACCGCGTTCCGTCGGGTAGGAATGAAGCACAGCAATATCTCTGGAAATATTCCGCTCACGGGGAATGAACAAATCAGCCATTTTCTGAATGTTTTTGCGAGCCTCCATGATTTTCAGGAACTCTTTGGGGTGTACTGAAAACGGATTGAGGATATACCACGGCCAGCGTTTGGCAACATGGACACCTTCGGCTGCGGTTTTCCAATCCCAGCCGCGTTTTCCCCATTCAAAGACGGTTGCGGAAGTAAATCCGCGGGCAATGGAGGTGTAGAAAAGCACATTGCCGCCATTTTGCCCATAATAAGATTCATCGTCGTGAATTTGCTTGCCGTCGGCCATTGCCCGCAGGAATGCTCCCATATAACGCCCTGAGCCGCTGGCGATCGCACTTGGAGTGTCAATGGTATTGCCTGCCTCTGATTCGCTGGCGGCAAAACTTATTCCGCCCCCGGTCGGAGTACCGATCGCACCAAGGCGTTTGTTGATCTCATAAAGATTGACATGGTTCAACGGGATATGGCGGAAGCCTTCGCCGCCGGAAAGCTGAATTGTCGTTTTTGTACCGGGACGCAATTTCTCCACCAGAGCTTGTCCTTCGTAACACAGATCGGTGAAACATTTTTCCATAAATTTGCACCAATCCACATAAAGTCCGAAATATTCAGAATCATATTTGAAGTTGGCGATTTCAGCAAAGGTTTTGTAACGGCTTTTGTAGACATTATTCAGATTTTCGATCGTACCGTATTTCTGTTTCAGAAAAACCTCTGCAAACATTTTGCGGTTGTACGGTGATGGATCGTTGTACGCCGGTTCATTAAAGAGTTCGTAATGAAGAATTTTTCCGGATTTGGAAACGTTGATACACTCTCTCATATTCCGGAGATTCATTTTTTTCCCTTCGGGATGGAGGACCGAAAACGGCACCCAATGGTTGCCGCTGGCATTGAGATACTCGTTATATGCTTCTTTGGGGTACTTGGATTTGTTCTTCCCGAATGCCCATGACGGCGATGTGTACCATGCAGAAGCTCCGATCAGAACATGCAAATAATAATCTCCTGAATAGAGATAGCGGTTTTCCTCCAAACGTTTTTTCTTATTTGGAGAAATTTGAGCCTGACTGTCAATTACCGGAGTCAAACCAATGGCATCAAAGCCTATTCTCTGCATTTGAGCCATGTCGATCGGCTTTTCGTAGAGCCATTTCATTGACGGAGCATATCCGGCAGTCGGACGGCACATTTCATGGACAGGCGATTCTCCCGCCAGACAAACGGTAATCATATAGTGCGGCTTGCCGTTCAGGAGCCATGTCCCATCCGGAGCAAGTTCCAATTTGCTGTTTGCGGTAATTTTCAACTGTTCCGGGATTTCAGATGCTTCCGGAAACTTTACATTATGCTTCGGATCAATTACTGCTGTTCCCGCACTTAATAAGGCGAAAGTTCCAGCGGTAAACAGTACCCCTAAATACTTTTTCATTCTGCCTGCAATCCCCAGAAATACTTATGTTCTGCAACGTTCCAGATACTGGTTTCGTTATACAATGAAAATTTGAATGTTTCTACATGTCCATCTCCCATCAGACCATTGGCATACATGGCTCCGGAATGACGGAAATCAGTTCTTGCCAAGGTCAAATAAGTACAATCAGCTACTTCCAGAGCATCTGCGATATGAAGACGGCCGGTCGGATTTTTGATTTTTTTCATACTGCGTTTAGCTTTGTTTTTATTTGTGTCATTTCCGCCAAAATTCTCATTCCGGCCAAAATGTCCGGGTTGTGTCCAGAGAGGCTGCGACGGGCAGGCGTAAAGTCCCACCAGACCCCATTTATCATCTTTCTTTTTTCCTGCCAAATGCTGTTTTACCGGAGAAATACCGTTATCCATCGCATAAAGATAGTCAAACCATTGAGCATAACCAAGTGCGGCCGTCGGTGACGGAGGATCATATTCATCGTAACTGTCATGATACATTGCAAACATTTTTCCCAGCTGTGCCTGATTGCTCACACAACCAATGGCTTTTGCCTTTTCCCGGGCTTTGTTCAACGCGGGCAGCAGCATGGCGGCCAGGATGGCGATAATCGCAATTACGACCAACAACTCGATCAGCGTAAAGTGTTTTTTCATTTTGTCTTGTTCCTTTCCTGTTATTTTTTGCCGGAGTTCAATCCGAAATAGGGGACAAATATATTTTTACCGCCTTTGACAAACGGACGTTGGAGACATTCGACCAATTTACGATAGCGTTCTGAAATATTTTCCACCAGTACCTGTAAACAAACAGGGGGAAGTTCTTTGGTGGGATAAGGCTGCAGCAGAACGACTTTGCGGTTCATGACCTCTATTGCGCCAATTTGAGAAATCATTTCGTTCAGACGATCGCTGCCGCTTAAAATCCAGCCGTCATATTTGTCGTTGGAAAGCATCTCGCGGAAAGTGCTTAAATCCCCGAAACAATCGCTGACGGCATCACGGGCATAATCAAATTCAGGAAAGACTTTCTGAATCCCCTGGATCATTCTGGCGGCGGGAGGATAAATTTTTATCAGGTCATCCGGGTGCGGTTTTGCGCCCATGCCGGCAAAAAAAGCAACTTTGCGCACTCCATTCTTTTTCAAAACTGCAGCGGCTTCCCGGGCTGCGGCAGAGTGGTCACTGCTGTACAGCGGACACGGCGGTTCATAAGAATCTCCGAAACCGACGACACGAACTCCGGCATCAAGAAGTTGTTTTACTTCGTTGCAAAGCCGGTCGCTGTAACCGCTGAGAAGTACTGTTGACGGTTTTTCTTTCAAACATTGCCGCAGAGTTTCCGCCCGATGTCCAAGCCGGAGAACCGGAGAAAATCCGGCCTGATAGAGATTTTCAAGCAACAGTTTCAGACCTTGAGAATTTTCTGCATGTTCCAGCAAAGAGAGACTGCCGACAACAACAACCTTTGTATTCATCTTGTCCGGAATTTTCCCGGCAAGACCGTTGGAGTTCCAGCCGACATCTTCGATATACTCCCGGATTTTTTTCTGCAATTCAGCACTTACATAAGAACTGCCGTTGATTGCCCGTGATACGGTTGCAATACTGACGCCGCAATGTTCGGCAATTTTTTTAATTGTGATTTTCTGATTCATGAATACCTCTGTAAATATAACTTATTAAATCATAACAATCGGAATTCCGGCTCAATAACAAAATTTTTAACGGGATATTGCCCGCTGTAAGCATCTGACCATATCGGATATTTGTCGAAAGACAGCACATCTCCGAAGACAGGTCCGATCGAAGTTTGCCGGATGATTTCCATTTGCAGGCGTTTGCCGCGGAATTTTTCCGGAATGTTCCAGAAAAACGGAGCATCTTCACAAGAGCCGATGCTTTCTCCATCGATCAGAACTTCGGAGGGGAGATCATCTGTATCGAGGTAAAAGCCGACTGCATTACGAGGGATTTTCACCGTTCCGATCTGGCTGATGCCGCCGGAATAATTCTCCAAACCTTCGCCATTCTGCCGGTCAGCTGAGAGGGTTGAACTGTTCAACGCAAATTCGCCGCTGATCCATACGGCGGGCAAATAGGGATAAACATCTTTCCCGTCAGCGAGGAGCAGAGTATGCCCCCCTGCGGCAAGATCAAGAGTGATGCTTTTGTAAAGCGGCTCAAAGCCGGGTGGAAGTTCTGCGGCGGGTTCTTCCGGAGTCAGGGGAGTTCCATTCAAGCTGATTTTGACCGGAGAATATTCTCTTACGGCAACTTTCAGCGTCATAGGTTCACTCAATGTAAAGTCGAATTTGCCATTGACATCGAATTGTACCCGCATCCGGTTCGGGCGGTCTCTCCGGACTTTCCATGCGGGCAGTTCGTAACAGCCTCTGCCCTGCAATTCAATGCCGTACTCTTTGTTGTGACGGCGAACGGTAAGATGGCGTACTGCGGCAGAGTCGGTAAGGTCTTGCAGTATGATACTGCCATCGGCAAAGACACGGATGAATACATCTTCCGCCAATTTGCCGTTTTCCCAAACAGTAATACTTTGCAGCCAGTGTTCAACAAGTTCGTTTATGAGAGCCTCTTGTGAGGAAAAACTTTTGGAGGCGCGTTCCAGCGTCCATATTCCGGATTTCACGGAGATCACTTCTGTTTCCTGTGCGGAAACGGGATCATCTGTGCCAATAATATGCCACGGGATTTGATTTTGAACTAAATTGAGAAGCAATTCGTTGATTTCGATACATTCCCGGGGATAGCGCACGCCGATTTCCGGAGCGTGCGGACGGCGTGCAAGTTCGGCAGACCGCTGCGAACTCTGCGAAAGGTATGCCATGTGTTTCCACCACGGCTGATCGGAAGAATAGGGATTGAACCATGCGTATTTGCCGACATTTCCTCGGAAATCAAGTTGAGTAACGGCGAGGATATAATGGTCGATCCCGAAAAGGGCCGCCATATTGATCATGGCGGACATTCTGGATAAAGGCATATCGGCAGGGCCGAGTGCGAAAAGTTCCGCCAGACCGCCGTTGCCCCGCTGGCGGATGCCGTAATGGGCGGTAGCGAAAGTCAACCACTCAAAGGTATTTGTTTTCAGACGGGTGAATATTTCATCACATCCCGGCATACTGAAGCCGGTGATAGCAGCTAACGGGGTTGCGCTGTGATTGCGGGAGTTCCCCATGATATGCTCTTCCATAAGGTGTCCGGTCAGCAGAAGATCGTGGGCGTCGCACCATTGGCGGATACGGTCGAAATAGTTTTCCCGGAAGCGTTTGCCGACAAGCTGACGGCAGCGGTCGGTGAAATCGGGGTGGGTGAAATCCTGACGGAAGGGAATTTCCCAGCATTTTTCATACTCTTCCTCTATTCCGGAATAATAGGGGATCATTCTGACTCCGTCAGGGTCTCCGGCATAGTTTGCACCGTAACCGGGAGAGGGTTCATCGGTGAATATCCCCTTGATGAAATTTCCGAAATACTGTCCGAAACGGCGGGCATAGACTTCATGGGTGAGGGAAATAAAAAGTTCCATTGCTTCGGGATGAAGCAAGTTCGGGTAGCGGGGATCGGTGATGATTTCAACTTGCAGAGAGTTGTTTTCTTTCGGGGTGCATTTCATCAGCTGCAAAGCGTAGTTGGGTGATGCCGCCTGAACTTTGCCGCCGCATTGGCCGCTGGGCCAGTTGAATTCATCGTACAGCCAGAGGGCGTGAAAATCCAACGCAAGGGCTTCTTGAATAAATATTTCACAGGTATTGAGCCACTCTTCGCTCATATATTTCAGTTCGCAGCCAGAACGGGGATATAATAAGAATTGATCGATGCCCGCAGAACGAAGTTCTTCGAGTCGCTGTTTGATCCAAGACCGTTCAGGGCATCCGGTAACAGCAACCATCGGAACAAGCGGGGCATTACAGACATTGACAGTGTTCATATAAAATCCTTTTTTAAGCATAACAAAAAATACCGGCTGTTTTTTACTATAATACAAAAAAAGGAAAAGTCAAACTGCTTATGAAAATATTTTCATATTTAAATAACAAATTGCATGTTTTTATGAAAATTATTTTCACATTACAACAAAAAACTCCGCAGGACGAACCTTGCGGAGTTTTTGAACTTAGATTTCAGGAGTACGACTACAGTCAGGATCAGGATTTGAGCGACTTCAAGCCGGAATATCTGATCGTTGCGCTTGGGGAAAATGTTCCTGAACTCAAGATGAAAGAAGAGCAATGCGCTTACCGTGATGCGTTTCTGAAACTGCTGAAAGGTTTTTTGAGCAGCAATCCCGCTCCGGAAAACGGATTTTATTATATGAAACGCCATGCGGTTTTTTCATCAGTTACCGTTTCCCGGTAATCTGCACAATATCAGAAAAAATCTCCTCCCCATCAACATGATGAGGAGGATTTTTTGTCATCACCGGTCTTGAGCCGGGTGAGTGCCGTTGCTGTGAACTCAATGAAGTTCATCTGATCCCCAGCGGTATTTCCCAGCGGAAGTCACGACTGTTGACATGATCCCGGTCGGCATACTGGATATCTCCGACAAAACCGACAGTCCAAACCGGTTTTTCCGCCGTTTGGGGATATTTTGCCTTGATACGCATTTCTGCTCGTTTTCTCTATTACAACACCGTTACGGAAAGCGGCGGGAAGGTGCGTGTGCTGCCGTTGTCAACTTGAGCGGTCTGTTCTTCCGGCAGGAAGTTGACGGCAAATGTTATTGTATTGCCGGCGGCATCTTCCCAGGTGGAAACCGGAATGGAATTGAACTGGAACGTTCTGCCGTTTTTATGGACAAATGTCCACGGTTTCCCCTTGACTTCATGCAAGGGACGCTGCATTTTCCCGTAAAGCAGAAATTCCGGATAGCGGCGGCGCATATCATTCAACACTTTGAGCAGTTGCAGCACCGGTTCATTATCCGGGGCTGGGTGTTCCCACTCCAGACACCAGTTCCAGTGGATCTCGCCGCCGGATTTCAGCACCACTGTCAGCAGTTCTCCGGCGTTGAAACCGTATGCCAGACGGAAAAGCAGATTTTCCGGACATTTTTCCCAGTCGCATTTGAAATGGAAACAGACAAAATTCCCCAGAAAGTTTGTACTGTGTTCGTGGTGGACAAAGGAGTGTGCCGGAACGGGATAGCCGTATGCCCATGCACAGACGCTCCGTGCCTCATTCAGCGGCAGAACTCCGGTGTACGGATCAGCCGCCGCCCCTTCACAGCCGAGCACCAGTTTGCTGTTTCTTGAACGGATCATCTCGTGAAGTCCGGCAAGAAACTTCTGCTGCGTTTTCGTCTGCCAGATGCCCGGACCTTCCGGATGCCCGTGACCGCCGCAATAGGTCAGATGAAAGGCTCCCCCCATATTCTGATCGAAATACTGGGCGTAATCAATGCCGAAGTCTGCCAGTTTCATGATTTCATTTGAAACGATTTTCCGGGCACCGGGAGTCGCAAGGCAAAGATCATAACCCAGTCGTTGCGCCGTAGGTCCACAGCAGATCGAAGCATCTTTTTCGCCTTTCGGACCCCGCATGATAATATTTTCGAGATGCTCTTTTTCAAAAAGTTCCTTTGTGTTGTATGTTTCATCAATGCAACTTTGCCGTGTCCATGCACTGCCGGAACAATAAACACCGAGCAGATGCCCTTTGCTGTGGAGCGCATCCCGGAAGCAGGCAAGGGCATTTTCTCCGCCCCGGGGCGGCCATACATAAGGCGGAGCCCAGGGTGCAGTACCCTCCCAGTGCATCAGTAACGGCATAACCGTACTTGCTGTCCTTTGGGCAATGTTTTCCACGGCGGAGAGACCGTTCATGTAGGGGAAATATTCATTTTCCTGCATTCTGGCACTGTCTTTGCCGGTTCCGCGGACGGGATAAATCAATATCAGCGGAGATTTTTCGATCCACTCCGGCAGAGCAACGAGACGTTTTTTCTGCGGCAGCCATTCCCGGTAGATTTCAGCCGCTTCCATCCAGTCGGTTTGGATAAGTTTGAGAAGATATTCTCCCGCAAATTCCCATGAATTCTGCGCCGCATCGCAGAAAGTCTGCAAAGAGAGCCGGACTTCTCCCGGAGTACGGGAATCGTATTCAACCGCTTTGGGGCCGAATTCCGGGTCGTGTGAACCGAAATAAATTCCGCCGTCCCCCGGCTTGTAGTGAGCCATGAATTGCAGATTGCAGAAGCCGGGGAAATGACCGCCGTAGAAGTGGTCTGGATAGGCAAAACCCAACGGACGGTAACGGCTGTATTCCGAATGGTTTCTGTCGGTCAGGTCTTTGACGATAACACCTTCGCAGAGCGGCCAGAAAAGGTCGCCGTCCGGAGATACCGTAACTTGCGGCCCGTCGAACCATTCCAGTCTGAAGCCTTCCGGAATACCGCTGACCTGCGGCTTGAAAGCGATACCGTTTTCTGCGGTGTGATAATTGATTTCCACAGATAACGTTGAAAATCTTCCATGTTTTTCATAACAGAGTTTGCCGTCACATTGGCGGAATTGAAACTCCCTGGAAACAAGTGTAAAGCGTTCTCCGTCACTGTCGAGCAATGCGAGAGAAAAAGCCTCATGCGACGGCATAATTCTGTTTCTGCCGTCTTTGCCGGCAAACATTTTCAAAGCCCCGCACTCCGGGCAAAAATCATAGTTCAAATCTTTTTTCATTGTAAATTCACGGGAATATGATTTCAAAGAAGGGGGTTGCGTGTTTTAATTTTTCGGTATTTATTTTCAATATACAGACGCCGTCTTTTACTTCCGCAGGGATTTTTTCCATGCGTGTACCGTCAAGAGCCAGGGCAAAAACTTGCGGCGAGTTCTGCCGGGTACGCAAAGACAGATCAACTTCAACAGTCTGCATGATGACCTTGCCCCAGTCTCCGAGGCTCAAGCAGCCATTCATCATGCTGTTGGTGAAAATCGTTCCGTTGTTGAGAGCGTTGGTGGAAATAACCAGCAGCAGCCGTTTGGAATACTCAAGTGATTTACCCCTGTCCAGCGATGCAAGCACCACGCTTGCAGGGACGGTACACCTGGCAATGCTTACTTTGTCAAGTTTTACCGGGATATTCTTTTTGAGAACAGCCCCTTCAAGCCGCGGAGTTTTAACAGAAAGCGTACCCGCAGAAGTATCAGCGAAGAGTTCGCCGGTATCGCTTTCGTACACCTGTTTTCTGCCGTTGCTGCGGTTGTTTTTATCCAAAAGTCCCTTGTCTTTCAACGATGCGATCATGTTGTTGAATTTTCTGTTGTTCTGCCGTTTGGCAGGAACCTGATACCACTGCCCCCGACGCAGAATTTCAAATTCCGGCGGAAAAAAGGCATCCGGAACAACCTTGCCGACCGGATAATGCGGCGATATACCCGGCAGCAGAATACCGAAACGGCTCACCATGGCAAGTTGAGACAAGTTATCATCCAGAACTTCAAAATTGCGTTCTTTCAGCATTTCTTCATCAAGTTTTACAGCGAGCATATTTTTTGCACTTGAAACATCTCGGCGCAGAAACGTCAGGGCCGCTACTGCCTCTGATGCACGGGCAATGGGATCTCCGGCTCCCTCAAAAATACCGATAGGATCCGCCTGACGCATGACCATATCGGCATGGGCGGCAAGGGAATCCCAATCCTGCAAGGCGGCATAAGCGCCGAAGTACAAACCACGCTCGTGCCGGAGGGCTTGCGGGGCGGAGTGGGAATATTCTGTGATTACATAAGGACGGTCAAGAAAGCGGATCGCCGCCGCCGAGCGGAAGTAACCCGAACCGATGGAACTGCGGGGGATCAGGTTTATCAACTTGCCGTTTCCGGCTAAATTCCGGGTGTTGGTCAATTTCACTTTGCGCGGGGCAGGGGTCATATAGGGGTGCGAAAAATAGGTGTGCTGGGCGATGACCGGCGTCTTGGCACGGTTGGGCATTTCCTGCATACGGGCGATCATATCCCATTGCTGGGTCATGCCCTGCCAGCCGTGTTTGCGGGCGGTTGCGATGTACCAGTCGGTCATTTCAGTCTGGATATCACGCAGAAAGGCACGGGCATCGGCACCGTCTTTATTTTTGCTGAAGAGTTGTTCCTGAACCATCGGCGGAACGGTTTCAAAAGTCAGACCGTTTCTGCCCCAACTGTCGGCGAGTGCCGCATCGGTGACGTATTTTTTCTTCAGCCATTTCCGGAAATGCGGTGTATAGAATGCCATGCCCTGTTTACTGTACGGCGTCATGGAATTTTCCTGTTCATTGAGGAAGTTTATCATAACAACAGCCGGTTCATCTTTCAGAGCGGTTCCGGTATATTTGTTGACATGATTGAGCAGAAAAGCGCACGCCGCCTCCCAATGGTTGCGGTAAACCGGATCGAAATAGAGGTGAGTTCGTACGCTTCTGCCCTCGCTGCCGGCGTATGGGTATGCCAGCGTATAACCGACTCCCTGTGTCATGATATCGACGTTGAGGTAGATTCCCTGTTTTTTCAGCGCGTAAACCAGATAATCGAAACGGTCAAGGTCCGCCGGATTGACAGGCAGTTCTTCCGGAGTCTGCCCCAGGGCGGTATTCGCCAGCGTGCGGTCACGTTTCACATGGCGGCGGAATCCGACCAGAAAGCCATCCAGAAAATGAAGCCGCAGCATATTATAACCTTGCAAGGCGCATTTTTCTGCGAAATTGTCGATATCTTTTTTGCTCCATTCGTGAACTTTCTGCCGCCAGTTGCCGATGTTGAAGTTGAATGCGTAGAAACGGATCGGCTCATCGGGCTTCTTTTCAAAAACAAATTTTCCTTGCGGCGAAAGAAGGACTTTTCCGGAATTTCCCGCAGTTTCCCGTTTCCCGTTGAGTTCCGAGAAGTCAAGAGCCGTTCCTTTTTTTATACCGTGGATACGGCCGTTTTCGATCTGTTTCCAGCCCCGGCCTTCTTTTATTTCAAACACGGGGGATTCTTTCAATGCCGGGTCCACTTTGCCGCAGACAAAACGCCAACCGGCCGAACCGCTTAAAACCCGGATTGCGAGCAGATTATTGCCTTTTTTGACCGGAATACGGAATATGTGATCGGTGGGGATAAAGAGATTGGATAAATTGCCGTTTTTCAGCGTGTCATAGACCTTTTTACCATTGATGAAACACTCAAAATACCAATCCGCACTGATGCCGATCGCCATGCGGCAATCATTTTCGGATTGAATTAGATTGTAAAAAACGGCAGGCTGCTTCGGAGTTCCCTTGAAGTGCGATTCAAGATCAATGCTGTTTTCTTTCAATTCAACACTTTGGGCGTCTGCCGGAATATGATTGACCGGAGCATTTTTCAGTACCATTTTCCATTGTTTGGAAAGTTTCAACTCGGCGATTTTATCCATGCGGATAAGTTTTACTGAGCCGAGTTGTAATTTCTGATTGACCGGGTAACTGCCGAACATGAAACGGGGTATGGCGTTGGGGGGATTGAAGTCGCCGGAAATGGTGAACTCTTTTTCCACTTTCTGCCAGTTTTTGGTTACGTTTATCTGTTTCCATGAATTGCCGACCCCTTTGTACGGCGGGCGGCTCTGTGCCGCCGTCATTGTCACAACGCCGGGTACGCTTCCTTTGATATAAAATTCCAATTTGTAAAGTTCGCCTTTTTTCAACGGTTTCCCGTAAGCGAAGTTCACCTGCTTGGCGTGATGGACTTTGCTTTCTGAAGTCAGAGGCGTTATTTCAAGTACCCGTTCTCCGGCGGGCGTGCGTTCCTGCGATAACTTGAAAGAAAAGTTATTTTTTTCAGAACGTGCCGGAACAAATTGCCGGGGATCACTGCATAGACCCGGTTTGCCGAAATCCCAGAAACAGGCAATTTGATCTGCCTGAACGATGCCGGAAAGAAGGCACAATAATCCTGTGAAAAGAATTTTTTTCATTTTTTATTGTTCCTTATTGCTGATACACGTTCCACAGATTGGAAGAAGATGCCATGTGATAGAGTTCAGCAGCCTGATAGGCTGAAGCATGTCCATCCCAGTGGGCGACTGTGGCACGGTCATTGTGAGCGTATGCAACTGCGGAGCCATCCTTGACTGTTGCCGGGTTGGCATTGGCTTTCTTGGGCAGCCAAGAACCTTCATTTTTCCCTGCTGCCGCTGCCTGATTATTGGTTTCCACAAACAGGATTTTGCCGGAGGCGTTTTTGATCCGCTTCTGGACATGGGTATAATAGCCGTTGGCGTTTTGAAATGATTCAAATGAGTCTGCCGCCATGCCTTTGGCTAAACCGTAGAAACTTACACGGACAAAATCCGCCCCGCCATAGGCACTGTTGAATACAGATGACTGGCTGTATGTGTATTTGTTGGCGTAGCCGCTGACAGAGGGACAAAGCACTTTATCAGAAACAAAAGGCGCGGCATTTTTGGGGTTCCCTATCAAATAACCGATCTGTAAGGTGCTTGTATTCCACGTATCATTCCAATTTGTTCTGCAAATTTTCCAGTACCCCTGATAATCCTCCATGTAAAAGAGTGCGCCCATGTAGAAGTTTTTGATATTACTGGTGCATTGTGCTGCTTTGGCTTTCTCCCGTGCCTTGTTCAGAGCGGGCAGCAGCATGGCGGCAAGGATGGCGATGATTGCAATAACAACCAGAAGTTCGATAAGGGTAAACGGTGCCGGGAGAGAAAGGGAAACCTTTTTGGAAAAAGGTTCTCCCTTTCTCCCCCGAACCCCCTCTATCCTTTCCAAAAACTTTCGGGTAATTACATTTTTTGCATCCGCAAAAACTGTAATT
>JAFTUS010000174.1 GCA_017466125.1 Lentisphaeria bacterium | reverse complement strand
TGTTTCTATCCCAACATCAAATCCTGCCCAAATAATAGTTTTTTTCTCTTCCATGCTTGCTTTTCTCCATACTTAGATGTAAGTTAAATGTGGCTTGTCATGACCCATTTTGCAGATACGGTTTCTATGTACCTGGATAGTTGTACGGTCTTCTGACAAAGCACGGTAGCGGAAGCATCCCTCCATCTTACAAACGATCTTCCAAAGATCAAAACTAAACACGAGATGATGCTTCCGCGATTTTCATCGACTGGCTGCCGAATCCAACCTTTTATACCGTAGCACAATAATTCACATCTGCAACTTTTCCCTTTTCCTCCGACGGGTAAAAAGCCCATTCTCGGAAAAGGAAAGTTGCAGAAACAATACAAGGGATAACATACAAGACTAAATGCACCACACAAGCAAATTGATACCCTCAAACTTGACTGAATGGTGCATTTACTTTTGCAATTCACGAAAATACTTCAAAATTACCCCTGATCGAAAAATTTCTCATCTTTTATGTACACAGCCATTGCCTGAACTGTGTACATTGAGTATAATATAGAAAAACAGACAGGATCAGGTACGATGAAAACAGATGAACTTTACAATATCTTGTATCATGAATTGGTAAACATCGCTCCACAGAGCCGTTTCTATTCCATACGGGAGATCATGCGCCGTTTTTCGGTAAATCAGCGCGCCGCAGTCAAGGTGATCCGTATTCTGGAAAAGAAGGGGTTTGTGGAGTGCCGCCCCCATATCGGGATTTTCTGCACGATGAAAAACAGCTCCTTCAAACGCCGATTGCTCTTTCTTGCGCTTGACTGGCCCAGTCCGATTTTGGATTTATGGAAAGAACAACTGCGGAAAGCGGCAGAAAAGTCCGGAAAATGGATTTTGCACTCCGTTTCCAGTCCCTCCGAAACGCCGATCCCCAAAATTGCGGTCGCAGGTTACGATGCTGTTTGTATCAACCGTCCGGCTGTGCAGAACCGGGAATATATGAAATGGCTGCTGAATTTCAACATCCCGGTCGTCCTTACCGGATGCCGCACCGGGGATTTCCATATCAATACCGTAAACGGAATGGATGAATTTTCCGGAAATATACTGGCAAAATACCTTTATGACCGGGGACACCGTCAGGTACTGCTCTTCAACTCCGAACCGGAAAACAGTTGTATCCGGTTGAGAAAAGAAGGGTTCTGCAACATGGCGGAACTTCTTGGTATGCAAGTCATTCAACTGGATTGTCACACATCGTTGGGCGAATTTTCCCTGTTGCGCGGATATGAATATTTAAGGGGATGCATCGAAGAATACAAAGGGAAGTTTTCTGCCGTTTTCATGACTACCTCATCTATGGCATCGGGTGTCTATAAAGCATTGCGGGAACACGGCCTCCGCATCCCGGAAGACATCAGCGTAGTCGGTTGTGACCGTTCCGATCCGGGCGGAATCGATCCGCCGCTGACCCGCATCCAATATCCGGAGTCTCCGGAAGAGACCGTCCTCAAACAACTTGAAAGACTCTTTGCCGGAGAGATCGATTGTTTTCACACCGAAATTCGTACTACTATTTACGAAGGAAGTTCTGTAAAAAAATTATAAGGAGAAAAAATGATGAAACAAAAATTTACTTTGATCGAACTCCAGGTCGTCATCGCACAGTTTTTGTGTGATTTTGCTGAAAAAGCAATTACAGTTTTTGCGGATGCAAAAAATGGAATTACCCGAAAGTTTTTGGAAAGGATAGAGGGGGTTCGGGGGAGAAAGGGAGAACCTTTTTCCAAAAAGGTTTCCCTTTCTCTCCCGGCACCGTTTACCCTTATTGAACTTTTGGTCGTAATTGCCATAATTGCAATACTCGCCGCCATGCTTCTGCCCGCTTTGAACAAGGCACGTGCAAAAGCGATGCAGACAAGTTGCATGAACAATATGAAGCAGCTCTACTACGGTTATGCGGCATACGGCGATGAACATAATCTGGTCATGCCCGCCATTTACATCGACTCCATGAGCAGTTACTGGTACAAGTGTCTTGCTCCGTGGATCAATGGCGCACCGCTGGCTTCCGGGCTTACAAAAGATTACCGTTACAGTTGTCCTGCGGTCAACAAGGGCGAATTGACCGGTCCATCGGTCGTACAGGTGAATATTCCTGCCAACAGCCGCAAGTGCTGGAGTTACGGCAAAATCAAAAGTCCTTCAACCGTCGCCCAGAATGCGGACTCCGCAGCATTGGATACTGCAAACAATCTCTATCCCCGCTTCATCTGCTGTGTTGACAAAAAAGTTCCCGAAGCCCGTCACTCCGAAGGTGCCAACGTTCTCTTTTCCGATGGTCACGCCGTCTGGTCGCTCTGTTCCGGAACGATCACCGTCTACACCGGCACTACGATCGGCTGGCCCGCTTTCGACGGCATTGTCTGGTATGACACCAAAGCAACGATCAACTGAGGTGGAATATGAAGAAATTTCTTTTTCTGTTCACGGTACTTTCTCTCTCTGCCGGTGCGTGGGAGTGGAATTTGCCGACCTCCGCCTGGAGCGATCTCAAATCTCTGCCCGGGAACTGGAGTTTTCAAAAATTCCCCCGCAACGGAACGGATGGGGAAGTATTGCCCTTTGCCGACATCAATCACCGCAGTGGCCGCATCATCTTCTATCCGGAACAGGGAAACGTCTGGAGCAAACCTGCCGTTCATCGGCATAATTTTGCCTTTCCAAACGATCAGACTTTGATTTTTTACACGTCAAAAGATCAGGACCCTGCCGCTGTCTTTGACGTGGTTCAGCCGGGAACTTATGAGTATGAAGCGGTCGTTTCGGACATTGCCGGACCCGGTTCACCCGGCAAGGAAGTCAACGCCCAGTTCCGCGTGGAACTGCATCGGGGAAAAACGCTGCTCAAACTCAGCAGAAAACCGTATTTCAACAGCAAGAATATAAAAATCTCCGGCACAGTTCAGGCCCGCAAAGGAGATAAAATCGTTTTCCGCAAAACGGTTCTTGCCAAAGATGATTACGGCCGCACCGGCTGCCGGGTAAAAGTGAAAGTCCGCCTGAAAAACATACCTCCAATACAGGGTTTTGCTCTGCCGGAAGAGAGTATTTCGCTTGAAAATGCCCGTTTGCTCCCGCACTTCAAAGACAAAGACGGCACGGCCCGTTTCGGCGAACTGCCCTTTGTATCCGTAAAAGAAGATGCCCCCGGCACATTCATTATTACCGCCCGCGCCGAGAAAGATGCGAAAGTGAAAAATGCCGGGAACGCTCTCCTGCTGAAAAAAATTGAAAAAAGCGGAAATTACCTCCTTTTATGGGAAATTTCCAACCCCGGCTTGAATGTAAAAGGCGGTGACGGAGGATTTTTTGAACTGCTCTTTATGGGCAGCTCCCCCTTGTGGGTGACGGAACAACTGACAAAAGTCCTGATTCCTCCCAGTAGTGTTCCGGCCATTCGGAAAGGAAGTATCACGCTGAAGTTGGAAGCCGGAGAATATCTGGGATACCGTTTCCGTCCGCTCATCGACGGCTACGCTGATAAATTCCGGGTCAAAATAACCATACGCCCCGTTGAAACACAGGGTATCCGTCCGCAAACGCCTGCCGCAGACAGTATTCTTGTACCCGAAAATCTCCCCGTTTCAGCAAAGGGCGCACCGTTCCGCAAAGAGATGTTTTTTCTCGGATGCAGCGGCTTGCAGATGACTTCGCCGCAGGGATGTGAAATCGTCAATTATCTGAAGCGTTTTCAACAGAATTTCGCTCTGATGATGGTAGGCTCCCGCCCCGATCAATACCCGGATATATCCTATTTTCAGCAAAAAAACATCCCGATACTGGTTCAGTCTTTCGGCAGCGGCTATGAACCATACTGGCGGACTCAAGGGGCATTTGAACGGGATTCCAACGGACGTTATCATGGGGAGAAAAACGATGCTTACAACTCTGGCGGAGCGCACGCCGCCGCCCTGCCGCATCCGGCAGTTACAGGGGCGTTTGAACGGCTTGCCAGAGGGAGTATCCGCAAAGGTTTTTCCGGTTACGGTTTTATTGATATGGTCTGGTTCTGGGGGGCGGGAGCCGGAGAAGCCGGTTTCCACCCGGTAACGGTCGCCGCATTCAGAGAGTCGCTGCAAGGAAAAGACAAAGGCATTGAAATTGCCGACAAACAAGGTTCCCGCCGCCTGTTCTTTGCCGATTATGCCGCAAGTTATCTCGGAGCATCCCCGAAACCGGAGTGGTTCGGCTTGAAAACATTTGCCGATTACACGCCCCCGACAAAAGAAGCACGCCGGACAGGTGCAGATTTCACCCGTGAACTGCTGCTTTTTGATTTGCTTACCCACTATGAATGGCTCAAAGCAGCAGACCGTATCGGCGGTTTTGCCAAGGCTGAAAACGGTGTTTTTCAAATCATTCCGAACTGTGAAGATCTCGCCAACGGAAACGACTGGCTGTACCTTGCCCGTCTGAAAAACGTAACTTTCAAAACCGAAGAGTTTTTCCACTCGCCCTCCTTTCTGACGGCGGCGTACAGCCGTTTCAACTATTACTGCAAAAACACCGCCCCCGGTACGGAGTCCGGCGTTGTCATCGAAGTCGGTCAAGGCGGCAACGGCGTACCGTATTACACCTCCGATGCGGCATTACGCATCGCCTATGAATTGCCTCTGGCAACAGGAGCCGCCCACCTTGAGGGGGATTTCTGGCACAACACACAACTCCCCCTGAAAGAAGCGATGAAGATCCCTCGCGCCCGCTTGCGCTATCAGGGTATTCTGGCCTATGCTCTCGGGTGGCGTTTCTCACAGGTGGATAAGCACAAAGTTCAGAAACTGCCCGCCGATTACGTTTCGCTGACCAGCCGCGGGATCTTCCGTCCGTGGTACCGGAAGTGGCATCCGTGGAGTTGTCATCTGGATAATGACGGCTCGGCGGACTCCATGCTTTTCCGCAGCGGTTTTATTCCCGACAGCCGGGGCGAAGAGGCTGTTGCCGCAGAGGATTTCTCCGCCGATACAGTTCTTTATACGCCTTCGTTCGCCACGGAATGTTTTTTTGACCGTTTTATGGAACTTGTCAAATCAGGCAAAATCAAACGGGGCGTGATCGCACTGGACTCTTTCAAAGAGGTCATCACCCGCCAATGGCAGAAGAAAAAATTTGAACTGCCCTTTGCTCCCGGAGTTCATAAAATGGGCAACGGTACTCTCTATGTGGTCAAGAGCCGGGAGGAACTTCCCGACCTGCTGAAAAAGTTCGGCAAAAAAGCAAAATGGCAGAGCAACGCTCCGTTGGAGGTCCGTATTTATCAGGGGAAAGACCGCATGATTGTTTCCGCCCAGCGGTATGATGCACTTCAAAAAGTCCAAAATGGCGTTTTTGCAGAAAAAACCGGCAGCGATGCCGTCCTGATATTACCGCTGAACGGAAAAAAATATACCGGAGCCATGCTTTTCCCCGAAGGAACGTTTCTGCCGGTAAAAATGCGTCCGGACGGTTCGGCAGAGATCGCTCTCGGGAAACGGGCGTATTCGCTGTTCATTTTGAGCGGCGAAGAGAATGTTTTCAAATCCAATCAGGCACGCATCGAGCTTTACAGAAAAGCCATGGATTTGAAACCGTAATACTTGAAAATCCGTTTGAATAATGCTATATTATCGCAACCTAAAAAGGAGAAATATCATGGATTTTTTGAATAGAACAGCAATGATTACCGGCGGCGGTTCCGGTATGGGTGCCCTCGCAGGAGAAAAACTTGCCGAACAGGGCGCAAATGTCGCTTTGCTCGATGTCAACGAAAATGCCCTGAATTCCGTGGCGGAAAAAATAAGAGCCGCAGGCGGAAAAGTGCTTACGCTGAAAGTCGATATCCGCAACTATGCGGAGGTCGAAGCCGCCGAAAAGAAAATCGTGGAAACATTCGGTTCGTTGGATATCCTGCTGAATTGTGCGGGCGGCATGTCCGGCCGCTGCTGCAATGACTATACCAGTTTTGAAAAACTCCCCATCGAGGTCATCGACTGGGGTTTGGATGTCAATTTACGCGGTGCGATCTACTGCTGCCGCGCAGTGCTTGCCGGAATGATGGAGCGCAAACGGGGCGTGATCATCAACTTTGGTTCCGTCACCGGGGAAGAGGGCGGAGACGGTCCCTCGCTGGATTATTCTGCGGAAAAAAGTGCCATGAAAGGTATGACCAAATCCCTTGCCATTCTCGGCGCGCCGCACAATGTGCGCTCCTGCTGTGTCATCCCCGGCCCGGTGCTGACCCGGCCCGCCATGGCAGGTATGAAAACGCTACTCGGCAGAGCCGCAGAACCCATTGAACTGGTGGATTTCATCCTTTATCTCTGTTCGGATAAAGCGGCTTTCATCACGGGTTCTTCCCATGTGATCGACGGCGGAAGACTGCTGGTCCGTTAAAATGAAAAAACTGAAAATCGCACAAATCGGTGTCCTTCACGAACACGCTGACGGAGTAATGAAAACATTGCGCAATCAGTTAAGCGATGTTTTTGAAGTCGTTGCAATCGCTCCCGAAGAGGGAAAAGTGTCTGAAGGACTCGCTCTGCCCTGTTATGCCGGTTTGAACCGCGTCTCCATAGACGAAGTCTTTGAACTGCCGGAACTGGATGCCGTTTTTGTGGAAACAGAAATGCGTCAACTGGTTCCGGTCGCCCGCCGCTGTCTGGAACACGGTCTTCCCATCCACATCGACAAACCCGGCGGCGAAACCCTTGAAGAATATGCCGCCCTGGTGCAGGATTTCTATGACCGGGGAGTGCTGTTCCAGCCCGGATATATGCTGCGGAAAAACCGGGGTGTCAAATTCATGCTCGATATTGTCCGCAAAGGTTATCTGGGGGAGATTTGGGAGATCGACGCTAATATGCACCGGGGAGAGGGTTCTCCCGCATTCCGGCAGTGGTTTTCAGAATATCACGGCGGAACGATGTTCAATTACGCCTCACACCTCATAGATGTTCTGCTGGAACTGATGGGCGAACCGCTGGAGATCCATCCGTTCTTCCGCAATACGGCGGGCGATAAGGTCAATGACAACTGGGTGACGCTTTTCACCTACCCCAAAGCGATCGCCACGCTTCACTGCTCCATGTGCGGAATAAACGCCATTCCGAACCGCCGTTTCACGGTGCGCGGCACGCAGGGAACGCTGGAACTTTTCCCGCTGGAACAGGGGTACGATCAGACGGCGGGCGGCCACCCGAAATTCAACGATATTCCGGTCAATGTTCATCTGGAACTGAGCCGGGACAACGCGGAATACAAAGCCGGAACATACGATTTGAAAATCGGCCCGATGAACGACCGTTTTGAAGACCAACTGCTCGAATTTGCCGAACTGCTGCACAGCGGCGGGCAAAACCCCAAAAGCGCAGAATATGAGATCACTCTTCAGAAAATGATTCTCGCCGCCTCCGATTACATCAAATGGTAAAAAACGGAGCCGTTGTCAGCCTCAAAATGAGAAACAACGGCTCCGGTTGTTTTCCGTTTCAGCAGATGCTTATTCTGCTTTCAGACGGAATGTTGCGATTTGGAACGGTTTAAGCGTCAGCGTGATGCAGTTGTCGCTGTCGGCGGCGAGCGGTTCGCCCTCCTGCCACTCCATAAGGTCACAGCGGTAGAGTTTGCCGCGGACTTTCAGTTTCAGCGTACTGTACTTGCCGCAGTTTTCGTTGAAACGCAGAATGTGATCGCTGCTCTTCTCGGCTTTCTTGAACGCCTCCAGCGATATGCCTTCGCCGCTGAATTCAAAGGGCAGAACCACTTTTTCCGCAACGTTGTCAAGACACAGCGGTTTGCGGTTGAGTTGAGCCGCCTCCTGTATCACTTCAGTCAGGGCATCGGCCTTGTGCGGGAAATAACTGACGGTAAAGGCATGATGACCGCTGTCACGGGTCTCATCGGGATAGTTGGTCGAACGCAGCAAGTTCAACTCAAATGCGCCGTTGAAAAATCCCATGCCGTATTTGCCGTTATTGAGCAGAGCGACTCCGCCCCTCTGATCGCAGATGTCTGCGTAACGGTGGATGCAATATTCAAATTTCGCCAGATCCCATGAGGTATTCTGAAGCGTGGAACGTTTCACAAATCCATGCTGTATCTCGCATGTGACCTCCGAAGCATTGACATCGGCGGGGAATGCGATGCGGAGCATCTGTTCAAACGTATCCCATTCGACCTCCGTATGGAAGTCGATGCGGGCAGAGTTTCTGCCCAGCACCGCAACTTGTCTGACCGGAGTCTTATCCACAAGGAGCGAAAACTCGATCGTATCGAAAAGCGCACCGCGTTTCACCACAGGTTCAGCGGTATGACGGGCTTTCAGAGGGGCGATGTCACGGTAGAGCATATCGACTTCCCAGGCATCAAACACACGGGGATGATCGACGTAAAGGCGCAATTCATTTCCTCTTTCGCCCGGTTTGATGAACTCCCGGTCAAGTCTCTTGTCATACGCACGGGTCATGCCGCCGTCGGCATCGAATTCATAGCGGACAAAGTCATTCTCCAGAACCGTTTTGTCGTCACAGGTTTCACGGCCTGACTCGCAGTTTCCGCCGCATTTGAGGGTCACACTCCCGAAAGGAGCAATATTCACAAACGTCCACAAGCCGGACACATCCTCCTGAAGCGTGTACGCTTTGCCGTTCTCATCGGCAACTGCATGATCTTTCCACATTTCAGGCACTTTCACCAGCCCGGAGAACGGCACCGCCAGCGTATTGAAGAACGTCACGGACTCCTTGTCGCCTTTCAGGTGTTTTGCGGCGGCACGCTGTATCATCTCATCGACTTCATCAATATAAGCGGCGATCTGTTTTTCCACCTCCTCATGGACTTCGATGATCGAAGACCCCGGCAGGATGTCATGGAACTGACTCATCAGCAGATATTTCCACATTTCGTCCATCTTCTGAGCCGGATATTCCATTACCGGCAGTGCAGAAAAGAGGATCTCTGCCGCCGCCAGTTTCTGTTCAAATTTCCGGTTGAGCAGTTTGGTGCGTCCTCTGCCGGTGAGCGTCCCGCGGTGCAGTTCAAAATAGAGTTCGCCATCCCAGATCGGCAGTTCATCTTTTTTCGTCCCGAGACGGTCAAAGAACTCGCAGGCACGGCCGAATTTCACATGCGGGCAATCTTCCAGATCGGCATCACGGATACCGGTTTCGATATGGTCGGGCAGCGGTCCGCCGCCGCCGTCCCCTGCCCCGAAAAGCGTCAGAAATTCGTCGCAGATGTGATTTTCCTGATAATTATCTTCCGCCCAGCGCATCTCTTCGGGTTCAAGGTAGGAGTTGTAACCGTCGCAGGGGGGAAAGTGGGCAACGACCTCTTTGCCGCCCAATCCCTTCCAGACAAAGGAGTGATGCGGAAAATAGTTCAGTTCGTTCCAGGAGATCTTCTGGGTCGTGAAATAGTCCACACCCGCCTCTTTCATCACCTGCGGCAGCGCGGAGGAGTAGCCGAAAACGTCCGGCAGCCAGAGATTTTTCACCTCTTCGCCGAACTCATCCATATAGAAATTTTTTCCGTGAAGGAACTGGCGCACCATGGACTCACCGGAGATAAGATTGGTGTCAGCCTCGACCCACATGCCGCCTTGCAAATCCCATTTTCCCTGTTTGTACGCCTCTTTGACCCGTTCGTAAAGTTTGGGGGAACGCTCTTTGACGTAAGCGTAAAGTTGAGGCTGTGACGCTCCGAATACATACCCGGGATAACGGTTGATATTGTGAAGTTGACTGGCAAATGTACGGCAGGCTTTGCGCTTGGTCTCACGGATCATCCAGAGATACCCGATATCCAGATGACCATGCCCGACGGCGGTGGTCGTCATGGCACTGGACTGGGCGGGGCGATCCAGTTCCCGGCGCAGGATCTGTCTTGCGGCGGCGGCATTATCCGGATCATTGGCGTAAACGTCGATGGCATCATTCAGACAGCGGCAGAGTTGGGCGGCACGGTAGTTGAAGCGGCGGTACTCCTTGCGCACTTCCTGAAAGCCGCCGGGATTGTTTTCGCAGCCGCCGGTGAAAAAGCGCAGCAGCGAATACACCACCTTGAAATCGTTGCGGAAATCCCACACATCTTTGCGGAACACGCCGAACTTCATGTGATCGATATACCCCACATCACAATCGCCTTTACCGGTATTGTTGTAACCGTTGCCGGTGACTTCGGCGTAAATGGTGAACTCTTCGCCGCCTTTGGCACTGCTCATGAACGGATAGTATTCTTTGCGGAAATTCGGAATTTGGATACAGGTATTGGTCATACCGTAATACGGTACGAAATCCTTGTCGAAAATGGTGATTTCTCCGCCCATTTCCAAATGGAGCCAAATGGGTTTTCCCGCCCATTCCTGCGGGATCTTTCCGGTCAGTTTAAAGTAACCGCTATCCCACTGTTTCCCCCAGCGTTCCCCTTCGGCGACCGGCTGAAAATCCAAATCGGCGAAAGATTTTTCGTACGGCAGCGGTTCAGCCGTTTTCTGAAACGATACCGTCAGCGGCAGAGTTGTTTCAAAATAGTCTTCGGAAAACCGTTCAAAGAACTGTTTTGCCCGAATGTGATACATTTGTGAAATCCGTTCATTCATACTGTTACACCTCGTTATTTCGTCCGTTTCTTATTTTTATTTCCAATGCGGCAGATGCCGACTGTTCCTCCGTCTTTTATGGACGGTTGAAAAACCTTCTGCGGCAGCGGTTTATGTTCAATTTTGCAGACCATCTCCTCCACGACCGCTTTGTGGATCTCCCGATAGGGAAGTTCCAGCGAACTTGCTTTGGGCAGAAGATGTTCCGGGACCCGTTCATAATTCATATACAGAAGAGAAATATCTTCCGGGACAGCAAGCCCCGTTTGTTCCGCCCACTGTTTTACCAGAACGCAATGTTCTTCGGATTGGGCAAAAAAGAATGTGCAGCCTTTTGCGTACGCCTCATTCAAAAGCGGAACAGCCGTCTGCAAACAGCAATCCGAAGCCGGGACCGGAATATCGAAAACCTCTATGGATACACCTTTTTTTCTTTTTTTCAGTCCCTTTGTCAATAACTGATACTCTTTGCCGTCAACTTCACCGTATGAAACAAAGGCTGTTTTCCTGTGCTTGTATTCACTGATGAGCGACGCCACCAGTTCCCCGGCGGCGGAAAAGTCATAATAAGCATTGGACAGCATGGAGTCCGGACGGCTGCTGATCGTAACCGGCACACCCTGTGAATAACGCAGGATATCCATACTTTCCAAAGCCGGATGCATACTGAGTATCCCCGCCAAATTCGGCACTTTCTGTATCTGGGCAAATGCCGCCATCCCCTCTTCATTCAGCGGATCATAAAGCGGCAGAAAACAGAGAAGCGGAGTATACCCCTTTTTTAAAAGCAGAGAAGCGAGTTGCCCTTCACCGTCTGTTTCCCCCTCATAGATCCGCCTCAACAGCACAACCGGTTTGCGCGGCAGCATTTTGCGTCCTGCCGACGGTTTGTAATTGCTGCGTTCCAGTTCGGCAAATATTTTCATTTTCAGTTTATCGCTGATCGAATGTTTTCCCAGAATGGCAAAGGAGACAGCCGCCCGGCTGCATCCGACTTTCCGGGCAATATCGCTCAATGTGACCCGTTTGGTACTCTTTCCGTCAGTACGGACCGAGGCGGGATCGACCAGAATTCCTCCGGCGGCTTTCTGTTCGGCACAGAGATTTTCCAGAGCCTCCAGTGCCTCTTCCTGTGTTTCTCCTGAAACGACGGCTTCTACATAACTGCTGCCGTCCCAGAAACAACAGCCCTGATTTCCGGAACTTACCATGCGCACACGCCAGCAGGAGTCGAACTCCATTAAAACACGCGGAGAACAACCGTGAACTTTTCCGATTTTGCGTTTGCTGAAATCGTATTTCTGCTTCAGGAAAAGGATTTTCTGTTCAGTGGTCATCGTTTTTTTATTCCAAAGCCTTGTTTCCGTTTGCAACAATGATCTTTCCCGCCCCCGGTGCTGAAACACAGCGGCAGCCGTCAAAGGAAAGTTTTTCGATTTTTCCGTTATTTTGCAGGAAAACCAGTTCATCCGGCAGATGATTTTCACAGGAACAGTCACTCATTGTAAGTTGTCCTACTTCAAAATCCGCCCCGAATTCCACCGCGGGTACGGGTGTATGTTCTTCGACCCGGTGCAGACCGGTGATCCGCAGAGAACCGATCGAACCGTTCCCCTCCCCCCAAATCAGCGGGAAATCCGGACATTTGTTCCAGTCGGACTCCAGCGGCAGATCCTTGCCGATAAAGAAGTTTTCCAGAACGATATGGTCGAACCGTCCACGCGCTTTGCGTTCCGGGAAAAAGTGGGTAAAACCGACGCAGTACCGGTAAAAAGTTCCATGAACATTGCGGATGGAGATATTACGGATCATCGAACCGCAGGAGAGCAGGCGCGCCGCCGAGTGACAGCGGTCAGCAAAAATACCATCGACTTCAATATTTTCGATAGGTCCGAAACAGGGTGAATCGATCGTGCCGTCATCGGCATTGAATGCCAGCAAATCATCATAACATGCTCCTTTAAGATCACTGATTTTGCCGTTGCGGCAGAATCCGTCAAAGTGTAGCCCGTCCATATTGTTGGGCGCAGGATTACCTTCGTTAAAATCAAAGGTGATGTGGCACATAGTAAAATTGCTCAAACGGGCAAACTGAGCCGCAAATGTTACCGGATCTTTGAGAACCATGTTCCGCATTTCAAACTGATCCACATTGAGGAAGAAAAGTCCGCTGCCCCAGTAACGGTCAGGATGCCACATCCGGTCTCCCGCTGGAGCTGCGTATCCCAGCTCCGGATCGATCGGATAATCTGCCGGGATCGGCAGCCGTTTCACCTGATCGGGATTGGTATCCCCCTGCAGCATCATGGGATTGGGTGCCTGTTCCAGATTGTTGAGATCCCAGATACCGCCGTCTATGATAATACGGCAGTTGCCTTTCTCATAATCGCTGTTGGTCAGCATGGGGCAGTTGCTTTTGGGAGCAAGTTTTATCGTGGTCAGCCGGTCAAGGCGCAGTTCGATATTGGAAGGCAGCACCAGAGTTTTGGAAATCAGATAGTGTTTCTCCGGAACCGGCAGAGCCACCAGGGTGCTGCCGCTGTCGATCATCTCCTGGATCGCAGCGGTATCATCGTGGATACCATCACCGTAAAGTTTGCTTTTCATGGTTATTCTCCCACGCTTCCATTACAGACAAAAGCTTCAACTTCTCCGGCTCCGGGAGCAGAAACACAGCGGCAGCCGTCAAAGGAAAGTTTACCGATCTTTCCGTCATTTTTAAGAAAAACCAACTTTTCCGGCAGATGATTTTCGCAGGAGCAGTCGCTCATGGTCAGTTGACCGATTTCAAAGTCCGCCCCGAATTCCACTGCCGGTACGGGGGTATGTTCTTCGACCCGGTGCAGACCGGTGATCCGCAGAGAACCGATCGAACCGTTCCCCTCCCCCCAGATCAGCGGGAAATCCGGACACTTGTTCCAGTCGGACTCCAGCGGCAGATCCTTGCCGATAAAGAAGTTTTCCAGAACGATATGGTCGAACCGTCCACGCGCTTTGCGTTCCGGGAAAAAGTGGGTGAAGCCGACACAATAGCGGTAAAATGTTCCGTGAACGTTGCGGATGGTGATGTTGCGGATCATCGAACCGCAGGAGAGCAGACGCGCCGCCGAGTGACAGCGGTCGGAGAAGATGCCGTCCACTTCGATATTTTCAATAGGCCCGAAACAGGGTGAATCGCTCATGCCGTCTTCGGCATTGAATGCCAGCAGATCATCGTAACATGCTCCTTTGAGGTCACTGATCTTACCGTTGCGGCAGAAACCGTCAAAGTGCAGTCCGTCCATGTTGTTGGGAGAGGGGTTTCCCTCGTTGAAATCAAAGGTGATATGGTTCATAGTGAAATTGGTCAGACGGGCGAACTTGCCCGCATAAGTGACCGGGTCTTTGAGTACCATATCGCTCATTTCAAATTGATCGACATTGAGAAAAAAGATACCGCTTCCCCAGTAGCGGTCGGGATGCCACGGCATCGTTCTTTCCAGACAGGAGGGGCGGCCGTAGAGCGGGTCGATCGGATAATCCTCCGGGATCGGCATACGTTTCACCTGATCGGGGTTATCCGTTCCCGTCAGCATTTGCGGATTGGGGGCCTGTTCTTTGTTGTTGAAATCCCAGATACCGCCCCGGATGCAGATACGGGTATTGCCGTTTTGCGTATCGCTGTTAGTCAGCATGGGGCAGTTGCTTTTGGGGGCAAGTCTGATTGTTGTCCAGCGGTCAAGACGCAGTTCCACCTTGGAGGGCAGCACCAGCGTTTTGGAGATCAGATAGTGTTTTTCCGGCACGGGCAGAGCCACCAGCGTACTGCCGCTGTCGAGCATCTCCTGGATTGCAGCGGTATCGTCATGGATACCATCACCGTAAAGTGTATTTTTCATTCGTATATTCTCCTTTGTTTACCGTAATTTGACGATTTCATTTTCCGGCAGAACATTGTTGCAGATCTGAACACTGCGGATCACGCCGTCGAGGACGGAAAATCCGGTCAAGTGTTTCGGAGCAGAACCGATATAAATATTTTTGCTGTATTTGAAAAAACCTTTTCCATTTACGGTTTTCTCTCCGACAAGACCACCGTTGTACCAGAGCCGCGCCCGCAGTTGATCGTTCGCCAGCGTTTCAGCGGTAACGACGATGCGGTTCAAACGTCCTTTGCCGATGCGGATGCTTTTTTCTGTTTTTATTTTGATCACTCCCTTTGTACCGTCCGTTTTCAGATACCAGATCGAGTAGGAGAGAACGCCGGAAGAGTCTATTGCAATACAGTTGTGAAATCCCGGACGGAGAAAAAGCGGCACAACTTTCTTTTCCGGCGGCAGAGAGTGAACCGCCGCTGTAAGTACGATCGTGAACTCCTTTTGCAGTTGTTCCTTTTTGAGCGTTTCAAACCAGAACAGCGAGTCCCTGCCGTTGAAAGAGTATCCGACAAAGCGATCCAGCCCGATCCCGCTGAAACCGAGCATCTGGCACTGCACCAGAGCGATCGAACCCTGTTTATTGATTTCAAAAAGCAATTCCGCCCCGGAAAGAGAGAAAACTGCCGTCAGCAGAAGTGTAAAGAAAACTTTTTTCATATCCGCCCTCACCGTTTGATGTTGTTATTGACTTTTTCAGGAAGCAGCAGCACGGAATTCCCCTGTTTCATGGGAATATCGAACACCTTGCCCGAATACCGTTTGCGGGAGAAGTAATCCACATAAGTCCCCGGCACTTTCGGCGTAACTTTCACCGTACCGTCCGCTGTGGCATACACGCCGACATCTCTGCCGTTGGAGTAGACCGCAGGCCCGATATCTGTATAGAAGTGAACCCCGTTGAGTTTGGCGGCATAACGGAAAAGTTCCACCGGCACGACCGTCGTTCCGCAGAAGACCTGCGGTATGCCGTTGACTTTTCTTAAAATAACAGCCGGTTCTCCATTTTCGTAGACGCCCAGTACCAGATCCCCCTTTTGAGGGATCGGCGACAGAATGGGCATCACTTTTGAAACCGTCGGGACTCCGTAACGGAGCCGCGGGCCCATTTCAGCGGGCAGGCCGATGGCTCTGCCCTGCGGGGTGGTTTTCACTGCCAGTGATGTTTCATGCGGCAGAAGTTTCACCTTGAACCCGGTTGCAGTTTCAACGTTTTCCACGGATGCTCTGCCGCTTTCAAGATCGATCCAGCCGGGAGCCCACAGCCAGATGCAGCTGTTTTTTGCAGAATATTCCCGCATCTGTCTGCGTTGTGCGGCATCCAGTGCGTAGCAGGAGAGAAAGAGCGTCAGGCGGCTTTTGGTCTTTCCGGCAAGGACATCGTCCTGCAAATAGACCCCGTACGGCGCACCGGCAGAGGCATAATATCCGATGTGATCTACGGCAAAATTCGGCGGTGCGCCCTCTTTGGCGTGTTCTCCGATAAAATGAAGTGCGCCGCGCTGATCCAGAGCGATGGCAAGTTCCGGCTCAAAGGCGACCGGCTCATTGAGGAGTTCCTTTTCAAGCGGGATGAACTCTTTCATCGTCAGCCACATCTCCTCTTCATCGAACCAGCCCGCACCGTTGAGATCCATCCACCAGATGGCATGATTTTTCATATAGGTAAAAAGCAGATTGCGGCGGAGCATATCGGCCGTTTCCTGCGGCGTATAGCAGGGCGAAAGCGTTGCCGGCCCGCCGTCAGAACAGGTATACCCCAGATGCGTGACCGTATCATCTTCATTGAGCCAGAGTTTTCCGGCTGCGGCGATACTGTCTGTGATCCCCTGATTGGTCAACGGCTGATTTCTGCGCCGCCAGTTGTAACTGAACGGAGAACAGAAAATATCCACATCGGGCGAATTCAGCACGTTGCGGAATGCGAGATAACCGGTTTTTCCGCCGCCGCCATACCATGAAGCAAGCGAGGTGTAACCGTAAAAGAAACAGGTCAACCGTCCCGGCTGTTCTGTTTTGATCGTCTTTGCCATGCGGCAGATCGTACTGCTGATCAATTCTGTGCGGAAGGTGTAGAAATCGATCAATTTGGCATCTTTCGCCGGTTCTTTCAAGAAATAAATGCCGTCTCCTTTGCGCTCCTCATGCGTGGGAACAGCGGCGGTATTGAAAGTCACATCGGGATCATTCCACGCTTTTTTCAAAGCGTCATCGGTCCTGTACTTTTCTTTCAGAAACTTGCGGAACCCCAGAACGGTCGTCCGGTCATATCCTTCACTGTCGGTCGTATAATGTTCATCATAAAGCCATTCAGAAGTGCGCAAGCCCGCCGGATGATAACCGATCATTCTGCCGGGATAGGTCTCTTCGTAAAAGCGTATCGTGCGCCGAAGAGCCTCATTGACCTCTTTCTGATAGGTTTCGGAGGCAAGATTGGGGAAACGCCCGGGGCGTCCGTCCGCCCATTTCGTCAGGCCGTCCGGATGTTTTTTGTACCACCATCCGGGCGGATTGACTACAAGGCGCACCAGCAGAAACCCCTCCGGATTTGCCTTGAAGAAACGATCCATCCGCTCCTTGTTGAACGCCTTGATTTTCTCAAGATCGCCATCGCTCCACAGCAAATCGCCGTGTCCTTCAAAAATATCGACCCCGGCGACCTTTTTGGCATAGGAAAATTCCCGGGGAACCACCTCCCGGGCGTGGGGAAATTTGATGTGCGCAAATGAACCGAAAAAAATACGGGACGGCATCACTTTGCCGTTTTTAAAAATACGGGGCACTCCGCGATCTTTTTTCACCTCGTAAAAATCGCCCGCAAAACAGCACCATGCAAACACCGCCAATACAGCGATCCCAATCATTTTCATCATCATAAAATATCACCTTTCTTCCCAAAGTTTCCGGAAAACTTCCACCGCATGGGGGATAGAAGCCTTGCTGGAACAGGGAGGGGCCTCGTTCTGCACACATTCAAGACGCGGACACTTGTTTTTCAGCACATCGATCACATGCACCCAGTCGATCGTGCCTTCGCCGGGCAGACGGTGCTGATCGAACAGTCCGTCGTTGTCGTGCAAATGACATTCGATGATGTAGGGGGCGAGACGGTCAACGGCATTGTTTTCGCCGAGAATGACATTATTTTTCCATAATTCCTGCGTAAAACCGTCGATATCGGCGGCGTTTTTCCCCGGCAGTTTCGACATTTCGTGCGCATGGCCGGAGTCGTAACAGACGCCGACATACGGGGAATTTACCGCCTCAACAATGGCGATCAGTTCGTCGATCGTATCGGCGGGGGAGATATTGTTTTCCAGTGCGATTTTCACGTTCCGTTTTTCGGCGAGCGGCAGCAGTTCCTCCATGGTGCGGATGCAGTTCTGCCGCAATTCCAAAACGGTGACGCCCGAATTCTTCTGAAGCGCGGAATAACCGGGGTGGATGGTGAGAACGCCCGCCTCAAATTCAGCGGTTTTCTCAATTGCCATCGTAAGATTTTTCATCATCATTCTGCGATTTTCCTCACCAACGGTATTCGGGTCCCAAATCTCGCTCCAATGGGCGTGGGCTCCGTCGAAGTGCATGTGGTAATCACGGTTGAGTTTTTTGAGTTTGTCCGCAAAATCCGGTTCTTCCGCGAAGCGGAGCATGTGGGTATTGGGCAAGCCGAAACTGGTACAGCCCAGCTCCGCATAACTTGCGTAAGCAAATTCAAAGAGCCGGTCATGCACCAGCCACCAGTCGAAAACGTGAGAAACCTGTTTCTTTATCATTTTTATTACCACCCTTTCCGCGTGGGTAAAGTTCCAAAAAGTTCATGTTTGCGTGCTTCGACGAACATTACCGGGGTGCAATCCCCTGAAAGTGCATAAAGTTCGCCGCCGCCGAAACAAATCTCAAACACCAGATTTCTGCCTTTGAGAGAATCCAGTTTTCCGCCTTTCCACTCCGGCACCCAGCGGCAGTTGTCTCCGCAAAAGGCGGCGCAGTCTTCGTGCGAAAATCCTTCGATCGGACGGCACGTCTGCGCCTGCACATCCGGACGGAGAACGGCAACCGTCGCCGGAGCAGAACACCTGATATTGACCGTGAGTTCGCCGCCGTGCCAGATATTTTCTCTGGTTGCGAGCCGTGCGGTTTTATCGCGTTCAGAGGCAAGACAGATAAATCCGTCCTCCCGCAAACGGTAGACCGCCAGCGCGGACTCCCCGGTGGACTTCATCAGCCAGCCGTGATCCTTCGGAATGATCTGGGCGTAAATCAGGATGGAACCGTCCTCTTTGCGCAGCATCCAGTTGGGCCAGACGATCGGGCAGACTTTACCAAATTTATCGATCGTCTGCTGATCCCATCCGCAGATGAACGGCGTGCGCAAAGAACGCTGAAAATTCTTACCGTTCAAAGAGTAAGCCAATTCGCAGTGCATCGTTCCCTCCGCCCCCTTCCACCAGTTTTTATGGGGTTGTCCGCCGTAGAGATAGGGGAAACCGATATACCAGTTATCATATTCAAATGCGGGCATACCGTACAACTCATCCAGCGGCTGATCCAGCGAATCGACCTGCAGACAGTGCAGCGGAGCGGTAAACGTCTTGAAATCACTTGTTTCCGCATAACCGACCCGGCGTTCCCCGCAATCGGGACGGCAGATAATGGTGAAATTATCGTAGCACTTGTTGTAGAAACAACTGACGATCGGTTCCGTGCCGACCTGATGCCAAGTACCGGGCATCTTGTGCCAGCGGATCAGATCGGGGGAAGCCATCAGATAGTCTCTGTGCCGGAATTCATCATCCTTGAAAGATGTTACCATCAACGCTTTGTAGCGTTCTTCTGCGGGGGCTTTACGGTCTTCGACAACACATCCGAGTTCGCCGAGATCCCAGGTTGCATCGGAAACGGAATTCGGGAACTCCGGCGTTCCGGCGCAGGAGTCAGCACCGGTCATGCGGGGAGTGAAGTGGATGCCGTCGTCGCTGACGGCAGCACAGACAAAGGCGCGCCGTTTCCGTTTGCCGGTGGCATCACATGCCACATTGCCGATCCCTCCGGCGTTGGTATCATCACCGATGCCGTGATAGATCATGTGGTACTTGCCGTCAGGACACTTGAAGACACAACTTCCGGAGAGGTTCATATCCACGTTCGGGTCACGGTAGAAAGCATCTTCGATCAATTCCGGCGTGCCGTATTTGCGCACCAGATTTTCCCGGGCAAAAAGCCGCTGATCATCGAAAAAAAGATATTTGAACATAAAACCTCCGTAAATCAGATATTCAAACAGCGTTACTGCAATGCGGCGATCTCTTCATCGGAAAGCGTTCCGCTGCAAATCACTGCACTGCGGATGATCCCCTTGAAATTTCCTTTTTTCAGGAAACGCGATCCGCCGATGTAGCAGACACGTTTATAACCGTACAGCGGTTCGGAGATGGTCAGTTCCGCCTCTTTGCTGCCGTCGAGATAGAGTTTTGCAACCGTCTTTCCGTCGGCAGCGGGCGCAAGCGTGAATGCCGCACGGAAGTAGCGGCCTTTTCCGACTCTGACCGTCCGTTTGGAAAAGAGTTTCACATTTTTGTCGAACTTGCCGCTGGCAGGATTTTTGTACCAGATGGAAAGTGTGATCCGTCCCTGCCGGTCAATTCCGAGAATATTGTGGTAGCCGGGGCGGTAGAAGAGGACACCTCCCTCCGGGCCGGGCAAAGCGGAGACACAGCCGGTCACTGACACAGAGAGGGCATTGTTTTTGTAGTCCTTTGCATCCAGTTCCATTTCCAGCGAGGAGTTGCCGTTGAAAGCATATCCGCCGAACCGTTCAAAACCGCCGGGAGTGAAGTTGAAAAGCGTTGCTTTTTTGAAAAGCAGATTGCCTTTTTTATCCATTTCAAAAAATTTTTCCGCGGCAGAAGCCATGGCAACAGCGAACATTACAGCAAAGATAAGATACTTTTTCATGATAGATTTCCTTTATATTGTTGAGTTATTTCTCTGAAACGGTAACACCGAGGGGAGAAAGCAGAAGCGTTTCACCCGTTTTCAATTTGACGTTGAACTTTTTACCGCTGTACTGCTTACCGGTATAATAATCGGTATATCTGCGGGAAACACGGGGGGTTACGTCAATATTGAGGTCTTTGTTGGCATACACTGCGATCTCACGTCCGTTGGAATAGACCGGCGTGTTGATGGGTGCGTAGAAATGCACCTTTGCCAATTCGCCGACATGACGGAAAAGAGCCGGGGGGATCACGGTCGTTCCGCAGAAAACATGGACCTTTCCGTTGACCCGCCGCAGGACAATGGCAGGTTTGCCGTTGTTATACACCCCCAGAACCTTATCGCCTTTCCGGGGAACGGGCGAAAGAATGGGTTTCGCCTGAACGATCTCCGGCACACCGTAGCGGAGAGCCGGTCCCATTTTGCGGGGCAGACCGAGTTTTTTACCTTCGGCGGTAACGCTGACTTCAAGCGTGACACCATCGGGCATTTTCTGAACCTTAAATCCGGTCGTCTCCTCCACGGCTTTGAGGGATGCTTTGCCGGTTTCAAGGTCGATATATCCGGGAGCCCAAGTCCAGATGCAGCTGTTTTTTGCGGCATAACTTCTCATGGCGGCACGGTCTTTGGCGTTCATGGCATAGTTGGTGAAGAAAGCGGTAACTTTCGCCTTGCTTCTTCCGGCAAGGATGTCGCTTTGCAGATAGACACCGACGGGAGCCCCGGAGAAACCGAGCGAAATGATGTGATCGGAGGCGAAGTTCGGCGGCGCACCCTCTTTGGCGTGTTCCCCCATGAAATACATCGCGCCTTTCTGGTCGAAAGAGAGGGCAAGTTCCGGTTCGTGAGGAAGCGGATTTTTCTGCAATGCCTTTTCAAAGGGGATCAACTCTCTCATGGTCTTCCACATACCGGGGTCATCGAACCAGCCCGCCCCGTTGAGATCCATCCACCAGATGGCGTGGTTGTTGATGAGCGAAAAGATCAGATTGCGGCGGAGCATGTCGGCGGTCTCCTGCGGCGTGCGGCAGGCGGACATCATAGAGGGGCCGCCGTCAGCGGTAACGTAACCGAGATAGGTTGCGGTATCGTCTTCGTTGAGCCAGATTTTTCCGGCAGCGGAAACGGTTTCGTTGAAGCCCTGCGTAAAGACGGACTGATGACGGCGGCGGCCGTTGTAGTGCAGCGGGGTGCAGAAGAAATCCACATCGGGCGAATCCACGACTTTGCGGAAAGAGAGATACCCGGTTTTGTCACCGCCGCCGTACCAGGAGGCCACGCAGACGTAGCCGTAGAAAAATCCGACCAGACGCCCCGGCTGTTCTTCGCGCACGATCCGTGCCAGGCGGCAGATGGTATCGCTGACAAGTTCATTGCGGTAAACGCCGAAATCGATCAATTTCTGACTGGTTGCGGGTTCTTTCAGGAAGTTGACACCATCGCCTTTGCGTTCTTCGTGGGTGGGAACATCCACTGTTTTGAGGGTGATGTTTTTATCGTTCCACGCTTTCTGCAAAGCGGCATCGGTTTTGTATTTTTCCGCCACATATTTGCGGAATCCTTCACGGGTACAGGGGTCATACCCTTCGGTTTCCCGCAGATAACTGCTGTCGTAGACCCATTCGGAGGTATGAAGTCCGGCGATATGATACCCCGCCATTCTTCCCGGATAGGTCTCTTCGTAGAAGCGGATGGTACGGCGGAGAGCCTCTGCGACCTCTTTCTGATAATATTCAGAAGCCAGAGAGGGCTGAATGGCATGTGCGAATTTGCCGTTTTTACCGTTGTTGAAAAGCGTTTTCACTTCGGGGTGTTTGTTATACCAGGAAATTGCGGGAGTCGTAATGATACGCACCAGCAGATAAGCGTGGGGATTGGCTTTGAAAAAGCGGTCGGCACGTTCCTTGTTGAAGGCTTTGAGTTTTTCCTGATCTTCGTCGCTCCACAACAGACTGCCGTGTCCCTCAAAGATCGAAAGTCCGCCGATGTCGGAAGCGTAGCCGAACTCACGGGAAACGGCATCTTTGGCATGGGGGAGAAAATGGCCGTGCGCCACAGAACCGAAGAAAATACGGGCGGGAAAAACCTTTCCGTTGAGGAAGATACGCGGTGCGCCCCGGTCTTTTTTCACTTCAAAGTAGTTTTTTGAGGCGCGGTCGGGAAAGATCTTGCGCAAATAAGGATAGATCGCATTGAACCAGATATTGTATCCGGCGGGGGTCAGATGCAGATAATCTTTCATGACCTCTCTGCTGATGGTTCCATCCTGATAGAGGAACTGGTCACCGATATTTTCCACGAAAACTCTGCCGGGTTCGGCCAGTTCTCCGAGCCGTTTGTTGACGGCATTGATGTACGGACGGAAGGGGTCCGTATGGTTCTGCCCGCGGGGGAAGATGCCGAAAACGAGGATCTTGGCATTGGGAGCGGATTTTTTCAGAGCCTCAACGGTCGCTTTGATGCCTTCAAAGGTGGAGGTCGGCGTGGATTCACGACCGCCGAAGTTGTTGGTTCCGGCGAGCAGAATGACCAGTTTGGGGTCGAGATGATCCCACACCTCCCGGTTTTGGGCGTTCCAGAGGACATGCTGGGTTTTCCAGCCGCCGACACCGATATTGGCGACGTGATAATTTTTGAAATACTTGTCAAAAGCGGGCTTGCCGGTAAGTGCCCATTCGCGGGTGATGGAGTCCCCGATCAGGACGATTTCGGCTTTTTTGCCGTTCTTTTGAACTTCTTTGACCTTATCTTCATAGCGGACGCGGTTGCAGTTGCCGCCTTTGACCGGATAGACGGCACGGAAAGTGCCTTCCGGCAGCAGCAGAGAAGCAAGCGGGCTTTTGTTTTTCCGGAGGAGTTTTGCAACCGTGACAGCGGCGTTGCGGGAACCGCTTTCGGTAAGATGTTCAAAATCGCACCGGGCGGGGTTGACCCGTTTGAGGATATAGTATGCGTCGGTCACTTTTTTATCTGTGGAGCGGAGTTGTTCCGTCAGCGCAGAATTGAGATCGACCAGTTCAACTTTTTCCTCACAGGCGACCTGGCGCATGGTATCGGGATAAGCACCGAGCGTCTGAACGGGCGCACCTTTGCTGTCGAAGCGGTAACGGGGAACGGATGTCACTAAAATCGGGGTTGCCCCTTTACTGCGGACTTCCTGAATACATTTTTTCAGCAGTTGCGCATACTCCTGCGGTTCGGCGATATATTTTTCAGGAATATGTTTGCCCCGGTACTGGTCATTGTGGGCGAAGGAGATGATGACAAAGTCACCTTTGCGGACCGCTTTCATCAGCCCCGCCCAGTTGCCGTCAACGATAAAGCGTTTCAGGGATCTGCCGCTCAAGCCGCAGTTGTTCACCCGGCTGCCCGGTTTGATGAGTTCGCGGAACAGTTGTCCCCAGCCGAAACGGGGATATTCCGCACCGGAATAGTCACGGATGATCGAGTCTCCGGCCAAATGGATCGCCGGTGCGCCCATCGCCCCGGTACAGATCATCAGCCCCAACAGAAACAACAATACTTTTTTCATTTTTCCTCCTGAAATCAGTTGTTCTATATTTTATTTTACGGGTTTAAGAAGCATGCGGCAGACGGACGGACGACTGGCGTTATGCAGACGTTCTGCAAGAATTCTGCTGCGGGTCACGATCTCTTTTTCCCTGCCGTCGATGTGTTTGAGAAACTGTTCGTAAACGGAACGGAAGTTGCGGGCAAGCCGACGGTCTTTCTGACCGTTTTCGCACCATTTTTTCATATAGGCACGACGCTGTTCGGCATCATCGTAATTCTTTTTTGCATAACATTCCACTATAAAACGGAAACGGTAATTGATCGAATAATAGCGCATGGTATCTTCGATCTCTTTCTGCATTTTCATATTTTCGTCGGCGCGTTTCTGATGCGGCGTGGCAAGGGAGGTGAGTTTTATCCCTTTTTTCAGTTGTTCTGCGGAAAAACGCCCCAGTTTCTCCCCGTCTGCAAAGAGGTCATATTCTCCTGCGGGAAGATCCGTAACGCTCAGGGTCTCCCGGTTGATGAGCGTATCCAGATCGTAATATTTGCGTGCTTTTTCCACATCGTTGCAGCTGCCGATGGGGAGGCGTGCGGGGGTGTAATCAAAAGAAACGGTATTATTTTCGCGCTTCAGATTTTCAACTTTTCCCGCTTTGACAACGGCGGAATTTCCGGTAATGCGAACATCGCCGATATCGGGGGAAAGCCCCCATTGCCGGGCAAGATTGGCTGCGATGATCACGTGGACGAACCGTTCCGGGTGCAGACGGTCGGGAGCGAACTTCACTTTCGGGAACTTCTGAAAAAGTCCGCGAGTCGGTGTTTGGATGTCGAAAAAGGGAATTTTGTATTTTGCGGCAAGTTCCCTGCTGATTGCAGAAATCCCGGCAACGCCGACACTGTCTTTATAAGGAACGTTCCACGTGTGCGCCCCGGAATACTGATTGTAGGCGCACGGGGTGGAGATCATTACTCTTTTGCCGTTTTGCTGATAGAGTTCAATGGATTTCGAGGCGGATTTGCGGAAGTTGTCAAAGACGGCTTTTTTGGCATCATCCATTTCCGGAGTTTTGAAGAATTGGGGTTTGACATCATTCACGCCGAGCATATAGCAGACAACGTTCATATCGACATGTTTCAGCAGAGTGGGTATCCGCCGGACGCCTGCACTTGAAGTATCTCCGGAAAGGCCGATATTGATGATCTGCACATCGGTTCCGGCAAGGAACATTTGAAGATAAGCGGCGTAAGAGCCGCCCTGAGTGATGCTGTCTCCGAACAGCCCGATCCGGTCGCCTTTGCGGAAATGCACCTCTCCGGCACCGGTAATTGCAAAGCAGACCAGAACTCCCAGAAAACAGATTATTTTTTTGTACTGAAACATATTTCCTCCTTCGCATTGTTTCACAAACATGCTATACTATATCTGTAAAAATTGAAAAAACAACCGCCCGACCAATCAAAAATATCACTTTTTTGATTTGGTTACAAGAATTCTACTAAAAAGGCAATATCAAAGGAATAATTGCACCCGGCTGCGACCGGCGGGGGGGTCGGACATGTCGGACTTGTCGGACTTGTCGGACTTGTCGGACAAAATGCCCCTGGTGCGGCAAGCAGGGGGGCTTGGTATTCTGCATCGCTCCAAAAACGGCTGTCAACAGCAAAAAGATGCCGCCGACAGCCGTATTGCCATACCGGTTTTATCAGTTCAAACTATGAGGAACAAAACCGGCGTCAATATATCCGATCATTTTGGTAACCAATGGCTTGATCACCTGATTTGCTTCACTGCCGCCGTCATTTTTAGTAACGTCCAATTCCTTCGGTTTTCCGCTGATAACGTGACCGTCAACATAACCGGCGACAATGCTATCGCCGTGAATAGCCCATGCCCCCGACACATCGCTGTCAGCAGAAAAAGTTCCGGAAAACAAATTAAAAGTAACCCAAGGTAAATTGTAAGTTGAAGTCGCAGCGTCAGCCAGCAACAGGAACATGCTCGGATTTTTGATACGCTTACCGAGCCATGCGACATCACTGCCGGAAGCCTGAGTCCAATTTCCTTTTGATTTATCATGTCTTGAATACAGCCACATAATGCCGGAATCAGCAGGGTTCAACATACCGGAAGAACCGCAGAAATCCAAATTTTTGGCGGCAGTTCCGGTCAGCTGGGTCGTTTTGTCCCAATTTTTCGGCTGATTTGCACTGGGACAAGTGGTTACGCTGTAAGAAACATACGGAGAAAAGACCCGGCCATCCGTACTTTTATTGATGCCGGAAATAACCATTCCCCAGGAATTGCCATTCATCCATGCGGGCATCTGATCCTGAAAATCATCGGCATAGAGCTGCAACCCCTGCATCTGCTGTTTTTTATTGGAGATACAACTGCCTGCACGGGCTTTTTCGCGTGCCTTGTTCAAGGCGGGCAGCAGCATGGCGGCGAGGATGGCGATGATAGCGATTACGACCAACAGTTCAATGAGGGTGAAATGTCGCATAATATTGATTATGTTATGCTGTTTGAGGTTGTTTTTTCCCATAATTTTTTTCTCCTTGTTCTTTGGTTGTTGATTTTGAACTGAAATCAGCCCCTTTGACTTCACATAATCAATATTATGCGAAGTTACGATTTTATTACTCTGTATAAAACTACATGCCCTTTTTGTGAATTCAAGAAATTTTTTGAAAAAAATGCCTGAAAATGATTTTGTTCAACCAATGTTCAACAAATTGCCCTTTCCTTTTGTACCTGTGGTAAAAATAACACTTTTCAACAAGATATACGATATTATATCCGAAAAATAAAAAAATGCAACCCGCAAAAATAAAAAAACAGGACTTTTTTAATTTGGTAACCAGAATTCTACCAAATTACGCCATAAAACGCACTTTCCCAGCCGGATAACAGTGCGATTGCCACCGGCTGCGACCGGCGGGGGGATCGGACATGTCGGACATGTCGGACATGTCGGACTTGTCGGACTTGTCGGACAAAATGCCCCTGGCGCGGCGAGAGACGACACCAAGCGTCTCTGCCTGCCGCACCAGCACCCCCGTCCATAAAGTCCATCATTGTCCAGATTGTCCCTCCTCTCGCTGACGCAGCCAGAGCAGTCCAAGCACCGTGGTGGCGGCGCGTCGGTCAGCGGGTCAGTTTCAGAACTTTGCCTGTGAAGGGCGCAATTTCACCGGCCTGCCCTTCAGAGAGTTTCCAGCCGTTGAGCAGCGTGTATTCAGCCGCAGAGGGTTGCCCGTTGTTGTTGATGGCAACTGCCCAGCAGAGATTTTCATTGACCGGATGTTCTGTAAATGTGACCAGCGGATCACTGCAAGTGATACGGCGGCGGTTCCGGACAGTTTCGGCAAGCGGTGCGTAGAAATCACGCCACTGCGGTTCTGACGGCTTGTGGAACGCCCCCGGATGAGACCCGAGAGTAAATTCCACCGGGACCGTGAGCAGATACACCCAGCCCTTTCCGTAACGGTTGCGGACATACACCGGATTGCCGTTCTCTTCAGTCGCCAGAATTTCTGCACTGATGTTGCGCAGATAGAGGCAGAAAGGCGAAGGCACTTCAAAAGTCTGACCGTTCATCTTGATCCTGACCGGGGAAGTGCGCATTTCGCGCCCTTCCACTTCAACGCCGAAGGCTCTTTCAAACGGCGCAAGAGAACCGTCATTGACCGAGATATAGAGAGTTGCTCCCTCTTCTGCTTTTTTCAGCAGTTGGGCAAATTCAGTTCCGTACAGACCGCAGTCGCCGGAGAGACCGGGAACGATGTAGAGCGGTGCATCGGGCAGATTTTCCGTTTCAAAAGCGTAGCGGATGTCGAAATGATTTTGTTTTGCCAGAATAAATGCGCTCCATGCGTTGGTCAGAGAAGTATCGAAACTCTGCGCACGGGTCGATATGCAGACTGCATCCCGCTGGAAGGGAGGCAGTTCGGCAAAGGGAAGACTCTCTTTGAATTTCCGGAAATCAGTGATTTCATGAGCCACCGGCTTGGGGTTGAATTCCGGGTCAAAAAAGCCGAGTTCCCGTTCAAATGCGCTCCAGATATAGGGCGGGAATTTCAAATGGCTGTGGTCGAAACCGCACCACCACAGAAAATCCGTAGAACCGTGAGCCCAGGAGTTGTAAAGCGTATTGCGGACAAATTCAGCCTTCTCTTTTTCGGCAACATAGGAGGGCGAGAACGTACCGATCTCTTCCACACAGGAGGGGCGTCCGGCAATGTCACCGTAGAAAAGCATTTCCACCGATGCCTGAAGTGCGGTACGTATGGAGTTGTGCGCATCCACACGGGCCGCAACCTTGGAGGGTGAGTGCGGATAAGGATGAGCCGTCATACTGTCGCAAAGTTCGCCCTGTGTCTGGATGTTCCATGTTTTTTCCCAGTCCCGGGTCAGGGTATCATTGCTCGGCATCAGACCGTGCATACCGGATGCCACCGGGCGGGTGGGGTCTTCCAATTTGATGGCTGAACTGATCAGATAGGTCCAGACCCATGCTTCATGGTTGTTGGAGATCTGTCCCATGCAGTTGGACTCATTGCCGAGTTCCCACTCCTTGATCGCACGGCAGTCTTTGAGTTCCCGCACCAGACAGCGGACATAGCGCACCTGCCATTTCTGGGCAAAGGGGTCGGTGAGCGGATTGAGTTTATCCAGCGCAGGGGGCGTGTAGAAGTAGCCGCTCATCCAACCGGTAACGAGGGCGACTTTGAGGGAAAGACCGTTCTCTTCTGCGATTTCAGCAAATTTGCGGAAACGGCGGATCATTTCTTCATCGACACCGGCTCTGCCGCAGGGCGTATCGGGCAGCGGCTCCCCTTTCATGTAAATATCACGGAATTGACCGCTGTGAGTGTAGCAGATTTCAATGGGCTGAAAGTGACGCCAGTTCGGGAAGACGCGGAGCATTTCACAGCCGATCCCCGCCAGTTTTTCCAGATCCCGGCGGATCACATCTTCATCCCACAGTTCCCACATCCGGGTTCCGGCGTGGCTTGACCAATAGTTGCAACCAAGTAACATAATATAACCTTTCTGTTATTTTTTCAGACGATAGTTGATAAGACGGCTGCCTTTGAGACGGCAGGGAACAGGCAGCGTTTTTCCCTCTCCGATCATTTTTCCGGTTTCCGGGTCGAAGAACTCCATTTCCCGGTCGAAATACAACACGACTTCCTGAGCCATACGGTGGACAGAAATCACGCCGTTGCCGACAATAACGGTATTGCCGGGTTCAGAATGGGGCAGTACGCCCGCCACTTTTGCCGCATTGTAAATCATTTGAGAAGTAATACCGCTCGGATAGGCGGAGTAAATGATCGTACCATTGGGAGTATGCTTTATGCCGATCGCCGGGGCTTTGCCGGAGTGCCAGACTCCGACCGTTTTGAAGGAGGGATCATCCAGCACAGTAAAGTAATTGAAGCGCGTGCGGAACGTATGCGGAGCGTTATGCAAATGGATGTCCAACAGCCCCACTCTGCCCGAACATGCCGCAAATTCAGGCTCTTTCAGATCTTTGCTGAATTCGACAAAATCCGCCGTCGGGTGCATAACATCCCTGACCTTGATGCCCAGTTTTGCCAGCGTCGGGGCAGAACGTCCGGGCGTGACAGAACTCAACGCTCCGGCATTGCCGGAGATCATAATGACATTGCCCTTTTTGAAGGCTTTTTCTTTCAACGCTTTGAGCTGGGCATCGGTAATGGTCAGCGGGTCGGGGATGATCCAGAGTTTATAATCCGGCAGCGGGCGGGTCAGATCGTCCAGCAGATAAATATCGGGAGTAACACCGCTCATGCGCGCGATGATGCCGTACTGAAATGCCGAAGTCGTAAAGAGATTTTGCAGACGCTCTTTCTCATCCAGAAAGATCGCCACTTCCGAACGGGGAAGTCCGGCACGGTTTTTTACGGAGAAATCCGCCGCTTTCGCTGCGGTATTCAGCACTTTGAGGATGTCAGGGTCATTATACCAGCTTTCAAACATATCAAAGTGGTAGTAACCGTCAGCACCGGAAGCAACCGTTGCGCCGACATCACGGAAGATCTGATCCTGAAATTCTCCGATCGTATCCGGGTAGGCGACAGTTCCTTTTGTCCAGCCTGCGGTCAGGCGGGAACGGTAGGTGCGGTGATCCATCTCCTGCATATAGAGCAGACCGGCGGAGTGGGCAGCGGCAATGGCAAAGTTGCCGGAACCGCCGACGCCGCCAAGCTGCCGCAGATAGGAGTAGCCGCTCACGTTGAAAACAATATCGATCCCTTTGCCGTTATCGGCAAGCTGATGCAGACTGGAACGGCCGGTTTGTCCCCAGATAGGGGAACTGTAATAAGTTCCGACAAGCACCCGCCGCCCCATATTTTCCTTGAGGGCGCGGGCGAAGCGTTTGTTCATTTCAGCGATAGACCAGGTGATAAATTCCCGCCCGTCGGATACTTTGCGGTCGAGTCCGTTTTTAGCAGAACTCCAATAAGTGCGGCTCTTCCACTCTTTTTCGGAAAAGATTTTTGCCGTTTCAAAAGTGACAGCGGGTTCGCCCCACGCTTTCCGCAGGGCTTTGTCGGTGCGGTATTTCTCTTTCAGCCATTTGCGGTATGCTTTGAGGGCGGCGGGGGAATAATCCGCCTGACCGCGTGCGGCGTTCCACTCCCACTGCAGGAACTGGTCATCGTGACCGCCGTTGAAACCAAATCCGACAACGATATTTCCGGCAGGAGAGGATTTCAGAAATTCAGCCAATGCTTTCAGCCCTTTGCAGACGTAATTCTGGTAATCTTCCGAGGCGTAACTGACGGCATAGTGACGGTGTTTGCGCGGATTGGGCGGATTGCCGCCAAATCCGGCAAAAGTGTTGAATTGACGAAAGCCCAACTGCCCCGCTTCATTGCGGAAAATACTGTCGGGATAGAGATCAAAAAAGTGCTGTCCGGGGTCCACATTGACGTTGAGCAGTACACGGGCGGTCGGGGCGTGGTGGAAAATGAAGAGCAGTTCCTTTTCCAGACGGGAGAAATCAAATCCCCCCTCTTTGGTCATCGTCATCGGGTCCCACGGGACTTTGTCCCAGAACAGAGTGATCCCGGCGGTAAAACTTTGAATGACATTGATACCGTTTTCGTTCATCTCGCCGTAATCACGGGAGCCTTTGTAACTCTTGAAGAGAACCTCTTTGCCATCCATGATGATGACCGGACGGCCGTCCCGCCAGACGACATCGACCGTTGCCGGAGTCGTTTTACGCATGGCCGCCAATGTTTTTTCACGGTCGGGATAGGGACGTTTCGGAGTGTATTTTCCGTGAAACACCTCAACGGGTTTTGCCTCTTCTATGACCGGATTTTCGATCCGGACTTTGGACGGATTGCCTGCAAGCAGAACTTCAAACCGCATAAATCCGGCTCCGTGTGCCGCTGCGGTGCGGTATTCCACCTGTATCGGGCCTGCGGAGAAGAAGTGCTGATGAGGCCCGCCGGCTTCCCGCAGATATTTGACCGGCCGCATATTGGCATCCAGCAGAACCAGACGGACAGAGCCGAGTGCGCCGATCGAACGGGACAGAACATCCAATTTCATCCTGCCGCAGTAGGCAACGCCCGCTTTGACGGGGATGTTTTGAGAGGTCCAAACTGTAAAGCCGAGGTGATTGGTACGGTCGATGACCCGGCCGTTTTCACTGACGGTGGAGGTACTGCCGTTACGATCGGCGACAGTTCCGGATAGTTCCACCGCATTTGCAGAAACCACAAAGAAAGCGGATAAAAGTGCCGTTGTCCGGGAAAACAAGTGCTTCATACAATGTTCCTTTATCTGTGTTTTGAACTGAAACTGATTTTTCCTTACTATAACGATATTTTCCGCATATACAAACGGGAACGTTATTTTTTTGAAAAATATCTTTATAAAACGGAGCTTTTCAGTAAATCACTTCTGTTCATCTTTCTCTTCAAATGCGGCTTTGTCCGCCAGAGATACATTGCCTTCGACCATTCCGTTATCCAGTTCATTGATCTTACGGAGTTTCAGATCCTTGAAAAGTCTGCGCAGATCCGCCACGCCGCCGATGAAAAACCATACCGTGGTGATCACCGCCAGAATTGCCGGAATGATCAGAGAGTTGACCAGAAAATACCATGTCCACCACTCTTTTTCCCACAAACCGAAAATATTGAGCAGCACCACGCCGACAAAGGAGATGACAAAGGTGTAAATGATACTGTAAATCATTACGGACCATGCGATCACTTTGTCGCTGCGGGTGTAGTCCGGCGTGATCGACAACAGGAAGTCCAGCAGTTTTTTCCAGGTGAATTTCTCTTTGATCTCGATTTTTTCCGGATTAAGGTTGTACTTGCCGCGATGCAGAAGCCGCTCCAGATTGAACGGGTCACGGCAGGTCAGCAGAGAGACGACCCAATAACCGATGTTGGCAGTCAGCATGGCGATAAAGGCGATTTCAACGGAGTTGATGGGGAATTTCACCGGGTCCATGCTCCAGACGATCCACGGATTGAAGGGAGCCGATACCGTTTCCAGAAATCCGCCAATGCCCTCCGCCCAGCCCATTTCCGCCAGAAACGGATAGACCACCGAGGCCCAGTTGCGCTGGAGCAGCATTCCGCCCGCAGAGAGTCCGCCGCCCAAAATCAGAGCGGTAAAAGCACCTGCGGTGGTTCCCCGGCGGGAATAGAGCCCGAAGAGGACAACGCATCCGGCCCCTGCCCCCCAGATGGAGATGGCAATGACCATAAACAAATTGAGGAAGTCCAACTGCGCCATAAACAAAGATCCGGCGAAAAAGATGCCGGTAACGACAACCGTCATAAATTTCAGCAGCCGGACATGCTGTGTCAATGTCAGCGGTTTCTTGCAGAAGGGAATGACAAGGTCCTGAATGATCGCCGCCGCACTGTTGAAAATACGGGAGTCATCTGTGGAGATGACCAGCATAATGATCAGCAATACCAGCAGTGCCGTCAGTGCGGGCGGGAGCAAATGGCGCATAACCACCGGCAGCATCATCTGATTGTAAAGGCTGCGGAAATTCTGGAACATAAAATTCCCCTCCTTTTGCGCAGAAGATTTTTCTTTCAGCACGTTATGGACGGTATTCAGATAAGGAGTATCAAGATTTTTTTCCCGTGTCAGGGGGGTATCCTGCCCGATTTTGTGTTTGACGGGGGAAAGTTTTCTGACGCTGTCGGTTATGCCGCTGCGGAGAGTGCTGCTTATCGGCAGTTCCTGTGCCGCCTGTTGGGTCAGAGAAACCCGGACTTCGTGCGCTTTACCGGTAAAGTTGGCATGGTTCATCACCGTGATGACAGCGATGACCAGCGTAAGGCAGAAAAGTGCGCTGAACCCGGTTCGCCACTGACCGAGCATACCGGACATTTTCTGTTCATGGGGAGTGCGTCCGCACCCGGAAGTATCATTCCCCAGCCACAGCCCGCGCCCGAAAAAGGAACCGATCACAGCGGCAAAAAGCGAAAACATATTGAAATCCCGCAGATTGTGAACATCGTAAGGGTTGAGAAAACTCTCCCCTGCCCCGCGGTCACTCATTACCGGGATCACTTCCCCCGTCCAGGAAAATGAGGTCAGCACGAAAACAAAGAAAATCACAAAAATCGGGTAACTGAGCAACCCTTGCAGACAGTCCGTAACGATCAGGGAAATACGCCCGCCGGTCAGGATGACAAAGAGAGCCAGCCCCAGCAGTCCGATCAGCAGGACAACGAAAGTGGAGAAGCGGAAACCGCAAACCGTAAAGTACAAAGGCAGTCCCAGAAGATAGATCAGAAAACGTACCGCCACAGCCGGTCCGATACAGTTGGTCAGTATCTCTGCAAAAACCCGTATGACGGTTGCAAAAATACGCAGTTTTCTGCTGTAACGCAGTTCCAGAAACTGTCCGCCGGACAGGGCGCAGGTCTCCCGGAAACGATAGGTGATAAAGCCGGTCAGACTCAGAAATATTCCAAGCGGGAAGAGGATATTATTCCAGAAAGCCATGGCAAAACCGGTGTTGTACGAGACTTCACACATGGCGACCAGCGTGAAAGCACTCAATCCGGCAGTCATATCAGCAACGGAAATAACGTAACGTCCGGCGACCCGCCCCGCGACAAGATAATCCGCCACACTGCGGATATAACGGCGTGAATAGTAACTCATTGCTATAATAAACAGCAACGGTATGAGGACAATGCCCCAGGAGATCCAGGAATTCATATTTTTTTCCAATAAAAACAGTACTCCACCAAAGCGGAGTACTGTGAATGTTTATTACTTTGCGATTTCGTATACGATAACGGGGTCTTTATGCCAGTTGGTTTTTGCGACAAACTGCATCTTGCCGTTGACCCGTTTATGGGGAACTTCACGGAGACGCTGACCGATGATATTGCAGGCGTAAACCTTCAATCCGGCAGGAGCGTTCAGCGTGATCACGGCTTCGCCGCGTTTGACGAGAAATTCGCCATTGTTGCCCCAACTTTCACAGACATTGAAATTTTCACCGCGGAAACGGCTCAAATTTCCTTTGAGGTCGGTCAGGTGCAGCAACATGATGCGGCGGCTCTCTTTCAGCGGAGTTTTGTCACAGGAACTGATGAAAAATGCACCGTAACTGTACTTGTTTTCCACCTTGGCATACTTTCCTTCGAGGCTCTTGCCCTGTTTCATAACGAAACATTCACTGCGGGGAGTGACAGCCTGGAAAGTATGTTCCTTGTGATTGAGGATCAACTCACCGGTGGAACTCTTGAAAATCCTGTTTTTCACGTCCACAGACCCCGCAGGGACGGCTCCGCTTTCAACGAGTTTGGCAAGAAGATCGTTGTCCAGACCGTTGTAGACCGGTTTGCCGACGCGTGCCTGATTCCAGTGTTTCTCCATGGAGATCACTGCACGGGTCCCGGCGGGAAGCACGGGTTTGCCGTTTTTCGGAGTAACGATACTGCCGACTCTGCCGACGAAACCGAGTTGACGCAGAGCCAGAGGATCACCCTCCTCCTGATTGCCGTCCTGCATATAGGTTTCAGACAGCACCATGGGATAGGCATCTTTTGCCGCAGCGACGTCTTCACGCAGATAGAGCATCGCCGTACCGCGGATCGCCGTGGAACGCAGCGGGTCGTTGAGCAAGTCGGCGGAAAGTTCGCACTTGTTGCTCTTGATACGGATGGGGGTACTTGCAAGCGGGAACTGCAAAATGCCGTCCCAGTCCTGCAATGCGGAGTAGGCACCTGCCATCAGGAAGCCTTCGCCGGAGTATGAAGCGGGGTTGCAGAAGTCCCATTCCGTCATCGTGAGGGGTTTGCCGAAAATGCGGCAGGGGAACATGGATGCCATCGTTCCGCCCATTGCATCGATCAGACTGCGGTTGCCGATGTAGAGCGGCAGTCTCCAGGCAGTACCGAGGAAAGTCGGGTGCTGCCAGTAGTAGTGATTATCCACGACATCGAAGTCGTTGCGCATGATCGTCATGGGGATATTTGCCCACATATTCTGGTCGGTCAGCAACGCTTTCACGCCGAGATCCCGCAGGAATTTCTTCATGTGAGCGTAACCTTTGGCGTAAATTTCCATCAGGAATATTTTCCAATAACGGTCACGGTTCTGGGGCGTGATTTTGATGCCTTTTTGCGCGGTGTATTCATCGAATTTTTTCCGGAAAAGATTTGAGACCTGCGGTTCGGCATCGATGTTGGCAAAAATGGTATCTTCGTTGATGCAGCTGATCGTGACGATCGCGGGATCATCCTTCCACGCCAGTTTGGTGTAAGGATTGACGTGAGTGAGCATATTGCGGGTGAAGTCTTCCCAACTCTTCATGGCGGAGGGGGAGATGAAAGCCAACGCCTTGAAAGAGGGGCAGTTTGCCCGCAAATTCGGGAGTTCTTCCACTTCGCCCTTGGCGAGAACGCGAATGGTGTAGAGGTCGAGCGTGACATAGATGCCCCGTTCTTTCATCAGATGCACCCAGTAGTCGAGCCGCTCCATATACTTTTCATCGAGCGTAGTGGAGGTTTTGCCGATGATTTTGCCGAGTTTATGGTCGAAGTGATGCAGACGCAGAATATTAAATCCGGCGGCTTTCATCCAGTCAGCGAGACGGATGCAGTGCTGATTTTCCATAAAGTTGACGTCAAAAGCGATGTTGCTGCCGAAAAAGCGCACCGGTTTGCCGGGACGGTTTTCAAATTCAAATTTTCCGTTGACGTTGCGGACAAAGCCGTATTTACCGGCAGGAGCGTCCTGCATGTGGCTCAAGTCGAGGACGGAACCGGGTTCTACGATCTTCCGGTTCTGCATCAGCAGCCAGTCTCCGGTCGGGTGCATAATGGTGATATTTTCGGGTTTGGTCGGAATGACATCATCGGTAAGGGTCACACCGGCGATGAGCCAGATGCCGTTGCCGGACGCCTTGAATTCCACATTTCTGATCGGCTTGTTTTTGATGCCGAAACGGGAAACGGACATACAGATCTGGGCGAGGTCATTCACGCCGGTCCAGCCGACGATGGCGTTTTTGCGCTGGGAAGCCCGCCAGAAATTGGCGGCATCCTTTCCGCTGATGACCGGGATGGTGTCAGTCGTGTTATCGGTGTAACGCACAACGATGTCTCCCACGGAAGTTCCGTAGGGAGGTTCCCAGCCGAGAGCGTGGAGCAGATAGATATTTTTGCCTTTCTGCCCGTTGACGGCGACCGTTGCGCTTTTGGGGTAGTGCATCGTGTGCGGATCGCAGAAAAGTCCGATAACCCCCTTGCCGTTATTGGTTGCGGGGTCGGTCACATCGAAACGCACTCCGGCAAACTTTTTCTGTTTGACGGGGAAAGAACGCATATCGTTGAGGGGGCCCTGATCGGTCCAGCCGCCCTTGCCGTCGGCGGGTTTTTCATCCACAAATCCGGTATTTGCAACTTTTTTCAGCGGGATCGTGGTGAATTTATAGGGAGCATAGACCATTTTGACACGGAACGTTTTTGCGGCGATCGCACCGGTGCGGGGATCGGTCATAATGCGGATGCTCCAGTTCTCGTGTTTGAACTTGCGGTTGTCCATGACTTCGATGTAGAATGCGCCGGAAAGTTTCAGCACACCACCGGCAAGCGGGATCTCCACTGTGGTATGTTTGTTGTAGAAATGACGGGAGAAGTTGGCGGGGTCCACTTTCGCGCCATAACGGAACGGTTTTCCGTTGATGACGATCCCGCGGTCGATCAATTCCTTTACGGGAATGGTAACAGCGTAAAAGAAAAGTGCGGTTTTGCGGGGAGCGGGGGCTTTGAAATCGATTTCAACATCCAGTTCATTCGGGCGGATACGCTTGATCGTCTCCGTGAAATCAAACGGTTCACCGAAGAAGTCAAAAACGCCTTTGACAAGCATACTGTCGGCAGTGATTTGCGGCATACCGGGGGCATTTTTTACGAAATTCGGGCCTTGCTCCGCCCAACGCCACCGGGCGTTGGCAAGGGTCGCTTTGAACTCGTATCCCTCAACGGAAATACGTCCGGAATTATCGACCTTGAAAGCATCAAACTGAGCGGCGTGCAGCGACAGCAAGCCACCGATAAAAACAAGAAAAGCAACTGCTTTTTTCATAATTTCAAATTCTCCAAAAACAAATCAGTTATAAAGCAGCCAGAGGGACTCAACGTGAACTTCTTTCTGAAGCAGAGCCTGCACGTGGCCGTCGTAAAAGAGGACATTGGCACGATCACTGTGAATAAAGTGAACCGCAGTTTTGGTCAGATAATCCGCAGTATTTTCAGACATATTGAACTGAATGCGCCAGTCTGCTGCGTTTACACCATTGGCATCGACCGGGCCATAGCTTTCGGAGTGGTGCATTTTGGCAGAAGCATTTTTGATGCGTTCATAGCGGTGGATGCGCGCCCAGGTGCCGGAACCGACACCTTCAACGTAGTCGTTGACACTGTAAGAGGCAATATTGTAAAGACCGTTGGTTGCATGACGGGAAATATTGGTCTTTTCAGGACAAAGCATACTGAAAGAATAAAATTTGCCGTCATCTGCCGGGACGCCCCAAATGCCAAGGGACGGGTCGGCAGGAACATTCACGCCGAGGTAACTGCCGAGTGCAACACTGCGATACCACGGATAACTCCAGCCGTCACGGATGCGGATATCCCAGCCGTTGAAATCCTGCGAATAGAACATTTTAGCTCCGCCGAGAGCCTTGAGATTATTGGTACAACTGATGGCGCGTGCTTTGGCGCGTGCTTTATTCAAAGCGGGCAGCAGCATGGCAGCGAGAATTGCAATGATGGCAATTACGACCAAGAGTTCGATGAGGGTGAATTTTTGTTTTTTCATTTTGTTCTCCTTTATGTTTAGGGGTATGACACATGGATATTATACCGCAAAATCGTTTCAATAACAAGATTTTTTACCATTTTTTATCGCAAAATAACCGCAAAAAAAAGCAAAAACAATTTGCGTTTTATTTTTTCTGAATTATATTTATACTAAGTTACTGAAAGAAAAGCAAAACGGACAATCTGAAAATGCGGAAAAAAGCAGCCTTCACCCTTGCTGAAATAGCCCAAAAAGCCGGAGTTTCGATCTCCACGGTTTCACGGTGTTTGAATAATCAGGGGGATATTTCCCCGGAAACCCGCCGGAAAATACTGGCTCTGGCGCGTGCCACCCCCGTTGCGGCAGAGGCAACAGACGTGATCGCCGTGATTTTGCCGGGTTCGGGGGAGTCGATGGGCTGGTACATGTTCAGTCTTTTCAGGGGCTTGCGCAAAATTGCCGAAGAACGGGGAAAAAATATCGAATTTATTCCGGCATCCAATCTCCGTTATCTGAAAGAACACAACTTTTCCGCGATTATCAGTATGGATTATTTCAGTCATCTGGAAACGATCCTCGGGCCGATGAGTACCATTCCGGTGATCTGCCTCAACAATCAGGCAAATCCGGTCGAACAGGTCTATTCGATCTGTTCTGACGAAAGTTTTGTCGTAGAGCAGTCAGTAACTTACCTGTTCGACTTCAACCACCGTTCGATCGCCCTGCTGCTGGGGTTCGACGATCATTCCCGCACGGCGCAGTTGCGGGAAGAGGCGTTTTTCCGTGCGATGACCAAATTTCAACTTTCCGCAAAATCCTGTATTCTCCGTTATGTTTCGGATATGGACGGCGTGGTGGATACGCTGTTGAAAAAAGAGATCACTGCGGTGATAGCCCCCTCTGAATCAGCCTCGATGAAACTGCTGCAAACCATTCGTCTGGCAGGATGCAAAATACCGCAGGATCTGTCGCTGATCGTCGGAGAGATCCCCCACGTTTCAGAATATCAGGAGCCGCCGTTAAGCACTGTGGAACATGATTTTGAAAAAATCGCCCTCTGTGCTTTTGACAGCATCGAAAAACGTCTCCGCGGAGAAAAAATACCGATTTTACAGGAGATGCCCTATCTGCTGCACAAACGTAAATCAGTCGGTGTCACGCCGCTGCGATCCCCCGACCTCGGCTGAACGCATATAAATCAGCGTAACGTCAAATCGTACTCCCGGCAGAGGCGCAGTACGCATTGCCGCCACTCCTGATATTCGCGATCCTCCCGGTCCTGTTCCGGCGGCAGGATGATGGTGCGTTTCAGAAAAGAGGTGTTTCCTGTAATCAGTTCAAAGAGTGCCGCCAAAGCCCGTTCCCGTTTCCAGTTTTCCTGGGCGGCAACCGCTTCAAAGGGCGGCAGTTCCAGTTTCAGTTCGACGGCTTTTGAGGTTCGCAAATCACGGTAAAATTTCAGCAGACCGTTCTGCAGCGGATCGACTGCGGGAAACTCCCGCAGATGCAGACAACTTTTCGGAAACGTCAGCCAATAACGGACTGTGCGCCACATCGACCATTTCCGCAACAGATGAAATTCAGGACGGGTCAGAAGCACCGTTACGCGTTCCCCCTCCGGAGTAAAGAAGCCGGAGCCGCTCCTCCATTGCAGTTCAGGCAGTTCCGTCAACGGGGCAGTACGCCATTGACGGCAATCGATCTTCACACCGCCGGAACTCAATTTGACCGTTCCACATTCCGCATTTTCCGGGACTTTCAACAGCGCATCGCCGGATATTTTCTCTTTTCCTCCGTTGAATTGAGCGTGCATACGGTAATGAATGTTTCTGCCGGCAGAGTTGCGCACCTGAAAAAGAACCGGTTCCCGCTCTCCGATATACATGAAGTCATTGCAGTTCACGTTTAAACTCAACATCATGACTGACAGATTATGCCCCGGAGTATCCCTGAGACTGCGCAGCGGAAGTTCTTTCCATTTTCCGCTCTTATCACGGATCATCAACGGACTCTTTGTATCTGCACGCATCAGAATACGGAAAGGCAACTTTTCGGAATTTACCAGAAATTCCCCTTTTTGTGCGGCAGTAAAGCGGTACAAAACCGCCCGTTTCTCCCGATCAAGAGCAACGACCGCCTCCACGTGGCGGCGGATCAGCGGATACTTTCTGCCGTCTTTTCCCTCCACGGCAAGGAAACGTACTGCGGGAACATTCTTTCCCCGGGTGACATCGAACCGTCTGCCCTGCTTTTTAAAACCGAAATAGAGGTAACGGCGGGTATTTTTACCGTTTTTCGGAATAACTCCGCGCGCAGGCGTACCGAATTTCTGCCCGTCCGCATGAACGACCGGCGCAAAGCCGGATGCACAGGGCAGCAGCCAGTCGGACTCAAGCCAGAACCCCTCTTTATTCTTATCTCTCAACTCCACAACAGCACGGAATTGCGCCCCCGGTTCGTGCCACGGCACCGCCGACAGCAGAAGAAACGGGAATACGACCCCGGCAAGCAGCAAGCACACTCTCATTTCAATACCTCCAAACGGAACGCCCGGTCGATACTCATTGCAGGAACGTTCAACACCAGATTGCCCGCTTTCTCCTGAACAATGACTTCGGCGGAAATTTCTCCTTTGAGCGTATCGAACCAGCGCAACTGCCATTTTCCGGCAGGAACATTCACCAGCGTCAACGCCGCACCCTCCAGCGGAACGGGCTGTTTATCCGGATAAACTCCGGAAAATTTATGACGGAAAACCCAGCCGTAGATCCCGGCATCAACGGCAACTGCCATGGCACGGCACTCTTTGTTATTGACCGCAGGACTGTAATAATCCAGTTTTTTCCCTCTGAAATCGACCCCTTTCAGGTATTCAGCGACCCCTTTGTGATGCGAGGTGAGTTTGTTTGCAAAAACCAGTTCGTGCCACCAGAGCATCGGCGGCGCGGCAAGACGGGCAAACATGCCGCTCCACAAGCCGAAGTGAAGTTCGGCACGCAGTTTGGCGACCCGCCCGCCACGGACCCCCTGATCGCCGTATTCCGTCACCATGACCGGAATGGGGCGTTTCATGTGATGACGGTAATCGCAGAAATGGTCGGGCATCGGCTGCCGCACATCGCGGTAGGCATCACCGGCATAGTGCGTGACTCCCGTTTTGGCAAAGAGTTTTTCCGATGCCCGGATATTGTGGAACGTACCGCAGCAGTGAACCGTCATCAGCACCGGGCGGGGAGTCATCCTGAAGAAATCCTCCCTTGTCCGGATGATCCATTTTTCCAGCGAACCGTCTTTGCGCAGATTGCCGAAATCAATGACCAGATCAAGTTCGCTCCACAATTCAAAGGAGAACACCGTCGGATCGGCTCCCCAGCGGGCGGCGATATAGCGGGAACGTTTCCAATTTTGTCTGAACGCCTCCTCTTTGCGGAAATAATCCTGCGCATTTTCCAGATAAGCCCCGTCCGCCGCGGCAAAAGGCGTCTTTTTGTTGCCGGGGTTGCGGTTCCACTCATTATCGACATGACTGAGCCTGCCGTGGTTGTCGATCACCAGATTGACCCGGATGCCGCATTCGCGCGCCTTTTCCAGAATACGGTCCAATTTCCAGGCATTGGCCATATTGTAGCGGCCGATGCCGTAATATCCGGCATAAGCGGCGGTATGTTCCAAAGCCAGCGTCCAGCCCGCCATCCATATTTCCACCAGAGAAATACCGCTTTTGCGGCACTCTTCAAAGTAGTTGAAAGTATCGCGCAACCCCTGATCCGGATAGATGGGTTTGCCGCTCAAATGCGAACCGGCACGGTCGGTATTGGTATGTATATTTATTCCGACCGGAAAGAAAAACTCCCCTGTTGACAACTCGAAGAAGTGAGGATTTTTTTCCGACACCTGAACGTACCCCGGAATATTGGATTTTTCAGCCGTAAAACAATTCCAATCCCCGCAGAGAAGTTCTCTCCCCCTCTCTGCGATGCGCAGACGGAACTGATAACCGCCCGGAGTACGGGGCAGAAAGCGAAGTGCCCAATAGCCCTTCCCAAGCGGCGTGACACTCTCCTGTGCATGATAGTACGCCGCCTGCTGGTCACGCCCGCGGAAAGCGGGGTGACGGGTGATTTTCCCCGCCGGGTCTTTCAACTCAAAATCCACCGAGATCTCATCCGGGTCGAAAGCGTTGAAATACTCACGGCTCAAATCAAAACGCGCCTCAACAACACGGTTGACCGCTCCCGCAGCAGGATATTTCAGACTGTTGACCGTCAGCGGGCGCACCTCCCGTTTCCCTTCAAAACGGAACTTCCGGAACTCCGTTTTCACCTTGCCGGGTTCTGTCCGGTAAAAGGAAAGTCCGATTTCGGAGGCACAAAGAAGATCATCAGCCGAATAAACGCCGCCATGCTCCACGCCGCACCAGTCCCGCCCGGGGCGGTCGATGCGGACGGAAAGTTTCTGCCACGCACCGCTGTCGATTTTGAATTCACGGACACTCTGATACCAGATGCCCTCTTTGTTTTTCAGATAAAAACGGCACTTTACCGGGGCGGATGCATCCGTCAGCCGCACTTCCGCAGTAAGACACCCCGCGTTGAAACGTTTGATATCAGGGCGGAACTTTTTCCGGTCGATCCGTTCAAAGAAACGGTTTTGCCCCGAAAGATCCATCGTGGCGGCATAAGGAGTTTTCAACGGCGTCTCCCGTTGAGCATCTGCAAAAAAGTATCCGTTGCCCCGCAGGGCACAGGTCACAAACAGCAAAAACAGTATCAGTTCATATTTCTTTGACCAGAACATTTCCAACCGCATTGTTACAGGCATTGTCGATCGATTCCAACTGAAGAGCCACCCGGCGCACGGCATCGGCGGATTCCGGCAGCGGGTCATTTTCACCGGCAGAATTGAGCCTTCTTACGGCATCATTGATCCGCAGTTCTCCGGGCGGAAGAGCGGGCAGATAACAGCGGGTCTCCTCATTTTCGCTGTCGGTAAAGGCAAGTTGTCCGTTCTCCACCAGTTCGTGCATCAATATCTGCACCATCAGCGGAGTGATTTTCAAGTAATCGACCACCTCTTTTTCGGCAACAGCCCCCTGCCCCGCTTCAAAACGGCAGAAGACAAAATTGAGGATGGAAAGCTGATAGAGCCGCCGCAGACGGGGACTGAGTTTCTCCTCCCGGAGTTTATCGAACAACCCGGAGGTCAAATTCTGTTCAACAAAGGTCAGTTCCGCCCCGAAAAGAGCGATTTGCCACGACCACTGGAGCCAGATCAGGAAAAGAGGCAGCACCGAAAAACTGCCGTACACCTTGTTGTAGCGGAAAATCGTTCCCTGCATCAGAATAAAGACATCCTGAAGCAGTTGGAAAAGCACTCCGGCGACCAATCCGCCGAAAATCGCCGCACTCAATTTCACTTTGGTATTCGGCACCCAGAGATAGATCAGCATGAAGATCACGCAGACCAGCAGGATGGGGAAGAGATCCAGCACATATCCGGCAGCCTCAACTCCCGCAGAAGCCATAAAAGGGATCTTCGACAGAAAACGGCCGCAGTAAGTACGGATCAGCACACCGCCGCTGGAAAGCACCGCCAGTAAAACCGGGGTCAAAATCATAATGGTCAGAGAACTGCTGAAACGGCGCAGAAAATTCTTGCGGCTCGCCAGTCCCCAAATGGCATTGAACGCTTTTTCGATGTGGGTCGCAAGGCTCATCACCGTAAAGACCAGCACGATCACACCGGCACCGGCGACCACGCCGCCTTTTGCCTGTGCAAGGGTCTTGTCAGCGAAGTTCTGGATCCAGACAAAAACTTCACTCTGGGCGGGGAACTTGCTGAGCAATGCCTCTTCAAACTTCTGATCCAGCCCGAACCCTTTGGCAAGTCCGAAACTCAATGCCGCCACCGGCACGATGGCAAACAGCGTATTGTAGGTCAGCGCCACAGCCCACTGGATATGATTGTTTTTGCAAAACCGCTGTCCGGCAAAGAAAAACACCCGGAGCATACGCCACGGAAAACGCAGCGTGCGTTTGGCGATTTTTTCTTTCAATGCATCATCGAACCATCTGCGTATTCCGTTCATAACGACCTCTTATTTTTTGTTTTGTTTGTTGCCCCAGGAGTCTTTCAGCGTCACAGTACGGTTGAAAACCATTTTTCCCGGAGCGGTATCCGGATCGACCACGAAATACCCGATCCGTTCAAACTGCACGGAAGTTCCGGCAGAAAGTTTCGCCAGTTCCGGTTCCAGATATCCCGTGACCACCTTGAGTGAGTCGGGATTGAGCTGGGTCAGGAAATCCGCCCCGTCCGTACCGGGCTGTTCCACCGTGAAAAGCCGGTCGTAAAGACGGACTTCCGCCTCGACCGCACTGTCGGCGGCGACCCAGTGGATCGTGCCTTTGACTTTGCGCCCGTCAGGAGCATTGCCGCCGCGGGTCGTGGGATCAAAGGTGCATTTCAGTTCGACCACATTGCCGTTATCGTCTTTGACCACCTCTTCGCACTTGATGAAGTAGCCGTAGCGCAGACGCACTTCTTTGCCGGGGGAGAGACGGAAATACCCTTTGGGCGGCTCTTCCATGAAGTCGGCACGTTCAATATAAAGTTCTCTGCCGAAAGGAATTTTGCGGCTTCCGGCGGCAGGGTCTTCGGGATTATTCACCGCGTCGAGGGGTTCGACGCCCTCTTCCGGGTAGTTGGTGATCGTCACTTTCAGCGGGTCGAGTACGGCAAGGTAACGGGGAGCGGAGGCGTTGAGTTCCTCACGCACACAGTATTCCAGCACGGCGACGTCGGTCACGCCGTCAAATTTGGTGATGCCCACCATTTTGCACATACGGCGGATGGCGGATGCCGGAATACCCCGGCGGCGCATGCCGCACAGCGTCGGCATACGGGGGTCATCCCAATCGCTGACGTAATTTTCTTTGACCAACTGCAGGAGTTTGCGCTTGCTCATAACGGTATAGGTCAAGTTCAAGCGGGAGAACTCCGTCTGCTGCGGACGGTCGGGGAACTTGAAGTCCAGCGAGTCCAGCACCCAGTCGTACAGCGGGCGGTGGATCTCAAATTCCAGCGTGCAGAGCGAGTGCGTAATATGTTCAAAAGCATCTTCCAGCGGATGAGCGAAGTCGTACATCGGGTAGATGCACCACTTGTCACCGTGACGGAAGTGATGGACACGGCGGATGCGGTAGATCACCGGGTCACGCATGTTGATATTGGGGGAATTCATGTCGATTTTGGCGCGGAGAACCAGTTTGCCGTCCTCAAATTCGCCGTTGCGCATCCGGGTAAAAAGATCGAGGTTTTCTTCTACGGAACGCTGACGGCCGGGGGACTCTTTGCCCGGAGTGGTCAGATTGCCGCGGTATTCGTCCCACTCTTCCGGGGAGAGATCGCAAACGTAGGCTTTGCCCCGTTTGATGAGTTCCACAGCGCAGTCGTACATCTTTTCAAAGTAGTCACTGGCGTAGTAGATGTGTTCGCCGAAGTCGAAACCGAGCCAGCGCACATCATTTTTGATGGACTCTTCATACTCCGTATCTTCTTTGGTCGGGTTGGTATCGTCGAAACGCAAATGGCAGACGCCGTTATTTTCTGCGGCGATGCCGAAGTCAAGACAGATCGCCTTGGCGTGACCGATATGCAAATATCCGTTGGGTTCCGGCGGGAAACGCGTTACGATACGGTTTCCATACTTATTGCTGGCAATATCCGCAGCAACCATCTCGCGGATAAAGTCGAGAGACTCATTCTCCACATTGTTTTCAGCCATTTCAAAACTCCATAGCAAACGTTAAAATAAAAAACATGTATAAAATATAACACGCAAACCGGTTTTTTACAACTGAATTTTCCTCTTTCCGGATCAAAAACCGATTTCCTGCTGGGTCGTTTCGATCACATCGGGATTTTCCATCAGGTTTGCGATCATAAATCCGCCCAGCACAAGGACACCGATGCCGAGCAGCGAACCGACCACAATGGCAACGACCAGCATCTGCTGCCGTTTATCTCTGACCGTAACAGTATCAACTCTTACATTTCCGGCTTGAACCACAACTGTTTTGCCGTCGAATTTCGGTTTTACGGGTTCATCATCATCGTCGATGCTGCGGAGTTTCGGAACATCGGGCATTTTCAGATTTTTCACATCCAATGCCGCCGGAATTTCGTTCGGCACGAGAATAGCGTGCTTGCAGCCGGGACATTTCAACTCTCTGCCGCACCATTTGTTGGTCACGGAGATCTTCTGATGACAACAGGGACAGGCTATTTTGATCTTGTGGGATTTCGCCTCAACAAAGGGCTTGCCGCACCCGGGGCAGAATTTTGCCGGATTTTTCAAATCAAATCCGCATGACGCACAACGCATGATTTTTCTCCTGATTATATCAATTAAAACAGATCCATTGTTTCGCCGACTTCCACTTGAGAAGCGGCGTTATCTTCTGCCGGAACGATCTCTTTGAGAAATTCGTCCAGCGAAACGATTTTCACATTATTCTTGCGGGCATTTTTCAGTTTGGTGCTGTTTTCATTCACATCCATAGCCACCAGCAGCCCCAGACTGGAATTTGCCTCCGAAACGGGTTCATAACCGGCTGACCGCGCCAGTTTTTCGTAGAAAGAACGTTTTTCGGGCATCTTTCCCGTAAAGCAGATCGTCGGAAGTTTCTCTCCGCCCGCAGAACGGATGACTTTGACCGCCGAAAGCAGCTCTTCCAGAAAGACAGTGTTAAGAACCAATTCTTGATGGATCGCTTTTGCACGAATCATTCCCAACACTCTGAAACTCTCTTTTTGACCAATTTTGTGACTCATTTGAATAGCTGCTAATTGTTCTACCGTCACATTTGGCAACTCCTGAAGCGAGAAATGCGTCAATATGGCTTTGGCTATATTGATTCCAACGGCAGGAAGGTTTAAGGCTGCAAGCACTTGATAATCGTTGACAATACGAGCCTTCTGTATTTCTTCGATAAGATTCGCGGCAGATTTAGTGGCGAATCCCTCCAGCTGCAGGATATCTTTTGCCGTCAGTTCAAAAAGATCCCCAAGGTGACGAACGCGGCCAATCTCCATCATTTTGCGCAAAGTTGGTTCTCCCAAATGTTCTATGCCAAAATTACGAATAGCAGCAAGCAACCTCTGAAGTATAGTTTCCTTACAATCCGCAGAAACACAGCAAAGCTCCGGTCCTTTACGCACTAACTTTGAATTACAAAAAGGACAATGACTAATCAAGGCAGATGTTCTATCTTTTCCATTCACTTTTCCTCTTGCTGAAATTTTTGGAATAACATCTCCCGCTCGTATAACCCTGATTGCATCACCTATTTGAATATCGTTTGTTTCTATAAATTTTGCATTATGTAAAGTAGCACGTTTTATTGTTGTCCCTGTTATATCCAAGGGATCAAATGTAGCAACAGGTGTTAAACAATTTTTCCCAGCAGTCCATTCTACATTTCTCAATATGGTATTGGGAGTATCCTCATCTTCATCACCGCCAAATTTATAAGCGATTGCCCCTCTGGGATGATGAGCAGTATTCCCCAGCGAATGCGCGTAATTTTCATCCGCAATTTTGATAACAACTCCATCTTGAGGATATGGTAATTCCCTTAATTGAGATAAAATATCCTCCCATTGCTCTTTCAATTCATCAAAATTGACAGGATAAGAAATCAGTGAATAATCAACCAATGTCAGTTTTGCTTTTTGCAATTTCATCATTTCAAGAGCAGTGTCTTTTAAGCCAACAATTCCACCGACTGCATTCCTTGAATTTTTGTAGTGACCTCCGCCACTTTTTACAATTCGACTGTATATGTTATGAAAATCATCATTCCTAATAAGTAATTCTCCACGAGCAGGTTGATTCAATTTCCCAACATAATTTTTTGTTTCTAATTCAATTAGTTCGATCTTATCCGAAATATCTTCACCTTCTTCTCCCGCTCCTCGGGTAATCAGAGTTTTTCCATCAAAGCACACACTGATACCGTCATATTTAGGTTCAATCAAAAATAATTCGTTTGCAAAGCGTTTTATTTTCTGAGCCCAATCCAAAATTTTTTCGAAAGAATAAGCTTTATTAAGAGAGAGCATAGGCTCCGTTAAACGAACACTTCCTAAACTCGCCACAGCGGGAGCATACACCGCCGTCAGCAGCGGATGCTCCGGATCGAACTTCGCCAGAGCCCGCATCAATTCATCGTAGCGGCTGTCGGAGATCTCCGGTTCGCCCAACTCCCAGTAACGGCGGTTATGGTACTCAATAAGTTCCACCAACTCCGCTTCAGAAAGCCTCTCTGCTGTAAAATTTATAACATCCGTCATCTCAAAACCCTGTATCCGAAAAAAAACCTTTCAAAAAATATAATACATGATTGGAAATTTTTCAAGAGCAGATGTATATTAATTAAACGTATTTTGAACTTTAACTGAAATTTTGTGTATGGAGGTCCCTCTATGGCGAAGGAATTTACCGTTGCAGTCGCCGGTGCTACCGGTGCCGTGGGCGTTGAAATGGTCAAGACGCTCGAAAAAAGAAACTTTCCCGTCAAAAATCTGAAACTTCTGGCTTCTGCCCGTTCCGCCGGCAAAACCATGAAATTCAAAGGCGAAGATGTCGTCATCGAAGAGATGACTGAAAACTCCTTCAAAGGCGTTGACATCGCTCTTTTCAGCGCGGGCGGCGATATTTCCAAGGCATACCGCAAATGCGTGGTCGATGCCGGAGCCGTTATGATCGATAACTCCAGCGCATTCCGCATGGAAGATGACGTGCCGCTGATCGTCCCCGAAGTCAACCCCGAAGATATCAAATGGCACAAAGGCGTGATCGCCAACCCCAACTGCACCACCGCTATCATGCTCGTTGCCGTTGCTCCGCTGCATCGCGCCAAAGGGCTGAAACGCGTTGTTGCCTCCACCTATCAGGCGGCATCCGGCGCAGGCGCAAAGGGCATGGCGGAACTGATCGAACAGACCCGTCAGATCCTCAATGGCGAACCCATCGAGCCCAAGGCTTTCGCCCATCGGATCGCTTTCAGCCTGATCCCCCACATCGACAGTTTCATGCCCAACGGCTACACCAAAGAAGAACTGAAGATGCTCAATGAGTCCCGTAAAATGCTGCATCTGCCCGAACTTCTGCTCACCTGCACCAGCGTGCGTATTCCGGCAATGCGTGCCCACTCCGAGTCCCTGAACCTCGAATTTGAAAACGAGATCACTCCCGAAGAGGCACGTGCCATCCTCGAAGCCGCCCCCGGCGTCACTGTCGTGGATGACCCCGAAAAGAAACTCTATCCCATGCCGGTCGATGCAACCGAAAAATACGATGTCCTCGCCGGACGTATCCGTCAGGATATCTCCCGCAACGACAAACGGGGCTTGGATATCTTCGTTTCCGGCGATCAACTTCTGAAAGGTGCGGCTCTCAACGCCGTCCAGATCGCGGAACTCCTGTAAACGGGTCCGATAGCATAAAGGCTGTTGCAAAAAACGCAACGGCCTTTTTATTTACCGGTGAAACAGATGACCTTTGAAATTACTCCGATCGGCACACTGCACTGCGACGGCTGGTTTCGCTTTGAAGCCCCCCGGCAGGGCGTTTTCGCCGAAAACCGGGGATTTATCGAACTGAACGATGCCCGTTATGCGGAAGCCGCCGCCGATTTGAACGGCTTTGACCGCATCTGGGTCGTATTTGTATTTCATCTCAATCAGACCTGGAACACCAAAGTCACTCCGCCCGTGGCTCCGCCGGGGCGCAAAATCGGAGTGCTTGCCACCCGTTCCCCCCACCGTCCGAACCGTATCGGCATGAGTTGCGTGGAACTGGAAAAAGCAGAGGGCAGCCGCATTTATATCCGCAATTTCGATCTGCTGGATAAAACCCCGGTCATCGACATAAAGCCCTACATCCCGGCGGCGGATGCGTTCCCCGATGCCCGTACCGGCTGGCTGGAAGAAGCAGCGGCAAACCGCCATACGGTAACGTTCACTCCCGAAGCGGAAACCTACTGCCGGGAGCTGCTCGCCTCCGGCGGGCCGGATCTGCTGAACTTCTGCCGGGTACAGTTAAGTTACGCGCCTTTGGATGTCACCCGCAAGAAATTAACACAAATCAGCGGAAATCACTGGCAGATCCTCATCCGCTCTTTCCGTGCGGACTTTACCATTGATCCGGACAATCACACCATTCTCGTAATCGGTTTTTCCCGGGCGTAAACCGTATTCATCGCCCGCAGGCGGGGGGCATACGAACCTCTTCATCCCCTGATGCTCCGCCGCCCCGTCCTGAAAGCGAAACGGTTCTATTTCTTATATTTTTCTGCAAGTTTGTTGATCGCGGCGACTTGCTTCGGACTCAATGCCTTGCCGGAGGCATACTGCTTGGCAATGGAGTCGTAGAACTGTTTATCATCGTAGGTGAAGCGGCCTTTTTTGACCGGTTCCGCCCATTCGGTGACCTGTTTGAGGATCTCCAGAGCCGCCGTCACATCTGCGGCGGGTTCGACGGCGGAGTTTACGGCTTCGCCGTTGTTATCCTCCACAACCGCCTCCGGCGCGCCCAGAACGGCATCCACCAGCGCGGTATCGGTCAGTTCGCCGCGGTATTTCGCCGCCAGTCTCTTCAGAACGCCCAACTGCTTTTCGCTGAGCATCCCCTTTCCGAGAGCCTGCTGTTTCAGGGAGTTGAAAAACTTCTTATCGTCAAAACTGCTTCTGCCCCGCTTGACGGCAGGTTCAAAGGTCACCTTATCGAACGCATTGAAAAGTGCCGCATAGTCCACTGCGGGAGCGGCGGCTTCTGCCTGCGCACGTTTTTCCTCTTTTTCGACCTGTTCGGCTGTGGCGGCATCGATACGGCTCTGCAACTGTGCATCGCCCGATTTCAAATGATATTTGGCGGCGAGAGCCAGCAATGCCTGATACTGTTTTGCAGAAAGCGTTCCCGCTCCGCCCTGATATTTTTCCAGAATGGAGTTGACGAATTTGGCATCATCGTACGTCCGTCTGCCGACTTTTTTCGGGGCTTCGTAAGGAACGTTGACAAAAAGCGCAGTCAATGCGGCGGCTTCGTCCTGCGGAACGGCATCACTGGTTCTGGCGGCGGCGAGCCACGGAGCGAATTTTGCATAAAACTCCGTCATCATCGTCACCCAGCCGATTTTGCCCTCTTCGACTTCGTCCAACTGCTTTTCCATATTGGCGGTAAAGTTGATATCAAAGAGTTCCGGCAGTTTGCCGACCAGAAAATCGTTGACGGCAAATCCAAGTTCAGAGGGGAAGAGTTTTCCCTGTTCACGCTCCACATACTTGCGGTCCTGAATGGTGCGCAGAATGGTTGCGTAGGTGGAAGGACGGCCGATGCCGTTTTCTTCCAACTCCTTGATAAGGGCGGCTTCGGAATAGCGGGACGGGGGTTCGGTGAACTTCTGTTCCTGCTTCACATCGCTGACCGCCAGAAATTGTCCGTCATGGAGCGCACCCAGTACGGCGGCGTTGGCGGAGTCGTCTTTCTTTTTGGAACTCTCCTCATAAACACGGGTGAAACCGGCAAAAACCGGCACCGTTGCCGTCGCACGGAACGTATAGGCTTTGCGGTCCGAACCGTTGATAAGCACATCGACCGTGGTCAAACGCTGAACGGCAGGCGCCATCTGACTGGCAACGAACCGCCGCCAGATCAGGGAATAAAGTTTCTGCTGCTGGGAGTCCAGATACGGAGCCATCAACTCCGGCGTGCGCCGCACATCAGTAGGACGGATGGCTTCGTGCGCCTCCTGTGCCGCCCCTTTGCTGCGGTACACGTTAAAGGTATTGGGGGCAAACTCACTGCCGTAGGCGGTACGGATGAAATCAGCCGCGGCGATCTGTGCTTCGCGGGCGATATTCACAGAGTCCGTACGCATATAGGTAATAAGACCGACTGCACCGCCCTCGCCGATATCAACGCCTTCATAAAGGCTCTGGGCGCAGCGCATGGTCGCCGTTGCGGTATAATGCAGTGTGGTATTGGCGGACTGCTGGAGGGTACTGGTCGTAAACGGCGGGGGAGCGTTGCGGCGGCGGTCCGCACCGGAAACCGAACTCACCGTCGGAGTGGAGCCGCCCGTGACCGCAGACAGCAGAGCCTGTGCCGCAGCGGCATCGCTGACCCGGAAATCCTTACTGTCGATCTTGAAAAGTTTTGCGGTAAACTCCGCACCGTTCTCCGTCCGGAACACCAGTTCAAACACCCAGTATTCTTCGGGAACAAAAGCGTTGATGGCACGTTCCCGTTCCACGACCAGCCGCAATGCGGCGGACTGAACGCGTCCGGCACTGCTGCCTTTTTCAATGCGCGACCAGAGCAGAGGACTGACCTGATAACCCACGATACGGTCGAGAACACGGCGTGCCTGCTGAGCATCGACCAGATGCAAGTCGATCATCCCCTTCTGCTGAAGAGCCTTTTCAATGGCGGAACGGGTGATTTCATGGAACGTCACCCGGAAGAAGGGAGCCTTCGTTCCTTTTTTAAGCACCTCTTCCAGATGCCATGCGATCGCCTCCCCTTCGCGGTCAGGGTCGGGGGCAAGATAGATTTCATCGGCACTTTTCGCCGCCGCACGGAGTTCTTTTACCACGGAGCGGCTCTTGGGCGTATCCACATACTGCGGAGTAAACCCGTTGGCGATATCCACGCCCAACTCTCTTTCGGGCAAATCCCGGATATGCCCCATGGATGCAATGATTTTATAACCTTTGCCCAGCATCCTGCCGATGGTGCGGGCTTTGGTCGGAGATTCCACGATCAGTAACTTCGACATATTTTCCATTCCTCTATATTATATACATCAATATTCACTTCGTGCGCACGCATACGCGCGTGTGCATATACAATTACTGTAACACCGCAAACCTACTGTTGTCAAGCAAATTTATGATTTTTTTTTATTTTTGCCCGCAAAAACGGATTTTGACGATCTCGCGCTTGCAGTTGAAACGGAACGGAAACGAGAGATGCCCCATCCCCGCAGTGATAATAAGACGTGTTCCATATTCTTTGTGGCAGAATTCGCCGTAATCAAACCGTGAACCGTACATACTCGGCAGCCGCAGCGGACCGATCAGCGGAAAACGCACCTGCCCGCCGTGGGTATGCCCGGCAAGGATCAGATCCAACCCTTTCAGACGGCCGCTCTGCCCGATAGAGACCGCCATATCCGGTTCGTGACTCAGCAGTATCGAAAACTTCTCCGGATACTCCGGCGGGTCGGGCGGACACCCGTAATGCAGATCATCCGTACCGTAGACAAAAAAACTGTCATCTTCCCAACTGCTGTTGTTCAGAAAAACAATATTGCTGTCGCTGTACAGTTTTTTCCAATAGGCGGTATCGAGCCAGTTTTTCCGCCGTTCCCAATTTCCCGGAACGGCAAGGGTTTTGCAAACCCCGCCCAGTTCCCGGAGCAGTTCCGGCAGTTGCGGCAGAGCCACAGCATCGCCGCACAAATCACCGCCCAGCAGAAGCAAGTCGGGGGAACATTCACGCAAAAGAGAAATACATTCCTGACGGTATGCTTTTTCCTCCGCCCTCCCCATATAGTGAAAATCAGAGAGGAAACAAACAATTTTCCCCGCAACGGCATCATGCCGCGCGGGGAGTGTATATTCGATCACATCCACATTTTCCCCGCAAACCACCCGTAACCGCTGCCGGTACGAACAGCATTTCCGCCACGCTTTTGCCTGTTTCGGATATGCGATGGTTTGCGGAAAATAGAAACGTTTCAGGATCTTTCTCACTTCTGATCCAGTTCAGCGATCAATTCGGGAGCCAGCGGACGCACTGCACTGAGCGTGCATTTGCGGTTGCCGGGGATCTCGAAAGAACTGCCGACTTTCCGGTTCATGACAGCCTTGCCGAAACGGGTGCTGTACGCAAGGAAATTGCGTTCCGGATCGCCATCCCATGCGCCGAGAAGCTGATAAATTTCTTTGGAGCCGTCCTCGAAGGTCAATTCGATTTCAGAACCGATCACGGCGGTATCTTTCACCTTGACAGCCGCCAGTTCAATGGGCTGACTCTTGGCGAGATCGCGTTCCAGTTCTGCTCTGCGGCGGCTGAGGAAGTTTCTGCGTTCCTTGGCGGCGTCGAATTCGGAGTTCTCACGGAAGTCGCCGAGACTGCGGGCAAATTTGAGGGCCTCACGGTTTTCCGGAACCAGCACGTTGATAAGGTGACTGAGTTCATCGGAGAGCCGCTGATGCGACTTGGCACTGGTATAATTGGGTTCATCGACCACCGGGGCTTTGTTCTCACTGGCCCCCGTTCCGGAGCGGAGGATGCGCTGACCGGCACCGGCTTCCAGATACTGGCGGAGAGCATCGGAGACACGGGCAAGTTTCACCATAAGACTCTGCCGTTCACCGGAGGTGAGGAAGAGCATTCCCTGCAAGGCGGCGGCAAACATGGCGGCATCACCGTTGACAGCATCGATCAGTTGGAGTTGGAATTTCTCATCATCCATAAAGGCGGTACGCAGATCGCGCATGGCATTTCCCCATGCACGGGGCAGGTTTTCCTGATGCAGAGCGCGGGAAACATTGTCCACGTTGACCAGTTGGAGCAATTCATCGTTATTGTGTTTTTTGCGGTTCTTCCAAATCCAGAGCAGCAAGTCTGCGCTGCAATACTTGTAATCGCAGAAAACCTCAAAGAGCAGATCATCGTCAACCGCAGTCAGAACGCTGTTCAGAGCCTTCAGCGGCAGACGCATGGCGCATTTTGCCAGATACTCTTCGGAGAAGACCGTAAGCGTTGCCTGAGTGAGCCGTTCCAGACTCTTGGCAGGGAGTTCGCCCCATGCTTCCAGTTGGGTGAGCGGTCCTTTGAGCGGTTCAACGGGCCAGAAAGGAGCCTTGCCGGGGAGAGCAGCAAACATAACTTTCATCTGTTCGGCGGAAGCACGTCCGGCAGCACCGGCGATACAGGAACCGAGCAGTTTGTATTCACGGAAAGCGGTCTCTTTCTTCAGATTGGTGAAGAATTTGCAGAAACCTTCCACATCGGCATCGGTCAACGGTTCCGGCGTTTCGGAGGTCAGCAGCATATCGACCTCTTTCAGACTGCGGCCGTTGCTGGCGCGGCGGACAGTTCCGGCAGCGGCAGTTGTTCCGACCGCATTCCAGTATTTGTCGAAAGCACTCTGTTCACGGAGCAGACGGGCGCAGCCGGTGCGCGCCATCAACTGCATGACCTCTTCGGAAGGAACATTCAGCGCACGTTTGGTCACGATACTGCGGAAATCAGCGGCAGTGGGCGGACGGGTCACGGAAACAAGTTTATTCAGTTCCGGGGCACTGGTGAACAGCACAGCATCCTTGAGGATGATTTCCAGCGGAACAGCGGCGGAAACACCGACATTGGCAAAAGGTCCGACAGAAGCCGTGGCGTTGATGCTGTCAATAGCCCCAAGAACGCCCCAGCGTTCGGCATGCGGCAGAAAGATCACCGTGCCGCTTTTGATGCCGAGCAATTTGCGGAGACGGCAGCTGAAGTCAGCCAGAGAAACCTCTTCATCACGGACGCCGAGGGCCTTCATGACAGGGTTGCGGGTCAGATAGGGGGGCAGCACAGTGCGGGTGGCTCCGGGCAGAAGTTTGCGGAAAATAGTGCTGGTATCGCTTCCGGGCAGAGCGGCGACGCCGATACAGAATTCGCCCTGAGCGACATCCAGATCATCATTGCTCCATTTTTCCCAAAGCAGAGCCAGAGACTCCATGACTTTTTCGGGCATGGGATTTCCGGCAGTTGCCAGCAGAGCCAGCAAGTTATCCAGTGTTTTTTTGGCGGGGGTTTCAAGGGCTGAGACTAAGAGTTCTTCAAACGCGGCAAAATCCATAAATCTTCTCCAATTCTAACCGGTGCCGCCGCAAGCGGCAACTGGTCGGTTAATAAAATTTCTTTGTCTGATTAATATACTCCGGATTTCCCGAATTTTCAATGTTTTTTTTACAGCCATATCATATTTTTTTGAAAACAGTTAAAAACAGAGGTTTTGAGACTTTTGGCGCAGATAACGGTGTGGGCACCTGTCGGCAGTACGGGGGCCATTGGCTGCGACCGGCGAATAAGCCCTATAAGCCCTATAAGCCCTATAAGCAAAGAGCCTCTTGGTGCGGCGAGCAGAGGGGCTTGGTGTCGGCTTTTGGCGCAGATAGCGGCGTTAGTACCTGTCGGCAGTACGGTTGCCCTTGGCTGCGACGGACGGAGAGGTCGGACATGTCGGACTTGTCGGACAAAATGGCCTTGGTGCGGGCGAGAGATGCTGTTTGGTCGAGCAAAAGCCCTTGAGCGAGCAAAGCCCCTTGGTGCGGCGAGCAGAGGCTCTTGGTGTCGGCTCTGGGTGCAGATAACGGCGGACGGCGAGCAGAGGGGCTTGGTGTCGGCTTTGGGCGCAGATTACGGCGTTATCGCCCCCCCACAGTCGCAGCCAAACGCCCCCAAACCACCTCTCCGCAGTTCGACCACGGCGGATGTATCGTGAGGTAATGTCGAAGGGCAATCAAGGAGCGGCAAGGGAGCTGGACTTGTGTCCGCGACCGCAGTCCGCAACGCAGATTACCCGAGAGATTACCCACGAGACGCCGCCGCACGCATCTTACCCGAGATACGTTATCTTCCTATTTCCAGGAGCCGGCTTGGGCATCCGGGGTTTGGTAGAGTTCGGTCAGGGCTTTCTTTTCTACGATACCGCCAGTTTCATCGGTCTCCGGGGGAGGCAGTTCCCATTTTCCGTCGGGGAATACCGGCGTTTCAAAATTGTCCTGCTGAATATTGTGGGTCTTTTCCTGAAACTCCATGCAGCTGCGGATACATCCTTTTGCACCGCAAACGGCAAAGTAACCGGTATGGGTCAGGATCTGTTTGTAGAAAGGATTGACATAGTTTCCGGGAAATTCCGGATTTTGTCTGCCCCAGCCGCCCAGAGCCAGAGTGTAGGCGGTCTTGTACGCCAGTTCTTCGGACATATTGGTTTGCGTGATATCCAGATTGAAACCGGGGAAAAAGCGTTTCATAAAAGGAGACGCCTTCCAGTTGATGCCGTGATGTGTCGCCGTACAACGGCCCATGTGAACATCTCCCCATTCATACTCTCTGCCGTCAATATGGATCTTGATCGACGGGCGGTCTCCGGGGCGGGGGATCGCATTGCCGGGACAGTCCGGAACGCATTTCATGCACCGTTTGCAGAGCGTGCGCGGTTCGATCAATTCATCCGCTTCGAGTTCGGCATCGGTCAGGATCGTACCGATGCGGACACGGGGACCGTACACCGGGTGGATAAAGACCTTCGACCAGCCGATCTCACCCAACCCGCAAGCCATTGCCGCAATACGCACATTGATATTGATTTCAGGGGCGGGACGATCCGGAGCGACCGGTTTCGGGTCATTCGGATAAGCCTCCGGCACTCCGGGATAGACCGGTACTGCTTCATAGCCGTGATCTTCGATAAAGCGGGCGATATCCAGCGTCACCATCGGGCGGAAGAGCGTATTGAGCCGGTTGTAACTGTAATAGGTGTAGTTTGACCAGTACGTTCCGGAGGTGATGCCGCGGTAGGTACTGCGGGGAATGGGCTGAATAATGGAAATAACGCTTTTGCAGTCCGGAAAGATATTTTTCGGGTGCATACGTTCCGGGGCTTCGGCGAACCGTTCGATGGGAGCAACTCCGAGGATTTTTGTTCCGCCGCCGCCCGCACAAAGTTTATCTGCCAATTCTTTGAGCATTTGAGAAGTCAATTTTTTCTTTTCCATGATCTCACCTCATCAATGTTTGCGGAAAGGGGTCGTGAATTTTCCGGATATAAGTCCGCGTTCTTCCAGACTTGCCAGACATGCTCTGCCGCAGGCGGCAGAAATTTTGTCCACCGTATGAAAACGGCCGAAATCAGTCTGCACTGCGCCCGCAGAACATTTACTGCAAAGCGTACTGTTCAACGGACAAGCCTCTTCACAGGCATTGCAGTTGTCGCAGACATTGCGTTCAAGCACTTCATCCGGCGCAAGTTCCCTGTCGGAAACGAGCATGGCAAAACGCTGCAGCGTACCGAATTCAGGCGTGATAAAGAGTCCGTTTCTGCCGACTTCGCCCAATCCGCAAAGATGAGCGGCACGTTTCCAGTCCACATAGACGTTCGGAGCGGGTTTTCCTTCGCTTACCGGTGCGCCGAGCGGAACTCCGGCTGTTGCTTCAACATCGTAACCGAACATGGGAACCGCCTCAAATCCCTGATTTTCCATCCAGATAACAAGGTCGTAAGTGGTTTTGGCAAGATATTGGTCTTCGAGCATATAAAGTCCGAAATCGGCAACAGTGCCGTTGGCGGGATTTCCGGCTTCCACACCTCTGATCGTGCCCCGGGGAATGCGTCTGCCGATAACGATCATCGTTTTCCCCTGCGGGAAGATACTGCGGGGATCATTCTGCGGCGCAACACCGTCAAAACGGCTCAACGGAGCGATCCCGACCAGATCCGCACCGAACCGGCGGGCGGCATTTTTTACATCAATGGCTTCCATGATTATTTTCCTTCAAATTTTTTGGGGCATCTGCCGCCGGTGAACTGATTGCCGGAAGAGAGAGCCTCTCCGTGAAGACCACGCTCCCAGACGGAACGTTTGCGGAACTTGTTTTCAAAACGGTTGCCGATCTTATCTTCAAGGGCAACCATGCACGCCCGGGCGCAGGCGGCGGCGCAACGGTCAACTTTTTCGGGTTGTTCCGGCTTGTCAAATGCGCCATTCTGACACTGGCGGCACAACGTCAGATTTAATGTACCATCTTCGTTGTAAGCACCGAGCGGACACGCTTTCAGGCAGGCATCGCAATCCCGGCAGAAATCACATTCGATGACTTCATCCCCCTCCAGTTCAAGCGAGGTGAAAATAAAGCCGAACCGTTGACGGTGGCCGTATTCAGGGGTAAGAAAAAATCCGCCTTTCCCGACCGAACCGAGCCCGGCGGCGTGGGCGTATGCTTTGAAATCCGGCACAAAACCGTTGCCGGAAGAGTGCGTACTCAATACTGGGGATGCCTCTGCTCCGCAATTTTCGATCCGGCAGGCGAGGTCATAAACGGTTCTTGACATATACATCTTTTCCATGTGTTCCGAGCCGAAAAAACCGTACGTATTGAAAAAACTGGTTCCTTCTTCAACTCCGCGCAATGCGCCGCGCACGATCCGGTAGCCGATGACGATGACCGAGCGTGTGCCGGGGGCGAAAGTGCGGGGATCGGATGCTTCCGGCATCCCGTTGAACCGCTCCACCGGAGCGATCCCGACCAGATCCGCACCGAGGGAACGGGCGGCATCTTTGATTTCAGCAGAATTCATTTTTCCTCCTTGTTGAGATGTTGTAATTCGGATATTCTTCAAGAGAAGCCCGTAGGCAAACGAAATCGATCTTCCGCAGAAAAAAAGATATATTTTTTGCCTCCGCAGTTGACTTTTATCGTTGCGTATGGTATAATATACACCGGACAAAAAGGAATAAAATGGCAAAAGAAGACAAAAATATATCAATTTCAAGCATCAACTCTTATCTGGAGAAGAGCGATCTTATCCGGGGCAGCAGCACTGTCCGCAATTCCTGGCTCGGACTGAATGCACGCCGGATGATCGTTCCGGCGGATGTGATTTCGTGGATCACGACACATGATCTGTCCCGTGAAGGGCAGAAATACCACTCCCGTTATGTATTGAAGATCCCGCTGAGCGGCGTCAACATCACCTGTCTTGACGGGCATTTTCTGGAGTTGAGACCGGGCAGCGCGCTGTTGATCCTGCCCTATCAGGTTCACGCAAATCTGCCGCACAGCGAAAGTTGTCAGCCGCCGGAATTTCTGCTTGTGACATTCTCTCTGCCGCAACTTGAGGCTCAGCAAAACATCGCTGCGCTGAAAAATCGTATCATTCCATTCAAAGAGAGTTGGTTTGCCCGTGTTCTGAAAGTCATCCGCGCCTATCAGAGACCCGATGAAATATCAGAAGCCGAAGCGGTTTTTACGCTTGCCGGGGTCCTGACCGAAATGGCGGGCTGTCTTTCGGAAACAGAGAAACAGGAGGAAAATCCGGCTCTGTTTGCAGAAATATGCGATCATGTAAGAAAAAATTTCCGGGACGATCTGGATGTCAATACACTGGCGGAACATTTTTCGCTGTCCTCAACGACCCTCCGCCGATTGTTCAACAAAAACTTCGGCGGCAAAGTCACGCCATCGCATTTTATTGAAAGCATCCGTATCCAACACGCAGTCACCCAACTGCTCTACACCGCAGACCCCATTGCAAAAATTGCCGCAGAATGTGGATATCTGGATCAATTCGGCTTCAGCCGTGCCTTCCGCCGCATCACAGGCATATCGCCCCGCAAATACCGGGAACAGCATAAAAGCAGTTGATTTTCTTACGCAACAACACGAATTTCAAGGTATTATCCGTAAATATTTGGCTGTGTACTAAACGTTGACTGATTTTTACAGGGGCTTCGGAATGCTTCGTCCGCTCAACGCCCCGATAAAATACGCTACGCTCTTTTTTCGAGGCATCGCTCCCGGCGAGTGGTATTGCCTCATGCGAGGCAATATCGACGCTGC
>JAFTUS010000173.1 GCA_017466125.1 Lentisphaeria bacterium | reverse complement strand
TACGGTGGACGTATAGGTCGGAGCAACCGCAGTACCATAGGTGATATCGGCCTGATCATCGACCGTGATGGTGAGATTGGCCTTGGCGATATTCACGGTCGTGGTGGTCTGGCTGTCCGTATTGATGCTGTAGTTGTTCGCATCCGCCCCGCCGAGAACCAATGTGCCGAGTTCGACACTCTTGTTGTCTCCGGCGTTTTTGTCCGCCATCGTACCGGTGGTGGTGACGTTCAGAATATCTCCGGCAACCATCGTCGTGAAGGTTGCGCCCGTGGTGTTAAGCTGAACGTCTTTAGTTCCGTCATAAACCCGATTATCAGCGGTGATCCCGCCAACGGTAACACCGAGTTTTTCAACGTTGAAGCTGTCGCCGACGAAGGATACAAGGTAGTTGTTGCCGCCGTTGCCGTCATCGACCGCCAGTGTTCCCTGAGTGATGTCATGAGTTCCGACGATCCAGTTTCCGGAAGTGGATTTTTCGCCGCTGATAGCGAGTTCTCCTGTGATCGTATCATTCGCCATCAATCCGTTTGAAGAGTATGTCGGCGAAACGCCAGTACCATAAGTGACATCCGCCTGGTCCGCAACTGTAATAACGAGAGTCGCTTTCTTCACCGTCAATTTACCCGACGTATACTTTACAATGGCGTTTGTCGCTGTAAGTCCTGTAATAACAGCCTCAGACGGAGTGATCACATAATCACCAACATTCCGTATTTCGGAGGGAGAAGACGCTGGGGCGCCAATGGATTCCAGGCGCTTGGTGATGTCGGTGCCATCGGCATATTTTATGGTTACATTATTTTTGTTCGGCGTAATGATTTCGCCGGTATAGGTGACCGTCGCATCATTCTGGGTCACCAGAATACCTGCTTGAGCAGTGACTGCCCCTACGGTAAACTTGTCTGTGGTGTCGAGGGTATCGTTGATACTGTTGCGGTCGTGACCGAGCTGATCTTTGGCGTTGGTAGTGTCAGTACCGCACCAGGCAGCTTTGTGGAACGCGTCCGGAGTGATGGTATGATTGACAGTATCATACGTATTGTCGCCGAATACTTCTTGCTCTGTAAAAGCGGCATTGACTTCGGAAGTCGTCGTTTCTATGGTAAGAACGCCGTCGTCTGCGGCTTTCGCTGAGGTTATGAGAGAATAGGAGACAGTCGTTTTCCCATTGGAATCCTGATAGAGAACGGATCCTCCTTCTCCGATGAGCAGTGAGTTGCAAATAGTAAGAGTACCTTTGTTGTTATAGATCGCGCCGCCGTCTCCTCCCGCTGTATTAGCGGCAAAAGTTGTGTCGGTAATACTGGAGTATCCTGCATATTCATCAAACATAGAAATCGCTCCGCCATCGTCCTTCGCACTGTTTTGGTAAAAAGTGCTGTTGGAAATATCGAGAGTTCCCGTTTTCATGTAGACTGCACCACCGTTCTCTGCATTATTGTTGTAAAACGTGGTGTTGGTGATTGTGGCTGAACCTGCCTCAAGACTGACTGCACCGCCGTAAGCCGCGGAGTTGCCGGAAAAGTAGGAGTTCGAGGAGATTGCCAAATCAATCGAAACTGTATTGATTGCACCGCCGTCACCGCTGGTACGGTTGTTGAGAAACTTCGAGGAGACAACAGAGAGGGATTCCACGGCGGGATCCAGACTGACGGCGTACACTGCTCCATTGTCGAAGTTGCGGAAGGTCGAATCCTTCAGAAGCAGATCGATATCCATGGCGTAAAGAGCTGTTTCGTCCAAATCCGCTGTTGCGGAGCCGCCATCAGTGAAAACGATATTTTCAATGGAAACGGAAACGGAAACAGCAGAATCTGTATTGATATTGATAAAGGAAAAAATGCCGAAGCCATCGGTTCCGGTAATAACTTTTCCATCACTTTTTATTGTCAGATTGGTTGCTTTGTCGAAGTTTAGCAAAATCTCATCTTGCCCGCTAAAATCAATATTGTTGTTGATGGTGATGGTGTATTCTCCGCCGTTGGTCGCGGCTTCATTCAGGGCATCAAAGAGTTCTGTATAGGTACTGACTGATTTTTCGGTGAGGTCGCCGGAATAATCATCGACTGTCAAAACAGCAGTATCGATATTGGCAGTGGTATATTCCAGATCCCAGTTGCCGGAAAGTCCGGTCCGGTCAATGCTGGCGGCGACATCGGCATCGCTTGCCGCAGAGATTTGTTCGAGCAGGGTTTGTCCGTCTTCACTTTCGGCGATTTCGCAACCGTAGAAGAGAAGGTCGCCGTCAGCGGTCAGGTGTTCCCCGATTTTGCTCCACTCTGAGCTGTCGAAGTTTTCACTGCTGATAAAGTCGCCGTTGATGGAGATTTCGCCCTTACTTCCGTGTGTGACGAAGTGGATCGCGGAATAAACAGTATCCTGTGAATCCAGATAGTCATTCAATTCGTCAAGGCCGTTGTCTTTTTCGAGGATGAGAATATCCTGATCGGGAGAAAGTTCAGCCAGGATCGAATCAATATCTTTTACGGAATCATCAATAACGACAAGTTCTTTCCCGGTGGAAACAGTCAAGCCGCTATCGTGCAGTTGTACGGCAACGGGATCATTTTGAGTTTCCTGCGGGATCACGCCTTCTATCAAGGCGTTGAGCTGCGCATCAATATCAGCGGTGTCAGCCGGATCGACAACCGTACCGGCGGTGTTGTTGCCGTTTTCGACAGGGGCATTCAGTACCGCTTCGATTTCGTTACTCTTCTTATCTTCGGCATCGGCGGTGTTGTTGACACCGGGATCATTCTGCACTGCATCTACGACTTCTGCCGCAGCGGCAGCTTCAAAAAGAATACGATCCTCCAGCCGGAAAATTTTCATTTCATCAGCTTTCATCGTATCTCTCCTTTATTTTGCTTTTTTGGCGGGCAATTCGGTTGCTGTTTTGGGAATTGCGGGATGATTTTTGGCAACGGGTTTTTCCTCATTTTTTTTCGTTTCAGCTTCAACTTTAACAGGCTGTTTTTCGGGAGCCTTCTTTGTTTCAGGTGCTTTGCATTTTTCTTTTTTTGCTTTTTCGGCGGCTTCAAATTCGGCTTTGGCTTTTTTCAATTCTTCAGCGGCCCGGACGCGTTCATCATCCAATGTTTTTTTGAGTTCGTCCACGGTTGCTTTGTGCAGATTTTCGATTCCCAGGGTATTCAGAACGCGGTAGTAGGCGACGTAGTAGTTGCCGAGGGTGAGATTTTTTTCGATTTCCGTTTCGGCGGTGGTCAGTTTCATGTGGTCGAGTTCCAGTTGTGAAAGTTCGCTGGAGATTTTTTTGCTGCGTTCTGCTTTTTCAAGATTTTTCCGATAGGCGGAGTTCACTTTGGTGTCGATATCGAGCCGTTCTCTGGTTGCGGTGAGATTGGCGTGCGCCATCCGGACTTGTGCCATGACGGCGATCGCCTGAGCGTAACTGCGGTACTCTTCGGCATCCACCTGTGCGCTGTATGCCTGATAGCGGGCGATCTGCTGGGGAAGTTTCAGCAGATTGTATGCTGCGCGCACGCCGAGTTCCCACCAGGAGTTATGGTAGAGAAAACTGTTGTTGCTGTTGGTGAAGTCCATGAAGATCCGCACGTTGGGGAACATGGTAACGATGGTTTTGCGGCATTCGAGAACGTTGATATGCTTCTGCATATCGATTTCGTAGAGTTCGGGACGTTTCATCAGAGCGATCTGCTCCATGATTTCCATTTGCGGGAAGGTGAATTCGGGCACTTTGTCCAGTACGGAGTCATCGACTTTGATTGCGGAATTGGGGTAGAGTCCGAGCAGGGAACGGAGTTCCACGCAGCTGTTTTCGTAACTGCGGATGTAATTGGTGAGACGTTTTTCCATATCCACGAAGCGTTTTACTTCATCGAATGCGCGGAAGGGGGTGATTTTGCCGTCATCGCCGAGTTTATTGATCAGTTCGTAGCGGTTTTTGCAATTTTTCAGCAGTTCAGAGGTAATTGTGACGGCGCGCTGTGCAGCGGCGACCTGGAAGTACACCCGCACGGTATCGAGCACCAGATTTTGTTCGGCGCGGCGGGTGCGCTGCTGACGCAGAAGGAGTCTGTCGTTTGCCTGCTGGGTGTTGAAGAACGCAAGACCGAAGTCGAGAACGCTCAGAGCCAGATCGATATTGAGGTAATTTACGCCGCGATCCTGACTTTGCGAATAGGAATAAGTACCGGGGCCTTCACCGTGGATCTGACGGCTGCTTGAGGCGGGGGTATTGTTTCTTTCGGCGTAATTATTGGAGATATTGAGTTCGGGGAGCATGCCGAGGATCTCGCTTGTTTTCATCTCTTTTGCGACCTGTTCTTCCAGCCCGAAGACTTTCAGATCGAGGTTGTTTTTGAGGGCCATTTGGAAACACTCATCGAGCGACAGGACTTTCCCGTCGGGAATATTGGTGTAATTGGCGCGTTCAAAGTGTGCGACAGCTTTGCTGATACGTTCCTGCTGATACTCTTCAAATGATTTGCATCCGGCGGCAACGATCAGGAGAGCGGCGGCGGCGATGATGTAACAATTAGACATTTTCATAATAACTGTACTTTCCTTTGTTTTTATGTTTTGGTTTTATATAAATATTCAGAGGTAATATAATCCACTTTTTAAAAATTACAAGTTTTTACGGTTCTCTGATAGCCTCATCGAGTGATTTTATGAGCGGATGGATGATATATTCGATGACTCTGCGCACGCCCACTTTGATTTCGGCCTGAGCTTCCATGCCGGGGATCAGGCGGAAATTGGAGTGGATGTTCCGCAGTTTTCCGCTCAGGGGGATACGGGCGCGATAGTATGCACCGACGGCGATTTTTTCATTTTCCTGTTTGACATTATCTTTCTGGAAGGTATCTTCGGAGATGTTCCGTATTTTGCCGTTGAGTGTGCCGTGTTTCTGGAACGGGAATGCGTTGAGTTTGACTCTGACGGAGTCACCTACTTTGACTCTGCCGATATCTTTTGCGGGGATTTCGGCTTCGAGTTCGATTTCGCAGTCGATGGGTACGAGGGTGATGAGGGCTTCTGCCTCGCGTACGGCGGAGCCTACGGGGAATGAAGCGATTTCGTGTACGATGGCTTCGCACGGTGCGCGCAGTTCGATATATTCGTTGAGCTGCAACACTTTATCGAGAGCTTTCCGGATGGATATGCGGGATTGTTCAGCGGCGACGAGTTGTTCGGAAATATCTTTTTTCCACTCCATGACGAAAGTTTCTCTTGAAGCGATGGTGGATTGTTTTTCATGTTCGGCTTCGCGGATGGAGTTTTTAAGTTTTACGATATCGGATTCGAGCTGCATGCGGCTCATGCGTAATTCCAGCAGTTCTTTTCTGCTGGTGGCATTTCCTTTGAGGAGGCCTTCATACATTTTTTCGATTTCTTCCATGGACTGGAAGCGTTCTTTTTGTTTTGCGATGGTATCGTTTGTGCTTTTGATATTGGCGTCGATGCGCTTGATGGATTCGTTGAAATAGCGTATTTTTTCCTTATAATAGTTTTGCCGCTGCCGGAAGATTGCCAGCTGCCACACCTGATCTCTTGCGGGGGTTGCTGGGGTGGTATATTTTTTATTGGAGAATTCGGCGAGCCAGCGTTGATATTGTGCTTCGATGCTGTTGAGTTCGCTGCGGAGGCGTTCTTCTTCTGTTTTGTTGATGGAGGGGTCGAAACTGATAAGGAGCTGACCTTTTTTGACGACCTGCCCGACTTTGACGTCGATGGATTTGATGATGGAACGGTCGAGCGGTTTCATCACGATATTCTGGTCGAGGGAGACGAGTTTGCCGGAACCTTCCACGATCACGTCTACTTTGCAGAAGTAGCTTGCGATGAGGGCGGTGAAGAAAACGGTTGCTCCGAAAGCGATACCGAGTCTTGCGGGCAGGGGGAGCGGTCTCATGGCGATTTCGACGGCATCGGGTTGGAAATCGACCGCCTGACGATTGAGTTTTTCTTTCATCGGTTGATATTCCTTTCCATTTGCTGATACCAGAAGTCTTTGTAGACGCCGGGTCTTGAGAGGAGCTCTTTATGCGGGGCGAAGTCGGAGAGTTCGCCTTTATCCAGAACGATGGTCATATCTGCGCCGGAGACGATTGAAAGTCTGTGGCTGATGATGAGTACGGTTCTTCCGTGAGCGATTTGGGCGAGATTTTCCTGAATGACGTTTTCGCTTTCGGGGTCGAGTGCGCTTGTTGCCTCATCGAAGATGAGAATTCTGGGGTTTGTGAGCAGAGCGCGTGCGATAGCGAGCCGTTGTTTCTGTCCGCCGGAGAGGTTGGAGGCGTTTTCTTCGAGCATGGTATCATATCCTTTGGGGAGGTTCTGCACGAAGTCGTCTGCGCCTGCGAGTTTTGTAACGGCGATAATTTCGTCGAGGGAGGCGTTCCGTTTCGTGAGCGAGAGGTTTTCGCGGACGGTACCGGAGAAGAAATAATTTTCCTGAAGGACGACGCCGATGCTGTTCCGGAGGTGTACTTTATCGATTTCGCGGATATCGATCCCGTCGATTTTGATAAGTCCTGACATAACGGGGTAGAGTCCCTGAAGGAGTTTTGTGAGGGTGGTTTTGCCTGACCCTGACCGTCCGACGATGCCGACGACCTGCCCGGGTCGGAGTACGAACGAGAGGTCGCGCAGAACGATCGGGCCATCGACGGTGTAGCGGAAGTTGACGTGTTCAAATTCGATTTCGCCTTTGAAGGGGTTGCGGACGCCTCCGCCGCCGGGTTCCGGGGCGGTATTCATCACATTGCCGAGCATTTGCACGCTGATGGCGATCTGCTGATATTCGTGTACGAGGGAGACGAGTTTGACCAGGGGGCCGGTGACTCTGCCTGAAATCATCTGGAAAGCGATCAATGCGCCGACGGACATGGTTCCGTCGAAGACGGAGAGTGCGCCGAGCCATATCACGCAGACGTTCATGCTCATTTCGAGCAGTTGGCTCAATGTTTTTGCGGTGACGGAGATTTTTCCGACGCGGAAATAGGCATTGACGGCGAAAGCGGTTGAATTTGCCCATGCTTCTTTCTGTACGGGTTCGAGGGAGAGAGACTTGACGGTGCGCATACCCTGAATGGATTCGACGAGCATGCTTTGTCTTTTTCCTTCGGCCTGATAGAGTTCCTGGAGTCTGCGCTGGAAAGGTTTGATGAGGGTTCCGATGACGCATGCCATGGCGAACGAGAAGCCGAGTACGACGAAGGTCAGTTTCACGCTGTAAAGGAGCAGAAAGGGGATAAAGACGAGCAGACTGGTCAGTTCAAGTACGGTAAAGAAGAGGCTGCCGGAGAGGAAGCCGCGTATTTTTTCGGTTTGCTGCATGTGTTTGAGCAGAACGCCGGATGGCACGCGGTCGAAGAAGTCGATCGGCAGCATCATAAGTTTATCGAATACTTTTGTTGCGGTGGAAATATCGATTTTGTTTGTGCCGAAGAGGAGCAGATATCCGCGCAGATACTCCATGACGGCGTTGAAAACGAGAACGCCGAAGATGGCGCACACGATAACGTTGAGGGTATTGTAACTCTGGTTGACGAGGACTTTATCGACGACGATCTGGAAGAAGAGCGGCATAACGAGGGCGACGACATTGATCATCAGCACGGCGAAAGCGATATGGCCGAATACGTTTTTAAGTTTGATGAATTCGGGTACGAACCAGAGCAGACCGAAGGGACGTTCTTCATCGAGGATCTTGTATGTCCGTTTGATGAGGAAACCGTTATTGGAGCATATTTCTTCAAACTGCTGTTTATTCCAGAGGTTGAAGCGTTCGCCGGGGGGCGGAGGGGTTTCGGGGTCGAGTACGGCGAGTTGTCCGCCGTCGTCGGTATCTCTGTAACCACAGAGGATGACGAACTTGCCATTTTTCTTGATTGCGGCGCACGGCCATGCTTTGCCCATTCCTGCGAAGTTGTTCCATTTGAGTTTGGTTTGGGCGATTTTGAGTTGGTTATCTGCGCCGATGCGGATGAATTGTCTTGGTGAGAGTTCATCGGTTGCGACGGCATAATCGTGCATAACTCTCCGTGGGCTGAGGGGTATTCTGTGATGATTTGCGATGGTTGCGATGGCGAACACGGAGGAGTGGCGGATGGCGTCGAAATCGCGGAGGTTATGAAAGATGACGCATTTGCCTTCGGTGATTTGCTTGAATTGTTCTGTCGGGAGAGTAACGGTTTGGGGGCCGTTCTGTCCTCTCGGGTTGAAGAGGCCGATTTTATCGGAAGCGAGTTGGAGGCAGTTGACGGCGCAGACGTAGTGGTTATTTTTGAGCAGAACGATAGCGGGACCGTTGAAATCGGCGAGGGAATCCAGTTGCCGTATTTCGGGTTGATAATCCATTTTTTCGCCGATTTGGACGAGGGTATTTATGGAATTGGTATCATATTGCTGTTCTGTTTTTGCATCGACGATGCCCTCCCAGTCGGGGGCAAGGCGCAACTGTTTGATCAGTTCTTTCAAGCAGTCGATGCCGCTGCGTTGTACTACTTCACTCATAAGACATATTTAAAATAAAATTGTTACACGTTTCCTGTAAATATAGCACAGAAAAAGAATTTTTCAAGGCTTTGCAAAGAGAATTACCAAAAAAGCGGGCGGGTAGCACCCGCGGGCAAGTAATGACGGCGACGTTGCTGCCGTCACCAGAGGGGGCGGGGCGCACCCCTCTGGACTCCCCCGGGAGCAGCCAAAGTCCCCCGTACTACCGACAGGTACCCACGCCGCTATCTGCGCCAAACGCCGACACCAAACACCTCTGCTCGCCGCACCAAGAGGCTCTTGGCTTATAAGGCTTATAGGGCTTATAGGGCCTATTCGCCAGTCGCAGCCAAAGTCCCCCGTACTGCCGACAGGCTGCCCGCGGGTGCTACCCGCCCGCAAAAAATGCGATTTTTTTTAAAAAAGGGCTTGATTTTGTTGGAATTCGTGCTAATTTATCTTCAGGTTACATTATTGTTTCCTTGTGATTTGACTATAAACGAGAGGTAAAAACTATGGTAAAGCGGTTTGACATCTGCTGTGTTGGGAGTACAGATATTGTGCTTTCCCTGCCTGGTATTTTGCCTTCTTGTGATGGTTTTGAGTTTCATGTATCCGGGGTTCCTGTGTATGGAGGCCCTGGATTTTTTGTTTCCGGCGGTGAATTGCTTTGGCGGATTGCGTTGGAGTGGGAGCATCGTTTATCTGAAATAAGTATTACGGTAGTGAATCGAGTACGCGGTGCGGTTGTTGAAACGGCGGTGCGTTTTGAGCGTTATATAAGTAAGGTAAGGTGCATGGTGCTGAGGAAGCGTCCATGTGTATTGCGTCTATGAGAAGCGGAAGTTTTCTGAAAAGCCCCCGGGGAGTGACCCGGATGAACCTGACGGATTGTTTTGGAACATTCTGTCGGGTTTGTTGCTGTCTTGAAACGGGGTTTTTTCAGAGAACTTCAAATAAAATAACGAATAAGACATTTTAAAGAGAAAGGAAAGGTGTTCTTATGAGTATGTACAAGACGATTTTTGTGACGGAAGAGACCGATCTTCAGTCGGGCGAGCAGGTATTCACCATCAATGGTGAAGTGAGCCTTTACGGTGAAAGTGCTTTTTCCAGCTTGGACGAAGCTGTTTCTAAAATTGCCGGAGTTGACGCCAACGCGGTAGTGGTGAAGGTCGCCAGCGGCAAATATGACAGCTACGTTGTGATCAACAACGGCGTTGCCGGAAGCGAAACTGCGGTTTCTGAAGTTGTTGCAGTTGATTTTAACGGTACTGCGATGCCGACGGCTGACGGAGAAGTCGTAATCAACGAAACCGGACTTGCTGCGGATGCTCAGGGTGCCGTGATCGGCTATCTGAACAATACCGGTCTTTCTGAAGGAAAATTGTTTGTGAGTGCTGCGGATGCCCCTGCCGGTTCCAACACGCTGTATGTCGGTGCCGCCGATACGGTCGGTTATGTTGCCGGAAGCAATGGCAATACGCTGCTGAACATCAATGGCGAATTTATGAACAGCCTTTCTGACAGTGCAACGACCCTTGCCACTGAATCCGAAATTTACGTCAGTGCAGATTACAACGCTTCTACCGAGGGCTGGGGTACAACCCGCTTTGCGACCTATTCTTCGGCTTATAACTATGCTATTGCCAATGCGAAAAACTCGACAATAATCATTGAGGATGGTGTTGGTGATATTGTAAATGAACATAAAAACTACAAAAATCTGAATGTAACCGTGACTGACGGTGCAACCGCCCGTTATGGCGGAAATAAGTTGGATGTTACCTATGATCTCTTCCTTAAGGCTGGTTCGACTATGTTGACCACGCGTCCTTCAGGCAAGCCAAGTTATTCTCATATTAAAGAAGGTGGTACGTTAGTTGTTGGCGAGGCTGGGGCTGCGGAAAAGGCTGTTTTGAACTTTGGTGCAACCTCTTCTTACGATACAATTGATGTTCAGGTGCGCTACGATGGCAAAATGACTGCAGTCAATGCAGATATTACTGTGGGTGATTTTGATGCTCAGGGAGCATTTTCCATGAGTGATTCAACGATGAAAGTTGAAGGTGCTTTTGCAACCACGGCATCCGCCTTCTATAAAACAGTTATTACCAATTCTGAAATTACCGTTGCCGGTATCCCGCTTGCCGGTGGTATCTCGGATTCCTCTGGTGGTTCCTATAACCAGATTGGTAATGTAGAGTTGACTAAGTCCAGTATTACTTTTGGTACTGGCTCCACGGTTATTATCCCCAAGGCTGGTTTTTTAACAAAAGCACCCAGTATTACTGATTCCAGCATCATCGCTGACACCATGCAAATTAATGCTAACGTTACTGCCAAGGGTAACTCTGTGTTAAAGGCAAATACTATGGCGATTGCCGGAACACTTACCATTGACAGTTCCGCTTTGATTGAGGCTTCTTCTCTGAATTTGACCGGAAAAATCGTTGTCAACATCCTTGACGGTTTCCAGAGCGGAAGCAAAATCATTGATCTCACCGGCAGCAATGCTCAGGAAGCTCTCCTGAAGAATGTCGAATTCGTTACCTCCAACGGTGATATTTATGAAGCAGCCATTCAGGATGGCGACATTGTTGCAATCAAAGCATTCGTTCCCGAAAATGGCGAACTCGATTTGAGCAACAGCTCCGCTGCAACTGATCAAGCTCTTATCGCCGCAAACAAAATCACAACCGGTACCGCTTCCGATGTCAGAGAAGAAAGCGAAATCAGTGCTAAGGTCATCGGACAAGATATCGAACTCGAAAACAGCAAAAATCTTGCTGTTACCGGTTCTATCGAAGCAACAGGAACTGCTACTCTTACCAACAAAGGGGAAAACATCGTTGATGAACAAGGCAATCTGGTTGCTGAAGCAGTTCTCAACGGCGGCTATGATGCGGAAGGTAACGAAAAAGCAGCCAAAATTGAAGCAGAAAAGATCGTTCTTCAGAATGACGGTCATGCCAATGTTGAACTTGCAGCAACAACCATCAACATTGCCAACAACAGCAATGAAACTCTGACCGGTATCATCGGTAATGCCGACACCGAGAGTGTTGTGATTGCAGCCGGTACTGCTACCGCCGACGGTGTGACCATCGACGGTACTCTCGACGGAACCATCGAAAATGCAACCATCACCGGTGAAAATATCTCCATCGCTGATCAGGAAGTCTCTAACAGCACACTCAACGGCACAACTGCCATTGCAGCAGACAGCTCCCTGGACAATACAAAAGTCAACGGTGTTGTTTCTGTCGGTTTTGACGCTGAAAATGCCGCTGATACCACTCTGACTCTCAAGGGCGAAACTTCCATCGGAACCCTGTATGTCGGTAAAGAGGGCAGAGAAAACGAATACAATGCGGTCATTACCGGTAAAGATACTGATGTTTCTCTGGGACAGCTTTACAACAGGCTCGGTTCAACTTTGGAAATCACCGACGGGGCACATCTGGAAGTCAACAATTACTGGCAGAGTAAAGGCGATGTGGTCATCGACGGTGCAAGTGCAGAATTG
>JAFTUS010000172.1 GCA_017466125.1 Lentisphaeria bacterium | reverse complement strand
TCACAAAAATACACCGCATCATACTTGCAAAGCAAGTGCTTCATGTTTGCCGCAGGCAAACGCTTCATGCAGCAACGCTGCGCTTCACACGGCGGAGCCGTGCTTCATTCGATCAGCGTTCACGCTGATCGAGCTTCTCGTCGTTATCGCCATCATCGCCATTCTTGCCGCCATGCTGCTGCCCGCCTTGAACAAGGCGCGTGACAAATCCCGTACCATCAACTGTATCAGCAATTTGAAGCAGGTCGGTCAGGGACTTCACATGTACATGGGCGACAATGAGGACTACTTTCCCCTCGCAGAAACGGATTACGGCTGGTGGCATCAGGTTTGTATGCAGGGGGGATATTTCACATCCAAAACCGTCTACTGCGCGACCGTGGGCAGTTATTGTAAAGGTTCCTTGAGTGCCGCTGCCAACATCTGGAGTACCGGCAAAGTTCCCGGAGACAGTCTCGATATTGACTCATCTCATGCAGAATGGGCAAATTGGGACTATGTTTCTTATGCCATCAATGTTTGCGAACTCGGCTTCGGTTGGAGCCGCACCAGTACTACGGGTTGCCGTTCCGGTTTGAAACTTACCAAAGTGACAAACAGCAAAATGATCATGTGTACAGAAGCATCTGGCATCAGCAGCGGCGAAGTCAATCCCCTCAGCCGCGTAATGAATAAATACGGCAACGGTGACTCTGCCGCATTTCCGTATCATAATGGCGGTTACGGCTTGAACCTCGTAACTGTTGACGGCAGCGCACAAACATTGACCGCTGGCGGATTGACCGGAGACGGCTATACCATGCACGCAGTCAACCGTGGTGCCCAGAAATGGCTCTATGATAACATTCTGCTCAGCCGTGGCTGGGATAACAATATGTGGACCTACAACGGTAAAATGCGCAATTCCGATTACCGTTGATGCCCCAAAGGAGACTTACAAATGAAATATATGGCAGCTTTGTGTCTTGCTTCAGGAATAATGACCTATGTTGCGGCAGAAACCAAAATCCTGCCGCAGGGAGCCTCGGTCGAATGGTCATGGGACAAGGCGTGGAAAATCTCTTCTGCTGCAAGAGAAAAAGTGTGTTTGAACGGTCTGTGGGAATTCCGTACCGAAAACCGCTGGAAACCGGTGATTTCAGAGCGGATCTACTACCGTGACACCGCGGAAAAGAGTTCAGACGTTTCAAAATGGTCCTTCAAACCACAGACGTTTCAGCCTTACATCGACAAGGCCGAAAAAACACAGGGCAAGGGCAGCATCTGCTTTCAGTCACAAAATGCCACGTGGCTCATTTACAAAATCAAAAATCTGCCCGTCCGGGAATGGATCAATCTGAAATTTGATGTAAAAGCCCAACTTGAGGGGAAAAAGTTCAACATCATTCTCCGTGATGCCAAACAGCCCAAACGGTACACGATCCCGGTGCGCGGCTTTGTCAATGACGGGAAATGGCACACCGCAGAAGCACGGATGTTTCTGCCGGAACACACCCGCGAACTCGATCTGGTGATCCCCTGCGGTGAAACAGGAAAAATCAACGGCAAACTCTGGTTCGACAATATCCGGGTATTCATGCCGCGGGTCGAACCCGCTGACGGTCTGCCCCCGCCGGAAGAAAACTGGGGATATGCCGCAGTCCCCGGCGGCGTACAGACCGGAGATTTGAATTTCTTTCATCCGGCAGACCCGATGAAAGATAACTTCAAAGATACCAGAGTCGCCTGGTATCGGAGGAAATTTGATCTTCCGCAAAACTGGGAAAACAAAAATGCCGTCGTTGAGTTGAAACGGGTCTCCACCGATGCCGTCCTTTTCATCAACGGTCAGCGTGCCGGGAAATGCGGTTTCCTCGGAGGACGCATTGATGTCACCTCCTTCCTGAAACCGGGCGAAAGCAATGAAATCGCCATCATGGTCCATGCCAGAGACCGCTGGGATGCCGTCCCCGGCTTCTACCGCCCTCCGGAAAAAATGAGTACCGTCAAACCCATCGACTGCGGGATCATGGGGGATGTCTATCTGCATGGACAGGAAAAATCCGCCGCCTCTCTCGGAAAGCCGGTCATCCGCACCTTTGTTGTCGGCGGGAAAAAACTGCAAGTGGAGATCCCGCTGAAAAGATCCGGCAGAACAGCACTCCGTTACCGCTGTGAGATCCGGGAAAAGACAACCGGAAAAACAGTAAAAACGATCAATGGCACCTCTGCCCCCGGCGAAAAGAAAATCAACATTTCCGTTCCATGGAAAAATGCAAAACTCTGGGAGCCGGATACCCCGTTCCTCTACGAAATGGTCTGGAGTCTTGAGAATGACGACGGAAAAATCGACGAAACGCAGCCGGAACAATTCGGTTTCCGCCAATTTGAGATACGGGGGCGGTATTTCTATTTGAACGGAGTCAAAATCAACCTCATGCCTTGCAGTTATTGGGGCGATGACGGAAATTATGATACCAGAGCGGCAGTCAACGGCTTTATCCGTCAGGTGAAAGGAGCCGGATACAACTTCGTCTATCTGCGCGCCAACCATGCCCCGACCCAGATCGACTGTATCACCGGTTTCCTTGAGGCTTGCGACAAAATCGGCATCCTCTGCGCCGTCACGCCTCTGAATACCCAGATGGCATGGAGACGTTTCTTCGACAGAGAGTTTTACGATCCCTGGGTCGATATTGCCAAGCATACGGTCATGGAAACGATCAATCATCCCTCTCTGGTCATGTGGCGGATGAATATGAATATGAATTGCTACAATCAGGATCAGGCTCCGTGGTTTCTGACCGGTAAAAAGAATTTCGACCCCAAATCCGGCGAACAGCTCCGGGAAGATGTGATGACCGGCAGCAACAACGTCGTGAGGAAACTCGACCCTACCCGCCCCGTCTACAACCACGCCTGCGGTAAAACCGGCGATGTCTACAATTTGAACAATTATCTGGGCTGGCCGGAAATGCAGGATATACGCGAATGGCTCAAATACTGGGCAAAAGAGGGCATCAAACCGCTGTTTATGGCAGAACATGCGCACCCTTATCCCGGCGATTTCCAGCTGCGTGACCCGCAGAGATGGTGGAAATCGGAGCCATTGTTCACGGAATATGGAGCCATTCTGCTGGGGGAACGCGCCTATCATCTGGAAGACCCGCTGTATGTGGATTTCATCCCCGCGACCTTCAAGCGGGGAGAATGGCTCTGGAGTTACTATTACACCTGGAAACTCGTCCCTGAAATCATCGAAGAGTGTACGCAGGAAAGTTTGAAAATCGTCCTTCCCCACTGGCGCGCCTGGGGGATCTCCGGCGGGATCAATGTCTGGGAAAATTCATGGCGGCGTCTTATCAAACGCACCCCCGGCAATATCTGGCCGGAAGAACCCGCCCCCGTCGAACTTCCGGTCGATTGGAAAAATCTCCAACGCCCCGGTCGTGCTATCCGGTATTGGCATTACAGCGGCGGTTCCGGCGGCGAACTCCGGATGCTGTACGATCTGGGACGTACCGAAGAATTGGAACTGATCGAGCCGACCGGACGTGCCCCGCTGATCAAACATCTGATCGCTCCGAAATTCGCTTTTATCGGCGGCCCTGCCGACAAATGGTACACCCGGGAACATGGCTTCTACACCGGAGAAACAGTCCATAAAAGCATCGTTATCATCAATGATTCCCGGAAAAAGGAACGCTTTGAACTGAAGTGGCAGCTTACTTCCGCCGGTACCGTTCTTGCTTCCGGAAGCGGTTCTGTGACCGTCCCCCCCGCAGAACAGACCCGTTTCCCCTTCTCCTTCAAAGTGCCTGAACTTGCCGGAAGAATGGATGCGGAACTCTCCATTCAGGTCAAAAACAACAAAGAGTACATCAAAACGGAACCTTTCGCAATGCAGTTCTTCCCGCGCAGCACTCCTGCTGTTACAGCCGATCCTTCCACATGGCGGATCTTCGACCCGGCAGGAAAGAGTTCTGCGGCACTGGCGAAATTGGGGATCAGAATTCAGGCAATCTCCGGGAATGATGAATTTTCAGGCAGTGATGTCTCTTTGCTGCTCCTCGGCAGCGGCGCACTGGATAAACTTGAAAAAAGTTCTCCCCTCTGGCAAAAACTCATCCCGGAAGCCCTGAAAAACGGTACCGATGTACTGCTGCTGGAACAGGGAAGCAAAGCGTTGGAAAAATTCTACGCCCTCCGCACCCTTTCGCCCGGAGTCCGGACGGTTTGGCGGCGGATACCGTCACACCCCGCATTTCAGAATATCACCGATACCGATTTACGGGATTGGCGGGGAGCGACCAGCCGCTGTCCGCCGGAACCGCCCGCAAAAAGTCTCTCTGCCTCCCAGCGCAAGGCGGTATGGCGTTGTTCGCAGGAGGGAGTCGTTGCTTCTGTGATCGTGGAAAAACCCCACAATCTGCCTTTCCGTCCTCTGCTGGATACCGGATTTGATCTCCGTTACACGCCGCTTTTTGAAGTTCCGCAGGGAAAGGGCAGACTGGTTTTCTGCGAACTGGATCTGACCGACCGTATCGGGAAAGACCCGGCGGCGACCCGCCTTGCAGTCAACTTGCTGAATACCTACGGGAAGGCTGAAAAAGGAAGAGTTCCAGTGAAGTTCCTGGAACTGAAACGCGGCTTTACGCAAGACCAAACCACCCTCGGACGCTTCATGGAAGAGGGCGGCATGATCCTCGCCGCCGGATTGACGGCCGATGAAGGGAAAAAACTTGCCGCCGCCTGCGGAAATATTTTCACCGTCGGTCAGGCGGTCAACCATTTGAACCCGTTGCCCTCCGGGGATAAATTGCCTGCGGTTTTCGCCGGAATTTCCACAGCAGACACACGCTGGAGGAAACGGCTTTCGACGGCGGTCATCCAATCGGCAGATGAAAATTGCTGGCGTTCCCCCAGCGGCGTGCTGGCTTATATCCCCTGCGGGAAAGGTGGTTTGATCTGGTATTCGGCAACCCCCGGAGACTTCTCCGAAAAAGAACGCCCGGATCTTGTCTTCTCCCGGATCAAGGCAGCGTGGCTTTTGCAGATTTTGCGTGCCAATCAGCAGCAGTCTGCTCACTGGCCGGACGCCCCCTATGCAGATACCCGCACAGAGCGTGATGATCCCTACGCTTATATGCGGTGGTAAAATACGAAGGTACAATGTATGAATTTTTCTTTATCGTTGAATGGCGAATGGTTTTTGACCGGAAAACGCCAGACTCCGGAAGTGTCCGCCGGAGAGTTCATTACGGAAGCGGAACTGGAAATGCCCGCCGCCGTTCCGGGAAACATCGAAGATGCTCTCTGCCGGCAGGGGATCGTGCAAGATCCCTTTTTCGGCACAAACTCCCGTCAGTTGCGGAAGTATGAGTTTTATGAATGGTGTTACACCCGGGAATTTCAGTACGACGGTGTCCCGAGAGAGTTGGAACTGCAAGCCGACGGCATCGACTGCCTCGCCGTGATCTATCTGAATGGCAAAGAGATCGGCCGCGCAGAAAATGCTCTTATCGGTCACAAGTTCCCGCTGCAGTTGGTGAAGGGCAAAAACAGAATTTCCATCCGCTTGCGCAGTCCCAATCTGGAAATGGAAAAATTTCCGATGAGTGCCAACGCCATTGCCGGAGCAGTCTGCTACAACGCGGAACATCTCTGGATACGGCGTCCCGCCCACGAATGGGGCTGGGACATCGCCCCCCGGATGGCTCTCGGCGGCATTTTCCGGGATATCCGGATCGTGGAAGTTCCCCGTTACCGGTTCGAGGAGGAGTATCTGCAAACCGCAGAAATCAAAGATCAGCAGGCATTTCTGATTTATCAATACAAAGTTGCCGCTCCGGAAATCGGAGAGCCGGAATTGATGCTGGAACTGCATGGTCAATGCGGAGACTCCGTTTTCTCTGCCAAACGGATCCTCTGGTCACTCCACGGAACCCTCTCTTTTTATGTGGATGACCCGAAACTGTGGTGGCCCCGTAATTACGGCGAAGCCAATCTGTATCATGTCACTGCCGTTCTGAAAAAAGATGGTCAGATCCTTGCTGAAAGCCATTTTGAATTCGGCATCCGTACCGTAAGACTTCACAACACCAACCTGATCACGGAGCAGCCGGAACCGGATTTCCAATTTTACGTCAATGAAAAACCCATCCGGGTCGTCGGCGTCAATCATGTTCCGGCAGATGCTCTCCACTCCCGCGATGTTCAGAAACTTCCGGTGCTTCTTGATGAAATGAAGGAACTGGGTATCAATATGGTGCGCGTATGGGGCGGAGGGATCTATGAGCCGGACTCTTTCTATTCCTTCTGTGACCGGTGCGGCATCATGGTATGGCAGGACTTCATGATGGCGTGCGGTCAATATCCCAATGATACCATCTTCTGCGACAGGATAAAAGAGGAGGCAGAATGGGTCGTCAAACAGTTGAGAAAACATCCGTCTGTGATTTTGTACTGCGGCGATAATGAGTGCGATTTCATGTTCTGCGTCACCAAGCGGAAACCGGAACCGGAAAAAAATCTGCTGACACGGCAAATTCTGCCGGAAGTGTGCCGTTTGCATGATCCGCTCAATATCTATCTGGCAAGTTCTCCTTATCTTGATCCGAAACTTCTCCCCCAGGTTGCCCGATGCACCGGAGACCCGATGCTTCTGACGCCGGAACAGCATATCTGGGGAGACCGTTCCCATCTGCAATCGCCCTACTATTACGACTCCAAAGCCTCGTTCATCAGCGAAACAGGATTTTTCGGGATGCCGCCGCTTCATACACTGGCTCAATTCCTCTCCGAAGTCCGTCTGCCGGACGAAACTCCGGAATGGTGTTTCCATGCGACCAACGCCAACTATCCTTACGATATGGGAAACAACTACCGTATCGGTATTCTCTATGCCCAGATCGAAGCCTTTTTCGGCAAGTTTGACGGAAGCATTGAAGATTTTGTGCTGGCAAGTCAGATCCTTCAGGCGGAAGGCGAAAAATTTCAAATCGAAAATTTCAGGAGCAAACCGAAGTGTTCCGGGATCATCCTCTGGAACCTTGCCGACTGCTGGCCGCAGCCCTCCGAAGCACTGCTCGATTATTACGGCAACCGGAAAATGGCGTGGTATTTTGTCCGCCGTTCCATGAAACCGGTGCTGATAATGCCCGCTATGGGCAAATTCATCACAGCGGTAAATGATTCAGCAGAGGATGTCTGCGGAACATGGACTCTTGAAAGTCTCTCCGCCGGAGAAATCTGTTCTGCTCCTTTTGAACTGCCCGCAGGAACCTGCAAAACGCTGTTTACCTTTCCCCAGCCGGAGAAACAGGACCTCTTCCTGATCCGCTGGACGCTTCAAAACGGCGAACAGGGGGTAAATCATCATATCTGCGGGAAACCACTCTTTGATCTTGCCGTTTTCAGAGAAAAATATCTTCCGGCGATCGCCGGACTCGATAACAGTTTCGATCCAGAAACAATTTGGAGATAAATTTTTTTCAAAGCATTTGAAATTGGAGCAACGTAACGTTACATTAATCCAAACATCAGTTTTTTATCATGGAATTCTGGAGATAAATAATGTGTACAACTTATGATGTTGCCGTATTCGGAGCCGGTCCGGCAGGAACTTGTGCCGCCCTGCAAGCCGCAAGACTCGGAATGAAAACACTTCTCGTGGAAAAAAACGGCATCTGCGGCGGAACAATGACGTTTTGCGGTATCAACTACCCCGGCATTTTCGGCGCATGGGGCAAACAGATCATCGCCGGTATCGGCTGGGAACTGCTGACCGCAACCTGGCGGGAAACCAATTCCCCCATTCCGGAAAATACCCTCCCTTATATGCCTCAAGTCAAGGTGAATAAACTGGTTTTCGCCGCCCTTGCCGATGAAGCATTGCAGAATGCCGGTGTGGATATCCGTTTCCATACGATGCCCGCCTCCGCCCGTTTTGAGCAGGGTGTATGGCAGATGCAACTCTGCGAAAAAGACGGCCTTGTACCCATTTCGTCCCGGATGGTCATCGACTGTAGCGGCGACGCCAATGTCGCTTTTATGGCGGGACTGCCCTGTGTCACCCGAACCGAAACCCAGCCGGGCACGCTGAGTATGTATTTCCACAACTTTGATGAAACCAAACTGGATTTTGATTTGCTTGAAAAACGTTTCAATGAGGCTGTGGAACGGGGCGAACTCACGCCGGAAGATATGGGCTGGGCAAAGAAGTTCAACCGCGGATTTTTTACCGGATACGGCGGAAACAGCAACCATATCACCGGTATAAATGCCGCAGACAGCCGGGGACGCACCCTCATGGAGATCGGCGGCAGACAGTCCGTTTTGAGAATGTACCGTTTCCTGAAAAAATGTCCCGGGCTGGAAAAGGCGGAGTTTCATCTGAATTCCGGCGAATGCGGAGTCCGCGAAACCCGGGTCATCAAAGGCGAATACACCATAACGGTCGAAGATTATATCACCGGGAAACGGTACCGTGACGGCATCTGCAATGCCTTTTATCCGGTCGATCTGCATGATGCCAAAACCGGGCTGAAACAGACCGCTTTGGCAGAAGGTGTCGTGCCGTCGATCCCGCTGCGCGCCCTGATCCCGGAAGGTTCGGTCAACTTTCTGGCGGCGGGCCGCTGTATTTCCGCCGACCGTCTCTCCCTCTCCGGCTTGCGGGTGCAGGCCCCCTGTATGGCGATGGGTCAGGCCGCAGGCTGTGCGGCGGCACTGGCTTGTATTCAGAATAAAACCATACAGCAGTTGGCGATCCCGGAACTGCGGCAACTGCTTTTACAGCAAAAGGCGATCCTGCCGGAAACAGAATAATACCGATCAAACGTTTCCGGAGAGGCACAAAAGCGGCTTATATCCCTTAAAAACTGCGAAAATCGAAAAAAAATCAAAAAAATACGAAAAAAATTTCATTTTCCTTTCGCATTTTCACAAAAAGGGGTTAAATTATATGGATGTTATTGTTAATTGTTATCAATCATGATATCTAAAAACAGGATTTGAACAATGGGTAGCTTAAAGAAAAAACGGCGGAAAAAAATCGCCAAACACAAACGGAAAAAACAGTTGAAGGCCCTGCGCCACAAGAAAAAATAAGTTTTTTTCGGATGGGTTGCGCCTGTTTCTGGACTGTCCGCTTTGCGTTCGGCCGGGAATGGGCGCATTTTCCTTGTAAGGGGGTAATATATGCGTATGATCTTATCGGTTCTGCTTTTATTCAGCGGAGTTCTGCTGAACGGAGCGGAGTTTTCCAAAGCCGCCGTGCCGGAAATCCGCGCCAGAGAGAATTTCTTCGCCGCTTTGCAGACCGCTGATGTGAAAGAAAAAACAGAACTGCTGCTCGCCGCTCTGGAAATCGAGCCTGCGTCGGAACTCTATTTTCAGGAGTTGAACCGCTGTGAGCCCGATCGGGAAACTCAAATCAAATGCGGAGCGCGGCTGCTGAAACTTGTCCGCAAACATCCGGAACTGTTCCGGCTGGCTCTGCTGGGCATCCATTGGAATAACAGCGCAGGGATCACTCCGCAGGAGTATGTGGAACTCCTGGAACTGATTTTGAACCATATCCCCGAAAATGAGCCTGCCGCTTTGATCTTCTTCGATCAGAAACTGATCGCATTGCGCAGTTGCGGCGATTTTTCCGCACTGAAAGATCTTGTCCGTGTTCGCGACAAGAAGCTGCTCGTACCCATTGCCCGTTATGCTTATATGGCGAACTTCTTTGAACCCGAAAAGTATGCTTCCGCTTGGGAAACGGTTCAGAAAAACCTCAAAGCGAGTGAAGACAACGACCCGGAGCATCTCTTCCGTCTGGAGGGTTTCTATTTCAATTTGCATGATTACGCCGCGACCCACCGGCTCCGCCGTATGCGCATTCCCTACCGGAACGGCAAAGTACCGTTGCAGGAACTCAGCATGGAACTTGTTCTGCTTGCAGGACAGGGAAAATTTGCCGAAGCCTTCAAACAGATCGCTCCGCTGAAGAAAGAACATCCGGAAGCATTCAACCGTTTTGCACAACTGCTGAATGATTATAAAAACAGCAAAACAAAAAAAAGAGAACCGGTGATCCGGGTGGATAAACTTCTTCCGCTGCTGGAAAATAAAAAGCCCGGACTCCGCCTTTCCGCCGGACTTCAACTGCTGATTTATGCGGAGAAAAAACGCGATGTCGAACTCTACCGCAACGTGCGGCAAAAACTGCTGCCGGATGCCGTCGATCCGGAAGTCCTCAACGCCATAGGTTACGTGGGGGTCGAACTGAACGAAATGGTTGACGAAAACCGCAAACTGATCGAAAAGGCTCTCGACCTTTCTCCGAACCAGTATGCCTATCAGGACAGCCTTGCCTGGGCAATGTTCCGTCAGGGACAGTTCAAAGCGGCGATGGATGCCGTCCGCAAAGCCCTCTATCTCGTTCCTGCCAATAAAGATGATCTCGATCAGCTCGGCGTGATCTTTATGCACGCCGGAGATATCGCCATGGCGTGCGGCGACCGTCAGGAGGCGATCAAATTCTACCGCCGTGCGCTGTCTTGTGTCAACGACAGAGAACTGGACCATTCTGCTGTGAAAAAGAAACTTGAGAAAGCAGAGGCGTCAAAGTGAAACAGTGTCTTGCCGGATTGACCCGTGCCGAACTGCGGGAATGGGCCGCCGCCAACGGGGAAGCCGCTTTCCGCGGCAGTCAGATCGCCGATTGGATGTACCGCCGCTTCCAGCCGGACCCCGATGAGATGAATAACCTTCCCGCCGGGACCCGCAGAAAACTTACAGAAGCATTTCACGCCCCCTGTGTTCAGATGCTCCAAAGCGACTGTGCCGCAGACGGTACAGAAAAACTTCTGGTGGAGTTGACCGACGGCGAAGCGGTCGAAATGGTGTTGATCCCCGGCGGCGATGACGAAGAAAAACAGCGTTTGACCTTCTGTCTGTCAACTCAGGTCGGTTGTCCTGTCGGGTGTCTTTTTTGTGCCAGCGGGCGCAACGGGTTGATACGCAACCTCAAAGCCGGTGAAATGGTGGGGCAGTTTCTGCTTGGCTGCCGCCGTGCCGGACGCCGTCCCGACAATCTGGTTTTCATGGGTATCGGTGAAGGATTGTTCAATTTTGAAGAATTGAGCAAAGCGTTGCAGATCCTTTCCGGACAGGAGGAGTTTGCCATGTCTCCCCGCCGCATTACGGTTTCCACCAGCGGATTTGTGCCGGGGATGCAGAAATTTGCCGCTCTGGAAAAAGAGTTTACGCTTGCGATCAGTCTTCATGCGGCGGATGATGAGACCCGCTCAAAGATCATTCCGGACAAACTCCGTTATCCCATTGCTGAAATCATGGATGCCGCCGACCTTTATCTGGAAAAAGCGGGGCGTATGGTCACTTTTGAATATACACTTCTGGAAGGGATCAACGACCGTCAGGAGGATGCGGCAAAACTGGCGAAACTGGCAATCGCACACCATGCCAAAGTCAATCTTATTCCCTACAACTCCACGGGGGGAGAGTTCCGGAGACCCGCCAAAGAGGTCATCCGCCATTTCCGGGATATTCTGCACAATGCGGGCGCACATGTGACGATCCGGCAGGAACGCGGGGCAAAAAGTTCCGCCGCCTGTGGTCAACTGCGTCTGCGAAGTAAAGCCATGCCCGCATTGACCGGAAAAGGATGAATTTCTTTTGAGTAAGCTGAAATTGCTGCAAAAAAGGCTTTTTGTACAATTGCAATAAGTTCATTGCCGGTTTATATTTATGCAATGACATAAAAGAGAAAATTGCTTCAAAGGTGAAATCATGCTGAAAAAATCTTTTTTCAACCGGCAGGAAACTGCGGTAACGTTACTGTGTAAACCATCTTCCATCGATCAGGCGATCGCTCTGGCACGCTCCGGCCACAGCGATGGAGCAGACGGCATCGCCATTGAGATCCAGAGCATTCCGCAGGAAGAACGCACCACCGAAAAATTCAAATGCCTCATCGATTGCGTGCCGCTCCCCTTTATGTTCATCGACTACCGCGGCGATATCATTCACGGTGCCGATGACGAAGCCCGTCAGCAATATCTGCTTATGGCAGCGGATGCCGGGGCGGAAGTCGTCGATGTCATGGGCGACCTCTACGCCCCCTCCCCGCGGGAACTGACTTTCGATCCCGCCGCCATTGCCAAACAGAAAAAACTGATCGATGCCATCCACGCCAAAGGATGCAAGGTGCTGATCTCCTCTCATGCAACACAGGAGCCCCTCACCGCAGAAGAGGCTCTCGCGCACCTTCAGGAACAGTCCGCACGGGGCGCAGATATTCTGAAACTCGTGGTCAAAACCGATACGGAAGAAGCCGCCCTTGAAGCGGTCCGTACCATGATGCTGCTGCACAAAAAACTGGAGAAACCCTACGTCTTTCTCGGCGGGGGGAAATATGCCGCATTCGTCCGCTATCTCGGCTTGAAACTGGGCGTGGCGATCCAGTTCGGCGTACATGACTACGCCGCCGATGCCCCCTATTTCCAGCCGACGATCCGTTCGTTCAAAGCGGTCCGTGATAATTTCCTGTGGGATATTTGCAATCTTCCGCAATAATAACGGTCACTCTTCGTCGGCGTCGTTCTGCGCTTCCAGATCGGAAGCGTAAACGCCGATGACAAATTCGCCGCGCCACTGGTGACCGGCGTACCGCTCCGCCAATTCGCCCGCTTTGCCGCGGATGACCTCTTCGTGGAGTTTTGTCGCTTCACGGATGATCGCCACATCCGCATCGGGCCCAACGACCTCCGCCAGTTCCGGCAGCGTCTTGGCAATGCGGTGGGGGGACTCAAAGAAAAAAACCGTTTTCCCCTCATTGCGGATGGCTTCAAAGAATTTCCGCCGTCTGCCCGACTTCACCGGAGGAAACGCCAGAAAAGAAAATTTATCCACCGGCAATGCGGAGGCAGTCGCAGCAAAGGTCAATGCGGAAACTCCCGGAATAACGACAGGCTCCATTCCGCGACGTACCGCTTCACGCATCAGATAGAAACCGGGATCGGCAATAGAGGGCGTTCCGGCGTCACTGACGGCGGCGACGTTCAAGCCGCCTGCTATATCATCCAGCAGCCCCTCCGCCTTTCTGTGTTCGTTAAAGGCGTGAAAACTGATGAGTTTCGTATGAATATCAAAGTGACTCAACAACTGGCGGGTATGACGGGTATCTTCGGCGGCGATCAGATCCACCTCCCGCAACACATTCAACGCCCGCATGGTCATATCCTCCAGATTACCGATCGGAGTGCTGACCAGATATAATTTTCCACATTCGTTAGACTCTTTCATTGCAAAATCCCATTTGACGGTGTATACTTTATAAATGTCATCTCAACAGGAGGAACTCAAGTGGATAATGACATCCGTCTGGTAAAATTTTTAAGCACTTACGCCGGTGTTTCCCGCCGCGCGGCAGGCGATCTGGTCAAAAACGGCTGTGTCACCGTTGACGGTACGACCGTCACCGAACCCGGAATGCGGGTCACAGCAGAAAACCGTATCACCCTCAATGGTGTTCCGGTCGCTGCTGTTCAGCGCAAATACTACATCATGCTCAATAAACCCCGTGGTTACGTCAGCACCAATGCCGACCCCCACGCCGAAAAAAAAGCCGTTGACCTCATCGAACTGCCGGATGCACCCCGGCTTTTCTCTGCGGGCAGATTGGATAAAGAGAGCGAAGGTATGCTTCTTTTTTCCAACGACGGCGACTATGTTGCCGCACTCACTCACCCCCGTAATGAGATCCTCAAAACTTATATCATCCAACTCCGCCGGGAACTCACCCCGAACGAAATCAGCAAGATCCTGAACGGCATCGAAGACGATGGCGAATTTCTGCGCGCCCTCGATCTGCGGCCGCTGGGGAAATGCCGCTATTCGATCATCCTCAACGAAGGACGGAAACGGGAGATCCGCCGCATGACCGCCGCAGCGGGTTCTCCGACCCTCCGGCTGAAGCGGGTCAAAACAGGGCAGTTGGAACTCGGCACACTTCCGACCGGTCAATGGCGGGAACTTACTGCGGAGGAAGTTCAGGCTTCTTTGCGGCCGGGGCGTTGACCGGCTGAACCGGTTTCTTCACTACCGTAATGATATTATCCTTCAACTGTCCTCTGCGTTCAACAAGTTCTTTTTCAGCGGCGGTGCGGTCCTTCCAGAAGAGGGCCTTCACGACCCAGTCGTATCCCGCGGCCTGTGCAGTAGTGATCTCCTCTCCGAAACTGTTGACTTCGTAGGCATCACCGTACATATCGATCCCCATCGGATTGATATTGCTGTTGGGGAAATCGGTCGCAAGAACCGGCTCATCGACAGTATTTTCCGCAACTTTCTGTATTGAAACGATACTCACGGCATCCGCACCGTATGCGCGCGCCTTTTCCAGCAGAGCCTCTTTCACATCATAGATTTTCGGAGCGGTATCATAAACGATTTTCATTCTGCCGATCAAAAGCAGTTTATCTCTTGGAACATCGCTTTCCCGGTCATAAATACTGACCGCACCGGTGGTGTTTTCCGGAAATTTCTGACCTACGTAATCAAACTGGACACATCCGGAAAGCAAAACGGCGATACAGAAAAAGAAAAGCGTACGATTTTTCATTTTTTCTCCGTTTCAGCGGCACTGTTTTTTTTCTGTTCAGCGGCGGCGGCCTCTTCTTCGCTGATCCTTGCCCGGAGCAGTGCGGCATAGCGTTTGTTGCTCTTATCCCAGATTTCCAGCAGCCGGGTGACGACCTGTGCTTTCATCTCTTTGTAGGGGGGCAACTGCGTGCGTGCCGTACCGCCCATATCGTTTTCGTAATAGTTATAGACGAAACGTGCGAGCCGTTCATGGGCGACAGCCGCCTCCTGATCTCCGCCGATCAGACAGATGATACTGCGGAAAAGCAGACCGTTGACCGCACCGCTGATCGTGCGGACAGTACCGTTTTTGACCCGCTCCGCCAACTGGAGTTGAACAAATTTCTCAAGAGTTCCCCCTTTCTGGGGCCCATCTTCCTTGATGAGCAGTTTGAAATACTTCATCGCCTCGGCAGTCTTGCCGTAGGTGTAGAGGTCGAACACCGCCGGTTTCAGGAAGTTGATACGGGCACTGCGGAACGTGGAATACTCCCGGTCTTTGTCGTAGTGTTTCTGCGTATCCATATAAGCATTGTAGGCGGCACCGACCAGCGCAAGATTGGGCATCAACTGGATGTCAGCGGCATTTTCAGCATCGAAAACCAGAATACGGCCGCTGCGGAAACAGTCCTGCAACGCCTGCGTGATGATGCGGGCGCAGTCCAGATTTTCATGCCCCAGCGTATGGGCAATGCCCTGCGACGCCCAGTAAACAGCGTGGGACTCCGGTACACGCCAGTCAAACTCACCGTATTTCAAGTTCAAATCACGGATAAATGCGGCATCCATTTTCAGCCGTCTGCGCAGATATTCCGCCCGGAAGTAATCGGAGAGTTTCTTATTCTCTTCCGGATCATTGAGCGCAGAAGTCAGTTTTTGCGGCAGTTCAGCCGGATAAGCGTTGATAAAAGCATCGTACAATGCGGCATAGTCTTTATAACCGCACTTTTCCATGGCTTTCCACAGCGGGTGTTCGGGCGGGTACGCCTTCATAAATGCTTTTTCGCCCACAGGCGCGGCGGCCATTCCCGCCCAGTCGGGTCTTTCGCCCAGCACACCGGTCATGAGAATAGCCATCTGGTTTTTGTAGTACAAGTTGGCATCGTCAAGGATGTTGCCCATCTTGTGATGATAGAACCACGCCAGTTCCTTGTAAAGCATCGGATCTTCGGGATTGTAGACCATCGCCTGATCCCGGATCAGTTTGATGCCCTCATTGACCCACCGCCAGCGGTCTTCAAAACTGGAACAGGTCACAGAAATATTGTACGCCATATTCCACGCAAGATAGGCGGTCGCACCTGAAAATGTGGGCTGCAAGTCGGTGATCCAACGGGCAAGCTGCACCATTTCAAAGTAGTTGCCTTCATCCTGCAATGCACCGGCACGAAGCCACAGCAAGTCCGCAACCAAACCGCGGAAACTGCCCAGTGCCACCGTGGTAAATGCCACCATAGGCGGAGCATTCTCCACCTGTCCGGTAAAACGGAGGTGGTACTCTTCGACCTGACGATCCATGCGCGTCTGCATGGAGGCAACCCCCGCCAGCAGGATCACAGTGACCACTGCCAGCACAACATACATGATAATTGTACGAAATCTGCTCATTTTCGGATGATCAACCCCAGTTCACGCCGCCGGTACATGATAATGCCGAGTGCATACAGCACCAATGCCCGCGGGAAGTAAAAGTAAAACAATTTGGCGATGTAGGAAAATTCCACCAGTTCACCCTTTGACACCAGACTTGTCATATCGAACACCTGAAGCGGGATGACCAGTTTCATCAGAATACCGGCTACCAGCCGTGCCATCTGATCGCCGATGCCGCTGACATAGGTCTGACCGAGGATATAGGAAGAAAGACTGCCGAAAAGCAGATAACTGATAACGACAAACAACGCTGTCGGCAGAGACATGAAGCCGCCAAAAGCACACCCAAGACCGGCGAGCATCACGATCCCGAGACCGATGACCAGCACCGCGCGGGTGTAGTTTGCACCAAATCCGGTAACAGCGATAAGGAGTTTCGGCCCGTCCGCTTCCTGAAAGAACTGCGCCGACTTCGTATCATCGACATTGAGATAGCGCAGATAGACTTCCTGCTGCGGAGTGATAAAACCCCATTTCGGGTCGAGACGTTTCTCGTGAAAAACACCGGACATCGCCTGTTCGGGGCCTGCTGAAAGTTGGAAAAAGTAAATGTCGTAATCTTTGCTGTTCCGGTTTTGAGCGGCGGCCTTATCCTCCTGTCCCTGACGGAAGCGCGGCACGCCCAGCAGCCAGAGTCCGCGCGTCATGCGCTGTCCCTTGCTGGAAATTTTTTCGATATACGTCCGGTAACGGAGGAAAATCGGCTTATCCGGATTTTTCGGCAGATTTTCATACCGCCAGGTCCGGATGTTTTCAAACGGCAGTTCCGTATTGCGGGAGATGACCATGCGTTTGATTTCAGCAAACATCTTGTCCTGCCCTTCGGGGGAGAGATCCACCGGCTGCCCTTTGCTCTGCAATTCGATGACCCGCCGTTTCAGCACTTCGCGGGCGATGGCGTCGAAATCGGGGCGCACGGGTTGGTAGACTCTTCTGCCGACCATGACTTCGGCGCGGACCTTATCGAGTTCCGCTTTCGGATAATCCTGCTTTTCAAAGTTCCACAGTACGATAAAGTAAGTGGCTGTCGCCGCAACGACCAGCAGAACCAGATGGATCAGCGAGACGCCGAGCCATTTGGCAAACCAGATTTTGACACGGGAAACCGGTTTGGTCACGACCATGTGCAGTTGATACCCTTCGATATCCTGTGTCATCACAAAACAGCCGATCCATACCGCAGAGAGCGCAAGGATGAAACTGATGGCAGAGAGCGTGTAAAATATGGAGATCTGAATAAAATCAGATGCCGCCACACCGCCTCTGACTGTTGTCGGCACGCACGCCACACAGAGCAGCAGTACCAGCAGCAGCAGTTGAAAAACGTGAGAACGCGCTGCATTCTTCCACGTCAGATTTACGATTGCCCAAAATGATTTCATTTGCGATTGCCCAGAATATCATTCAATTTCTGATTGACTTCGTCCAGTTTGGCGGCCTCTTCCTGTGAGGAGACGCGTACCGGCTCTTCTTTTGCTTTTGCCTGCACTTCGCCGGTCAGAGAATCCAGTTTGGCGGCAACGGCTTCCTCTTTGACGGGAGCGGGAGTCTCAACAGCGGCGGCCGCCCTGGGTTGTGCCGGAACCTCCTGTACGAGTTGTTCCAGCACGGCACTGGTCTCATCTGCGGGAGCAGAGAGGTAATCGGCGATCCGTCCGCCGGAGGCGGCTCCTGCCGTCTCTGCGCTTTCGCTCTTGGCACGGGCAACGACATCGAGGAAGAACTCTTCCAGCGTCCGCCGCGGATGATCGACCTTGAATGTTTCGCCGTGGAGGTTTTCACGCAGGATCTTCAACACCTGTTCCAGCACGGCGGGTTCCAGTGCGGGTGTAACGATACGGTTTTCATCACTGACCGTCAGCAGATCGCCCAGACTGCCTTCGGCACGGACCTTGCCGCCGTAAAGAACGATGACGCGGTCGCAGACGTCTTCAATGTCGCTCAACAAATGACTGGTGATAATAACGGTTTTGCCCCGTTTCTTGAGGGCGATGATCAAATCTTTGATCTCGCGGCAGCCCAGCGGGTCCAGTCCGGAGGTGGGTTCGTCAAGGATCAGCAGTTCGGGGTCATTGATCATAGCCTGAGCCAGACCGATGCGCCGCTGCATCCCCTTGGAAAACTCCCCGACACGGCGGTGACGGGCATGTGCCATGCCGACCATATCCAGCAATTGCTCAATGCGTTTCTGCCGGTCGGCTTTGGAGAGATTGAAGAGCGACCCGAAGAAATCCAGCGTCTCTTCTGCGGTCAGATACTTGTAAAGGTAGGAGTCTTCCGGCAGATAGCCGATCTCTTTCTTGGTTTCGACAGTGCGGGGGGATTTGCCGAAAACGGTCAGTTTTCCGCCGGTGGGATAGAGCAGTCCCAACAGCATTTTCACCGTCGTGGACTTGCCGGAACCGTTGGGCCCCAGCAAACCGACGACTTCGCCCTGCCGGATCTCGAAATCAATATCATTAACGGCCTTGGCCTTGGGACGTCCCCAGAAATCCCGGAACACCTTGGTCAGGCCAACTGCCTGTACGATCGGCTCATTCTGTTCTGCCATTTTTATTTTTTCTCCTTAAACACCGCATGATGCGGGACTCATTCAATATTCAGGTTCTCCGTCGGTTTCCACGGTAAGTTCTTCACCGGTACGCACCAGACGGGCACTGTTAAAGACAATGACGATCGTACTTCCGGCATGGACCACTGCCGCCATGATCGGATTCATCCAGCCGAAAATGGAGAGGATCATACCGCCGAAGACGAAAAGCATACCCAGAACGAGGTTCTGGTTGATGATCATGCGGGACTTGCGTGACAGATAGACCAGCATGGGGATACGGCGCAAATCATTGGTCATAAGAGCGATACTGGCACTGTTGATCGCCACGTCACTGCCGATGGCACCCATGGCGATACCGAGATCACCGGCAGCGAGAGCGGGAGCGTCATTGACACCGTCACCGACCACTGCAACACGGGAACTCTTCTTGACATTTTCCACAAATTCGACCTTGCCTTCGGGCAGACATTCACTGCGGAATTCGTCGATCTGCAGCTGGGCGGCAACGGTTTCGGCAACGGACTGCCGGTCACCGGTGACCATGGCGCAGAAACGGACGCCCAGATGACGGAGGTCATCGATCATGGCGGGGGCTTCGCGGCGGAGTTTATCTTTGAAGCCGATCCAGCCGAGAACCACCCCGGCACGGGCGACAAAGACCACGCTCATGCCTTCGGACTCACCGGCGGCCTGTTCGGGAACGGCGATTCCCATATCCTTCATCCAGTTGGCACGGCCGATCAGACACGGCGCACCGTTGATCGTTGCGGAAACACCTTTACCGGGGGCTTCCTGAAAATCCACGGCACTGTCCAGTTCCAGTCCGGCTTCCGCGACCAGTTTCTGAATGGCGACGGCAGTCGGGTGGTTGCTGAAACGTTCCGCAGAACCGGCGACTTTGAGAAGTTCAGCAGAAGAGACCTCACCGAAAGGATTGAGTTTGACCACCGAAAGCAGACCGTCCGTAAGCGTGCCGGTTTTGTCGAACACAAACGAGGTGATCTTGGAAGCAAGTTCCAGATGGCTGACATTCTTGATGAAGATCCCCAGACGGGCGGCGGCGGCGACAGCGGCAACCACAGCGGTCGGCGTAGCCAGCACCACGGCACAGGGACAGGCGATGACCATGAGAGTGATCACGCGGCTGATATCTTCCGTGAACCACCAGGTGATACAGGCGAGCATCAGCACGGTGGGCGTGTAGTAACCGGCATAACGGTCGATGATGCGCACCACGGGGGTACGGCTGGCTTCGGCCTGCATGATCATATCTTTGACCTTGCCGAGGGTGGTATCTTCACCGACCTTGGTAACTTCAAGATCGACGAGACCGGTCAGGTTCTGCGTACCGGCGAAAACATCGTCACCCGCACCTTTTTCCACCGGGAGGGATTCACCGGTGATGGAGGCCTGATTGACGGTACTTTCACCGGAGATGATACGGGCGTCCACCGGGAAGTTTTCGCCGGGACGCACCCGGATACGGTCGCCGATGGCAAGATCGGTCACCTGAACTTCGGTTTCGCTGCTGCCGTCTTCACCGACCTTGTGGGCGGTGTTGGGTGTCAGTTTGATCAGTTCTTCGATGGAACGCTGGGCACCGCTGGCGGTACGGGTCTCGATGATAATGGTGATCAGCAGGAAGAAGGCAATGATGCCCGCAGTCTGGAAGTCGGCACTTGCCAGAGCCGCGAGGATGGCGAGGGCGACCAGTTCGTTCATGTAGACCTTGCCGTTGATAAGGTCCTTCACCGCAGTGACGATGATGGGGAAAGCAAGGATGAATGCGCCGAAAAGGGCGCACAGACTGGCGGCGAACTGCCGTTCACCGGGGAAGATCCATTCCAGCACAAACGAGTTCAGCGTAAGCAGACCGCCGACGAGGGCGAAAATGATGCGTCCCATGGTACGGTCGTGACCGACGCCGCCGGGGGCATCGTGACCGCAGGGGCAGTAACCGCCCTGTTCGTGTTCATGGTCGTGACCGCAGGAGCAGCCGTTTTCGTGCTTATGTTCGTGATTATGTCCGCAGCTGCAGGAGTGTTCATGGTCGTGACCGTGTTCGTGTCCGCAGCAGCAAGTCTGTTCTTTTTTGTTTTCGTTTTCAGCCATGATTTATTTCTCCTCTCCGGCAGCGGGACCGACCGCTTTCTGTTTTTTTGGTTCCGGATTGAGTTTGATCCACAATTTTTTCTGTCCTTTGCCCATACTGCCGGAGCCGAGGATGAATTTATCCTCTTCGTTCTGCATCACTTCGGCAAGGGTGCTGGTATAGAGAGCCATCAACACGGTCTTGGGGTTGGCGGCATACTCTTTGTTGATGCTGGAAAAGTAGATACTCTCGGATTTGACTTCGGAGACCACCTGTTTGCGGTAGGTTTCGGCAGATGCAAGGATAGCGGCGACCTGAGCCTGCGTATCATTTTCGATCTGCACCTGATATTCGAGAGCCTTGTTTTTCAGCGTGGACTGCGTGTTGCTTGCGGCGGCGACTTCATCGAAAGCCGCTTTGGTCTTGGCGGGGGGGGCGACACGGTTGAGGGTGACATTGACCACTTCGATACCGCAGTCGGCGGCATTGACCAGCCGGACAAAGTGACGCATGACTTCATCTTTGTAGAAGCCCTGTTTTTCACGGAGCATATCTTCGATCTTCATACCGGCGGTGATATGGATGACCGCCTGACGGAAGAGGTTGCGGATCAGCGTCTGCGGTCCGCGGGTGCCGGTGAAACCGTCGCCGTCCGTTTCCGTCTCGTCATTGACGATCACGCCGTTGAGAACGGGTTTGAGCGGGGTTGCCGCAGAGGTATAATACTTCTCGGGGTTGCTGACCTTGTAACTGAAAGCCCAGGAGGAGTGAACGATGTTGGCATCACCGGTGAAGAGATAGGAGTCTCTGCCGGGTTCCAGCGAACTTTGTTCCTGTCCGGCGGGGACTTCGGTGGGCATGAAGTCCACCGTCATCGTCTGGGGATTGGTCTGTATTTCGATGAACTGGTTCACCGGATAGGGCAGAAACCAGTGACCTCCGGTCAGGAAGGTCTGTTCGATCTTGCCGAATTTCATAACGATCACAGCACGCTGGGGTTCCACCGAGAAGTAGCCGCCTCCGGTGAAAAAGTAGATCAGCATACCGAC
>JAFTUS010000171.1 GCA_017466125.1 Lentisphaeria bacterium | reverse complement strand
TTTTTGTGTGGTTCCAAAAAGAGTAATAAAATCAACACATCCTTACGCCCGGCAGGGCGCACTTCACGCTTGACGCAGTCAAGTTCTTCACATCTTCACATCTTCACTCAATCAGCGTTCACGCTGATTGAACTGCTGGTCGTCATCGCCATAATTGCCATTCTCGCCGCCATGCTGCTGCCCGCTTTGAACAAGGCACGGGCAAGTGCCAGAATGGCCCATTGCACCAGCAATCAGAAACAACTGATGCTCGCCCAGACAATGTACAGCGGGGATGCGGATTATTTCATGCTGCGTTGGGGCGACAGTCGTTCCTGGGGGCAGTTCCTGAATACAAACTACAACGTTCCGCGGAACATTTTTGACTGTCCCGACCGGCGAACCCCTTCTGATCTTGCAAAGAACTGGAATCAAATCTACGGTATCAACTATTTTGATCTCTTTGCCAACTATGCTGCACACGAACCCCGCTATCCCGATACTCATAAGTTCGGCGGTCAGATCGTTAAAAAGTATGTGGTAAGCGGAATCGGGGATCATTACGTGATGAGTACTGCCCGTATGAAAAATGCGTCGGACCTTTTTATGATCGTCTCTTCCCGGCTGGGTGCTGGAACCCGTGCCGCACAGGATACGCCGCTGCACCTTGCCAAGATCATGACCGACGGCGGAGCCAATTACGGCCGGTTGTATCTGGAACACGGTGATCGTACCAATATTGCCATGGCTGATGGACACGTGGAAAACAAAAATGGCACTGCTTTGTTCAATTCCGGTTACTACGTTGCCGGCTATTGTGTTTCCACCTACGAAAACTGGGTCGGACGCTGAATGGCAAACGTTGAATAGCCCAATAGAAAGGCTCAAAATATGTTGAAAGGTTTATTTATCGCCATGGTATCCGCAGTTACGCTGGTTCTGCCTGCTGAAAATCTCATTCGTAACGGCGGATTTGATCATCCTGTCCGCTTTAACGGATCATTCATGCGTCTCGGTGCTTATGACAGGGTTTCCCGTGTCCGTGAAATGCAGAAAAACGCCAGGTGGAAGCAGACTCCCTTTGCTTTCTGGTGGTCGCAGTTTGCAAAACAGGGCGATATTTCCGTTACCGACGGAGGCGGCTTTCTCCGTGCGGAGGGCAAAGGCGTCATCCGCAGTACTCCCGCTCCGTTCAGAAGCAAAAGTCTGTTGTTGACCCTTGATGTACGTACCCGGGAACTGACCGGAGGAATACTGATTTTTGAGTCCGTCATCCAGAAGAAAGACGGCAATGTGACTACCCGTAGTGCCAAACGGATCGCACTGCCCCGCAATACAAACGGTAAAAACAGCACTTTGCAGCTGCCGCTGGAAGATACCAAAGACGGCGATATGACTACGGTGATTTTGGTCATGTCCGGCGGAACGTTGGAAATCGACAACGTGCAGATCACTGCCGGAACGCAGTCTCCGCTGTTCAATGTCCGGCCGCAGGAGATGCTTTCGATGAGTCTGGGCAAGTTCGGCCCGGAAAAGTTTCCCCGATTTTACGCCGGGATCGCCGGAACGCAGAAACTGACGGTAAAAAATCTTTCCCGCCGTCCGCTTTCCGGAACGCTCAATATCTACCTGGACCAGCACGAGAACGGCGGGAAAACCCTTGCTTTCAGCAGAAAAGTTTCCAAGTGGAAATACGGCAAAACACAGGAATTTCAACTTGATATCAGCAAACTTGCTCCTGACGGCTATCTGCTCTTTGCTGAATTGCTTTCTGAAAGCGGTGACGTTCTGATTTCCAAAGAAAACATCTACAAGGCCAAAGAGACCGGCAGCGGCAAGGTCGGCAATTCGATGCTTGAGGCGTACAACGCCATGCGTTTCGGTGTGTTCCCCAATATCCATCCTGAAAAACTCTACGGTGTTGCAAACGGTATGATCGGTCAGGGAAGTTCCTATCACGGGGTGCGAATCGATGATTTTGTGCTGGGCAGAAAACTCGGTGTTGCCGGCTACCACGGATATGATACAGAAGATGAGCTCTGGTCCGGTGCCGTCGGCGGACAGCAGCTTTATTCCTGCCACCGCTTTGATAAGCCCGAACCCGGTCGCCCGGAACTGCTTTCACCCGCTCACGCCAATGCACTGGATATTTACAACCCCGAAGTCATCAAACTGCTGGATAAACGGGCGGAAGAACTGGGCAGGCTTTTCGGGGAGGGCCCCGGGTATGCCGGATTGAAAATGCGCAATGAATCCATTTATCCCGGTGACAGTACTACTTATCCCACCGTCCACGCCGACCGGGCATTCCGGGCGTGGTGCAGAGAGAAGTTCGGCACGATCGAAAAACTCAATGCCGCATGGAGAAAGAATTACAAGAGTTTTGACGAGGTCGTGCAAATCGTTTCCGCTGATATGGCAAACCGCGAAAATATGATCCAAAAGAGCGGCGGTGCAGCTTTGGACTGGACTGCCAATATGGGGCGTTTCACTCCTGAAACAGTAAAATTGATGAACCGTGATCCCGGGAGAGCCATGGATTGGTGCCGCTGGCGGACCGATACGAGTTTTTCCACCTATGCCAGATACCGCAATCAGGTCAAAAAATATGCTCCGGATACCGTGGTCGGCGTCAACTTCTGCTGGCCCAACCTCTGGCCCAACTTCGTTATGCGTTTCTGGCGGGAAACCGATGCTCCCATGCTTGATGTACAATATACGGCACCGATCACCATTGATCTGGGTAATACGGATGAAATGCTGGATATTCTTGAAATGGCACAGTCCTCCGTTGGAAATAAACCGATCTGGGGAATAGAGACCTATATCCAACCCTCTTTCCCGGCGGACTTCGCCCCCATGCAGAACTGGGGACTGGTCGCCCACGGCATGACTTACAACTACATTTTCAGTTGGAAAGCCTATGCCGATGTCGATCCTAATCTGCGGGATAAAGGGACCCGTCTCTGGGAAAAGCCCAATGCTCCGCCGATGTGGTTCTTTATCGACAACGACGGCACCAGACTGCCCGCCTATTATACCAATTTACGTTCCCAGAATGAAATTGCGGACTTCCACAAAAAGTACAATGCTCTTTCCATCAAACGGATCAATACCCGCACGGCGATCTACCTTGCCGATGATACCAATGAATTTGTCATCATGACCACCGCCAACAAGCCATTCAACAGTTCCATTGTCAACGCCCGCGTTTCCCTTGCCGGGACGCTGCGTATGGCTGGCGTAACGCTGGATTATATGGATGACCGGGCTTTGAAAAATCTTTCGGTGAAAAAATATGATACTCTGCTTGTGCCGCCCGCTCCGGTGATGAGCGATGAGGCGATTTCAGCAATCGCCGGATTTGCCCGTCAGGGTGGAACCGTTGTGCTGATGGGGCCCTGCGGCGTCTATGATCCCTGGCTCCGGATGCGGAAAGAGTTCATGAACGGCGTGTTTTCCAACGGCGATTGGCTGCCCCCCGCCGCATGGCAGGAGCATCAGAAATTCATTGTGGATTATGGAAGACATAACGCAACGGGTATTTCCGGTGTGGCGGCGTTCCCCGGATTGCCCGGCGGCAAGGCTCTGTATTCATCGGACGGCACTCTTATCGGCAAGGTCACTCCCTGTGGAAAAGGTAAGGTCGCCGCATTGGAAAAATGGGTTACCCGTTACAGTTTGAAAGCGATTCAGCATACGCCGGAATTGCGGACGCATCTTGCTGATTTGATTCGTATATTCAACCTCAAGACTGATGCCGTCTGGGTTTCCGGCGATACGCCCGAACGCAAGGGGTACGGATTGGTCGGCAGGGGCGCACCCTATGTCGAAGTCGTATTGCGGGAACAGTCCCCGAACAGCCGTTTCCTCTTTGTGATGAATCAGGCCGGCGCAGGAAGCGGCAAAGTCGTGCTGGCTGACGGCAAATGGGACTTTACCGATGTGATTTCCGGCAAAAAGGTATGTTCCGGCAGCAATGAGATCAAACTGGTTCTGCCTGCTTTCGGCTATCGGGTGTTTCACCTGACCAGATAGTGTTTTTACAAAAATAAACCGGTATGCTGCTTGAAAAATGTATGCCGGGGAGTTACATTTTCAACGCAAATATTTCAAATAAGGATCATTGTAAAATGAAAATCAGACAAAATCTGCATATCCACTCCAGCCACTCCTGTGATTCGGCGTGTATTCCCATTGCCAATATTATAAAAGAAATGGAAAATTTCGGCATTAAACATTACGCTCTGACCGATCATCTGCATACGGCGTATAATCTTCCGGATATCGCCAGTGCCAGAAACGACTTTCTCCGCTGCTGTCCGCCGGAAAATTTCCACTTCGGTATCGAAGTCAGTTGCGTTACCGCCTTTGAATGTGAGGAGATCGCACGCGGCAACTACACTGCGTGGGGCGATACTCCGGTATTCGGGCTGCGCTATCTTGAGGATTTCGATGGCAGAATGGCGATCGGCATTACCGCAGAAGATGTGGAAAAATACGGCATTGAACTGGTCGTTGCCGGTGTCCATTGGCCGTTGGGCTATCCCAGAGAACGTATGGAGGTGATTGAGAATTATTTTCAGCAGCACATGTTTCTGATTTCACACCCGCTGGTCGATGTGCTGGCGCACCCCTGGGATTCCATCACTCTTGCCGCCGGAGACTGGTATCACTACCGGGATCAGGAGCATATCGACCGCACGATCTACCGTGATATTCCCAAAGAGTACAGTGACCGCATGGCACAGGAACTGCTCAAATACAACAAACCTGCCGAGATCAACTTCCCGGTGGTTGCCAGCCGTTTCCCCGAAGAACGCAAATTCTATCTGGACATGCTGACTGACTGGAAAGATCAGGGCGTCAAATTCACCCTGGGGGATGATCTGCACTATATGAACTTTTCCAGAGATCAGTTTATCGCCATCGAACAGATGCTCACGGATCGCGGTTTTACCGATGATGACTTTGTTCTGCCCTTCAAAAAGAAAAACTGAATTATGAGAAAACTTTTTTGCTGTTTTACTGCGGCAGCGGCTCTTTGCGGCAATCTTCATGCCGGAAAACTGTATTCTGTCGCCGACGTTGCCCGCCGGGCGGAAAAGGGGAACAAACTCAATGTCGTGTTTTTTGGCTGTTCGCTCACTTTCGGCGCAAATTCCAGCAATCCGGATCTGACCAGTTTCCGCGGTCGTATGGCGGAAAAACTCAAAGCCGCCTATCCGCTTGCCCGCTGGAATTTTTATGATGCCGCCATTGGCGGAACGGACTCCGTGCTGGGCGTATTCCGTCTGGAACGGGATGTTTTGCGTTTCAAGCCCGATTTGGTCTTTGTTGATTTCACGCTCAATGACAATGGCAGAAAGCATAAAGATATCCACAGTGCCGCTTACGAACAGATCATCCGTACTTTGCTGAAATCCGGAGCGGCGGTCATGCCGGTTTTTCTGACCGGAAAAAATTTCGTCACAGAGCCGGATCTCGCTGTTTTATGCCGCCGAACGGAGCATATTGAACTTGCGGAGCGTTTTCAGTTAAGTTACGGCGATGTCATCGGCAGAATGAACCACTTGTATAAAACCGGAAAACTCGATCCCGAAAAAATCTGGCCCGCCGACCGGTTTGATGACACTCATCCCAATGATCTGGGGTACCGGTATTATGCGGATATTATTTTTGAGGCATTTCAAGCCGCTGCGGCTCAAAAGATTTCTCCTGTGCTGCCGCAAGAACTGCACGGCGGAAACTTCCGTTATTCGCAGCGTTTCCGCCTTGCCGATGTTCCGCTCCTCCCCGCCGGATGGCAGGTGACCGGCTGCGAAACCCGGGCGGCAACTTACGATTTTACCTGCTCCCGCTGGATGGGAACTCTTGCAGCAGTCGGGAACTTTGTACGGAAAGGGTATGACCGGTTTGAACTGCTTGAAAATCCTTCCGTGCCGGAAACGCTGACGTTCCGTTTCAAAGGCGGAATGGTTCTGCTGTTCGGTGAATCGACTTTCTTCAGCGGAACACTCCGTTATGCGATCGACGGAAAGGAGTACGGCATCGCAGATACTGCCCGCATGGGCAGATTGTTTGGCTCATCAGCGTATTACTCCATTGTTCTGGCAAGCGGACTTGATCCGGATAAAGAACACGTGCTTACCCTGACTGCGGTTCTGAAACCGGATTTGCCGCAACAGGTGAAGATCGAGAGCATCTGCGTCGCCGGGGCCGCCCCGGTATCGGTTGAACTGCAGAATACAGAAAAACCGTGAGGCGGGGTTGATAAAATGACTCTTACAGCGTTTTTTCTGATATTTCTTTCTGTTTTTCTTCATGCCGGGTGGAACTTTTTGAGTAAAAAGACGGATCCGTCGGTTGCTCTCTTTGCCATTGCATCCTTTGCCGGAGCAGTGCCGTGGATCTTTTTTGCCCTGGTCAGTCAGGTGGAGCTCACCCAACTGCCGTTGAAATTTTATCTTCTGCTCTTGTCCAGCAACTTTTTCCAGACCCTCTATACTTTGGGGCTGGCTTTGGGATACCGCAGCGGGGATATTTCCGTAGTTTATCCCATGGGAAGGGCTCTGCCCGTACTGCTTATTGCAGGAGTTACCATGCTTTTCGGGCTGGGGAAAACCACGCCGCCTCCTGTCGCTCTGGCAGGAATGATGGTGATTTTTGCCGGATGTGTGATTATGCCCCTGAAGGACTTCAAGCACTTTTCCATTAAAAATTATTTGAACAAAACGATCCGCTGGGTCGTTGTGATTGCTATTGGAACGACTGGTTACACCATCTGTGACAGTCTTGCGATGGAACTGCTTCAGCAAACTCCCGGGCGTTCGGCTCTTTACCGTACTTTGTTTTATAATTTCAACGTACAACTCCTGCTGGGGCTTTCTTTGCTGGCACTCACTTTCTGCAGTAAGGATGAGACCCGCAAATTGTTTCATCTGGCAAAAAGCAGTATTCAGCCCTATCTGGTCGGGGTGTTCAGTTCGGTCGCTTACGCTCTGGTGCTGTTTGCCATGCCGCTGGTTACCAATGTAAGTTAC
>JAFTUS010000170.1 GCA_017466125.1 Lentisphaeria bacterium | reverse complement strand
TGGTTCTGTTGGTTCTGTTGGTTCTGCTGGTTCTGTTTATTTTGCTGTTGAGCCTGTTGAGTTTGCTGCTGTGCCTGCTGCTGTTGTTTTTTCAACTCTTCGATTTTTTTCTTCAACTCTTCGATTTTTTTGCGGTCGTTTGCCAACTGCTGGATATTTCTGCCGTTCAGTGCGGAAGGCAGACCGAAAGAGAGACTGCGGTTGTAGAGTTCTCCGGCATTTTTGACTTGAGTTTCAGCCTTTTGCAGGTCCTGTAAAGCGGCATCGAGTTGTTGTGCAGAAACTTTCTGTTCTGCTGCCGCGAGTTCTTTGCGGCCTGTATTGTGGAACGCTACGCCCAGATTGCCGAATGTGCGGGCTTGCAGTTCCGGTTGATTGGGAGCGTTTTGAATGACTTTTTCGTAAAGTTCCTGAACATTTTCCGTTCCGGCAAGTTGTTTTTCCCGGGCGAAATTATAGAGTTGCAGCGGTTGATCCGGGATTTTTTCTTTTTCTTCTTTCTGCGGCAGGGGTTCTTCTGCGGCGAGGGCGGAAAATGCTCCGGCAAGGAGAAGAATATTCAACGCTTTGCGCAGAGAGGCGGGGCGTTCAGACAGGATCATATAGCCGAAAAGGAACAATGCTCCCGCAATGAGGAACCAGTGGAATTTTTCGATGGGCAGAGTCCGTTTACCGGCATTGTTCCCGGCGGTTCCGAGTTGGGCGATGCGCCGCTGGATTGCTGCGATGCCGGTATCGGCAACACTGCTGCGGACGTAGATGCCGCCGGTCTCCTGTGCCAGTTTTTTCAGTGCATTTTCGTTGAGTTTGCTGGTGATGAGTTTGCCGGAGGCATCCCGGCGGAGCGTACCGTTTTTATCGGGCAGCGGGGCGGCGGTATCGGGATCTCCGAGGCCGATGATAAAGAGGGGGATGTTGGCTTTTTTCAACTCTTCCAGTGTTCTTTTGCTGTCGCCGGAAAGTTCTTCGCCGTCGGTGAACAGGACGACGGCGCGATTGTTTCCGGAGGCGGCCTCAAATGCTTTTGAAGTCTGAAACAAGGCCCGTTCCAGATTGGTTCCGCCCAGCGGGACGCTGTCGGTGTTGAGTTCATTGATATACTGGTCAAGAGCGACCGTATCGGAGGTCAGCGGGCAGAGCAGAAAGGCGTTTCCTGCAAAGGGGACGATGCCGAAACGGTCTCCTTTTGCATTTTTGACCAGTTCGCGGAACAGGAATTTCGCATGTTCCAGACGGCTTGGAGGGAGGTCATTTGCGAGCATGCTTTTGGAGACGTCAAACAGCACCATGATATCCCTGCCGCTTTGCTGATAGGGGAGCAGTTGCGAACCGTACCACGGCCGTGCCGCCGCAGTCAGGAGGCAGAGCATGGCGATCGAGAGCAGGATGATCCGCACGACCCGGCGGTGCTGTGAAAGGTGTACTGCATCCGGGTCATCCGCCCGGCTGCCCAGCAGGTTCAGGAGTTGTTCCCGCCTGCGTACCGCCGCCTGGATGCTCAACGCCGCAACGGCGATAAGCAGCGGCAGAGCCAGGTAAAACATCTCCGGATGCAAGAAATTCATAGTGGACTCTCCTCTTTTGAAAAACAATTCCTCGTGTTACGCTATCAATATAACACTTTTACAGAAATTATCAAGAGTGGGAAAAAATGTTTTTCCTGCAGAATGTATAATATTTTGTTCCGTTTCACACTTTTTTTATTGTTTTTTCCGTGCCGCGGATGTATTTTATATGAAAGAAATGAGGTGCGGATGAAAAAATGGATGTGTTATGTGCTGCCGGCGGTTCTGGCGGGCGCGGTTGCTCTTGCTGCGGTTCTGTTCAGAAACGAGCCGCAAACAGTGTTCCGGCGGACGTTTCCGGTTATGGGAACGGTCGCTCAAGTTACTTTTTATGTTCCGCAGAAAGAGGCGGAAAAGGCGGAAAAAACCTACCTTGCCGTCCGTTCCGAATTTGACCGGGTGCTGAAAATCGCCAATTTGTACGATCCGCAAAGTGAACTTTCACGCCTCAATTACTCTGCATACGACAAGGCGTTTGTATGCTCCCCGGAGTTGTGGACGATCCTTTCTGCCGCCCGCGACGCCTACCGTTTTTCGGAGGGGGCTTTCGATATTTCTGCCAAACCGCTGATGATGCTCTGGGGATTTTACCGCAAAAATCATCCGCAAAAACTGCCTTCGCCGTCCGAAAGAATGGAAACGATGAAAAGAGTCGGTCTGAACAAGGTGATTTTCGATGATGCCGAACGCAGTGTCCGTTTCTCAGTCTCCGGCATGGCTCTTGATTTGGGCGGACTTGCCAAAGGATACGCCGTTGACCGGGCGGCGGAGGCTATGAGGAAAAACGGCATCACCTCCGGCGTGATCGACCTCGGCGGAAACCTCTATCTCGGCGAACCGCCGCCGGGAAAGGAGTTTTTCTCCATCGGTATAAAGGATGCGCAGAAAAAGAATGCGTTGGGCAATACCATTCTGAAACTGAAAAACTGTGCCGTTTCCACTTCCGGGGACTACGAGCGTTTTGTGGTCATCGACGGCAAACGGTACGGACATATCATGGACCCCGCAACCGGGCTGCCCTGTCATCGGGAATTTTCTGCGACCGTAACGGCTCCAACGGCTTTACTGGCAGACTGTTTAAGCACCTCTTACTATCTGCGCCCGGGGATTTCTCCCGGTTTGGCGGATGTCCAGGTTGTTTTTCAGGGAAACAAAAAAGCAGAAGAAAAAAAGGATTGAGAAAAATCAACCACGCCATCTGCGCCAAGAGCCGACACCAAACACCTCTGCTCGCCGCGCCAAGAGGCTCTTGGCTTATAGGGCTTATAGGGCTTATAGGGCTTATTCGCCAGCCGCAGCCAATGGTCCCCATATTACCGACAGGTTGCCCACGCCGCTATCTGCGCCAAACGCCGACACCAAACACCTCTGCTCGCCGCACCAAGAGGCTCTTGGCTTATAGGGCTTATAGGGC
>JAFTUS010000169.1 GCA_017466125.1 Lentisphaeria bacterium | reverse complement strand
CGGACGGGACGGACGCAACACGCCCCCTCCCCCGCCCCGTAAGGATGTGGGACGGCAGGTGCGGGAACTCCGCAAAAAATATCCCGCTGAATTTGCCGAAATCCAGAAAATCCGTCGGGAAGACCCCGCGAAAGCACGCAAAATGATGCAGGAACTTCAGAAAAAAGCGGAAAAAGAAAGCGGTAAATAATTGAAATTCCAGCAGACAAAAAAATTCGCCGTCGTCACCTTTTCTGAAAAAATGGTGCGCGGCGTACTCTTCCGCAAGAACCGGGATATGCTCGAAGCGGTCAACTGTATCAGTGAACCGCTTTCCGCCGCCGACCCTTCCGCCGCATGGAAGACCGTTCTGAAAGCCATGGGCAGAGGCAAGGATCATCCTCTCTACCTCGCCGGTTCTCTGCGGAACGGCATCTGTTTTGATACCATCAACGCCGAACTGCCCCCCCGCTTGCAGAAACAGGCTCTCGAATTGGAACTGCCGCGGCATCTTTTGAATATGCCGGAAAATGTAACGTTTCAATTCATCACTTCAAATACTTCTGACGACGGCATGGCTGATTTACGGGTCTATGCCGTTCCGGAAAGTTCCTTTGAACCGCTCGCCGCCATGCTGACCCAGAGCAGCAGCCGTGCGGACGGTTTTATCTATCCCGCACTGGCTCTGCGGGCAGACGATCCGCCCTTCTGCGCCCCCGAACTGGATCATGAACTTTATTTTCACAACGGTAAATGGTATCCGCTCCCAGTTCCGGAAGGCAGCAATGAACACTGGAACGCTGTTCTTTGCCGGGAATTCATACTCCACGACCTGCCGCAATTTGATACCAACGCTTATCTTACCAATATCGTTGCAGCAAGAGTGTTCCGTGACGGAACGCAGGAGACCGCCTTGGAGATCCTCCCCAAACAACTGCGTCAGAAACGCTTGCAGACTCAACTGCGCATCACTGTTATTCTGGCATTTCTGCTGCTGCTCAACATTCTCTGGAGTTGTTCGGGCAGTTGGAAAAACGACTATCTGCAAATGCGTTCTCTCCAACAGGAGACCCGGCTGCTCCAGCAGGAAAATTCCGAATTGAAACGGAAACTCAAGGCCAAAGAAAAATCACAGAAAGAACTTACCCGTCTTTTGAGTCTGCGCGCAGGCGAAGATGATCTGCCGGGCAAACTGGCTGACCTGTCCGCCGTCATTCCGCAAACCGTACTGGTGACCTCACTGCGCTGGACCGAAAACGGCGTGGAACTCCAAATGCAAAGCACCGAAGAACAGCCCGATATCAGCGGTGCCATACGCACCCTCCCCTATTGGAAAATTTCACAGCTTCAACAACGCCGCTGGGGAAACAGCGATTCGACGATGATCACTTTGAAACTGGTTCCGGTGGAGGAGAAAAAATGAATATCAAAGAGTTTCTGAAAACACCGAAAGGGAAACTGACTGCCGCCCTCTGCGCACTGGGGGCGAGTTGGCTCTTTCTCTTTTTCTACTTCATAGGTCCGGTGGACTCTCTTTTTCCGACCCCGGGGCAGATTTCTGCAAAGGAGGCTGAACTAAAAAAACTCCGCAAAGAAAACGCCACTCTGAAACAGCGGGAAAAAGAGTTGACCCTGCGGCAGAAAACATTTGCCAAAAGACGGGAAAGTTTCTGGCAGAAATCAAACGGATTTATCGAAACTGATTTGCGTGCCATCGTTCAGGCGGCAGCGCAGAAAGCGGAATTTCCGCTGAACAGTCTCGGGTCGGTAAAAACCTCAAAAATCAATAATGAACTCTATTTTGCCGAAATCGACATTCAGGGCAATGCTTCCATTGAGGTCATCGCCGCATTTTTAAGCCGTATCCGCGAGATCCGCCCTGCATTGAGTTGGAAACGGTTTGATCTGCGTATGAATATGCGCCCCCGCAACAATACGGGAAACACCACTGCCGATCTGGAACTCTTCCTCAACGGTTCTTTGCGTATCATCGCCATCGGCGGAGAGGAGACGGGCAAATGAAAAAATTCTTCTTTATCCTCAATATTCTTCTTGCTGTCGCGGCAGTCGGCATGACCTTTGCCAATCTCTCCGGAGGGAAAGGCAAAAAAGAGGAATACTCCGTAAAAAAATCCTCAAAGAAAAGCAGTTCACGAAAAGTTCCTGTCAACTACTCCGTCAAAACTCCCGCAGCAGATCAGGAGTCAACCATCGTCAGCAACAATCTTTTCAATCCCGTCCGCAACCCCAACGCCCGGAACGGCAGAGGCGGCAGAGTGCAGTTGACTCTTGTCGGCATCTTTGAGTCCGGTGAACACAAAGGAGCGGTCATTCTCCAGAAAGGCGGACAGCGCAATATGCCCTTCCGCCCCGGCATGAACGGAATGAACGGCATGGGCAGAATGGGAATGATGAACCGCGGTCAGAACAATGCGTTCCAAACACAGATCCAGCAGGCTCCTCAACAGTATATCCGGCTGGGCGAGACCCTTTCCAACGGCTACACGCTTACCGAAGTGACCCGTACCAGTGCCACCCTCACCCGCTCCGGCGGCGGCAAAATGGTGCTGGAACTCCAGGAGGCCTCCAAGAACCAGCCGCAAGCCGCGCGCCGTGCAGTACGTCAAAATCCGATCGTTCAGCAAATGCAGCAAATGCAGCGTATGCAAATGTTCCAGAATATGCAAATGATGCGCATGATGCGTCAAACCATGCAGCAGAACAATAACAACGCCGCCGGCAACCGGGGCGGCACTACACGCCGAAGATAAAAACATCATATATACAACGGGAAACAACTATGAAAAATCTTTATCACATCACCGCCCTGACCGCAATCACCGCCTTGCTCACCTCATGTGCCCTCTTTGAAGGCGAGAAAAAAGACCCGCCCAAACCGGAGGACCGTTACGCCTTTCTGAAAAATGAAAAGCCGATCGAAAAAAACGAACATAAAACGGAAACCATGGAGCAGGAAGAGGTCCGTTTCAAAGATGCCGCCACCGAAAATACTCATGCTGAGCAACTGAAAGAGTTGAGTTTTCCGAAAGGCAAACCGCAACTGGCAGCAAAAGAGCGCAAAAGCACAGAGGCTCCCCGCTTCTTCGATGATCTTATTCTGACCAACGGCGATGAAGAACTGACAGTCTCTCTGGTATTCAACAGTGCGCCGCTGGTGGACGTTGTTCCCGCCTTTGCCGATGTTCTCGGCTTCAACTTTATAGTGGACAGCACGATAAAAAGCACCGTCACGCTGAATTTGAACGCAAAAATGACACGCCGGGAGTTATGGAACACCTTTGACCGGATGCTTTTTGTCGCCAATACCGGCGCAACGGTGGAAGACTCACTCGTGCGCATCACGCCGCTTTCCCAACTCTCCCGTCAACCGGGCGGAAACGGCGAGATCTACTACTACGCGTTCCAGAACTCCACTGCCAAAGAGGTCGTCAACCAGATCCGTCCTTTCCTCGGCAACGGCAGTGTCTGTGTGGAGTTGGCCCGTCCCAACGCCATTCTCATCTGCGATGAACAGAGCAATATGCCGAAAATCAAATCTCTCATCACTGCGATCGATCAGAACGGCCGTTCCAACTGGCCGCGCGAACCGATCAAATGCAACTATGTACTTCCCTCCAAACTGGCGTTGGAACTGCAAGCGATCCTGCCCGTCCTCGGTTTTACCGTCACCAAACAGAATGAGAAAAATGCCCCTCCCGGAGCCATTCAGGTCATCGGCGTTGACCGTCTCGGTCTGCTCATCGTTTCAGCCGCCACGCAGGAGGCGTTACAGGAGGTCCGCAAATGGGTCGCCATTTTCGACAGTTCCGAATCCGTCGATCAGGAGCGCGTTTTCGTCTACAAAGTTACGCACGGCAAGGCAAGTCAACTTGCAGAGGCCCTCTCGGTGATCTACAACACCACCGGTGCCAGTCTGACCGTGGATACCTCATCCGGCAACAACCGCACCACCCAGTTGAATTCCAGCAACCGCAACCGTACCACAACCAACCGGAATACCAACAACCGGAACGATATCAACAGCGATGTCTCCGCCAGTCTCTTTGAAAACAACGTCCGTGTCTTTGCCGACGGTGTACTGAACCGTCTGGTCATCCGTACCACTCCCCGCACCTACGCATCGATCAAAGCCCTGCTCGACCGTCTGGATGTCGTCCCCTCGCAAGTGCTGCTGCAAGTGCTGGTCGTGGAAGTCACGCTCAACGAATCCACCAAATTCGGTATTGAATTTTCTGCCGCCGGAAACGGCAATGACCTTACAACGCTCCTCGGCACGAACTACTCCGAACTGAACGGTTTTACCGCTGCGGCAGACGGTGCGCTCACTCCCACGCCCATTCCCAATGCGGATAACGGTTTCTCTCTGATGCTTGCCAACCCCAGCAATCCGCAGGAGAAATTCGGCTACCTCAAAGCCCTCGCCGGAAATACCGATATCAAGGTCATTTCCAGTCCGCAGCTTCTGGTTTCAAGTCATAAGGAAGCCGTCATTCAGGTCGGTGACAAGATCCCGTATCTGAAACAGGGAACCTCCGACACATCCAGCAACGGAACTGTTCTGCAGAACTACGATTACGAAGATACCGGCGTGATCCTTACTGTGACTCCTCAAATCACCAGTACCGATCTTATCGCTCTTGAAATCAAACAGGAACTCTCTTCCGCAGTCAAGACGACCTCTTCCAACATCAACTCCCCCACCTTCAGCAAGCGCATCGTGGAGACCGCCATGACCATTGCCAACGGCAGAACCATGATCCTCGGCGGATTGATCCAGGAGAAGAAAAACGACTATCTTGACACCCTCCCCATCATCAACCAGATCCCGCTGCTGCGGCGGCTCTTCGGCAACACCAACGCCTCCATCGAACGCTCGGAGATCCTCGTTCTCATCACGGGCTATATCGTAAACGAAAAGAGTCCGGTCGAAGAGATGATCAAACGTTACAATGATGCGATCCGTTCGCTCAATACATTCGACAAGGATATTGCCGAACGCAGCAAACCCGAAAATCAGGGCAAAAGAATGCTCAAAAACGGAGAATTCTGGAAATGACCTCTGATTTCATCCAAGCACGCACAGAACTGGAAAAACTGCTGAAGCGGTCGATCCCCGCCTCCGCCGTCGATGCCCGTTCCGCCGACATTGCCGCCGTCAACAACGGCGACCTGACGGAACATGATCTGATCGCACACTACAATGCCGCTTACGGCACGGTCCCGGTGGATGAAGATGAATTTGAAATTCCTGAACTTCAACCGGATACCCCGTGGGAGTTCTGCAACGCCAACACCTGTCTGCCCATCGAACATGAAGAAGAGACGCTGACACTGTTGCTTGCCGATCCTTACGACCTGGAACATCTGACCTATCTGGTCAAAAAAACATGGCAGAAAAAATTGCTCTGCCGCTTCGTCCGCCGCCCCTATCTGGAACGTTTGCTCAATAAACTGCAAAGCATGGATGAAGAGAGTTCCGAAGAGCGGGTCGAAGATGAAAGCACCCTGCGTTCCATGGCGGGCGAAGCCCGTATCGTGCGTCTGGTCAACGATATTTTCACCCGCGCGATCGAACTCGGCGCAAGTGATATCCATATCGAACCCAATGAGGAGAACGTCTCTGTCCGCTGCCGGGTGGATGGTCTGCTTACTGAAATCATCTCCTGTCCGCTCAAAGAATTTCCGGCGATCGCCTCGCGCATCAAACTGCTGGGCGGTTTGAATATCGCCGAAAGCCGTTTGCCGCAGGACGGACGTACCAATATCCGTCTGGGACGTGCTGAACTGGATATGCGTATTTCCACCATTCCCATTATGAATGGCGAAAGCATCGTACTGCGTCTGCTCAACGCCGATGCCCTTACATTCGATCTGAAAAATCTGGGTATGAATGAGCGTATTCTGAAAAAATTCAGCAAACTCATCAATATTCCGCACGGCATGATCCTCGTAGTCGGTCCGACCGGTTCGGGCAAGACGACCACGCTTTACAGCGTCATCAGCCAACTGAATGACTCCCGCAAAAAAATCATTACCGTCGAAGATCCCGTCGAATATAAAATGCAGGGGCTCTGCCAGATGCAAGTCAATGCGAAAATCGGCGTAACCTTTGCCAACGGTCTGCGCAGTATCGTCCGTCAGGACCCCGACATCATCCTCGTTGGCGAGATCCGCGACAGTGAAACGGCCGACATCGCCATCAACGCCGCCCTCACCGGTCATCTTGTGCTGTCAACGCTCCACACCAACGATGCCGTCGGTGCCGTGACCCGTCTGGTAGATATGGGTATGGAAAATTTTCTGGTCTCCTCCGCTTTGAGCGGAGTTCTCTCCCAGCGGCTCGTCCGCCGTATCTGTACTGCCTGCGGCGGAAAGGGCCATGACGCAAACGGCAAATGCCGCCGCTGTAACGGTTCGGGTTACAAAGGGCGTATGGGCATTTATGAACTTCTGCTTTTGTCAGACGAGTTCCGTTCTGCGATCAACCGTAACGCATCCAGTTCAGAATTGGAGGCGATCGCCCGCAAAGACGGTATGGTGACTCTCCGTGAAGACGGGGAAGAAAAAGTCCGTTGCGGCATTACCACTCAGGAAGAGTTGAACCGTTCAGCAGCAGAGGTTTAAGTTATAATGAGTCTCTACCGTTACATCGCAGCCGCCCCCGGCGAAGCACCTCATGAGATCCTGATCGAAGCCGATTCGCTCCGGGAGGCACAGGGAAAACTGCGCAGCCGCAAACTGACTCCGATCCGTTTCTGCGGCGAGGCAGGGCTTGCAGCGGACGGGCATTCTGCGTGGAGAAAAAGCAAAATCGACACCTGCCAGTTCACCCGTCAACTTGCTCCGCTGCTCGCCGCAAATATTCCGCTGGAACGTGCGCTGTCCATCATTGCCGACAGTGCCCCCAATGCCGAACAGAAACAGTTTGTCAATGCCATGCGGCAGGGGTTGCACGAAGGAAAAAAGTTTTCTGATCTGGTACGCAGTCAGGGCGGTCTGTTCCCCGGTTACTACGCCAATCTGATCGAATCCGGTGAAGAATCCGGCTGTCTGCCGCAAGCAGTGGCGGAGTTGTATAAATTCATGTCCGAAAACCGTGAACTGAAAGGATTTATCATATCCAGCAGTATCTATCCGCTCGCCATCCTCGGTGTTACGCTGATCGTGACCATTCTGCTCTTTACGGTATTCGTTCCCCGTTTCGCAAAAATCTTTGCTGACATGGGGCGTGAGATGCCGCCATCCATGTCTTTTCTGATGGGTGCCGGAACGTTTTTTTCCTACGCATGGTGGCTTATTCCGCTTGTCATTGTATCGGTATGGCTGCTGTTGAAGCAGCAGTGGGGAAAAGAACTTCTGCACTACCGGGTCAGCGCCTTGTTTCTGAAACTCCCTGCTGTCGGAAAAATCATCATTGATCTGGAGATGTGCCGCTACATCCGGACGCTCGCCATCCTGCTTGCCAACCATGTGGAGATCATCCGCACGGTGCGCATCGCCGGAAAAATCATTGTCAATCCCGTTGTCTCTGAAGCATTTGACCATATCGACAAGAAACTCAAAAGCGGCGAAAAACTCTCCGCCGCACTCCATGGCAACACCTATATCCCGCAGGAGATGGTTCCCATGCTCCGTGTCGGCGAAGAGACCGGTTCCGTCGGCGAAATGCTTGAGCGCATCGCCGCCAATCTGGAACAGGATACCCGCACAAAAATAAAACGCCTGCTCAGTCTTTTTGAACCGGCAGTCATCGTTTTTCTGGCTTTAGTCGTTTTAGTCGTGGTGGTTTCGATTTTCGCCGCCATGATGGAAATAAATTCAATCAACCAGGGAGGACCCTCTATATGAAACAGAAAAAAACATTCCGCCGCCGATCATTCACCCTTATCGAAGTCGTGGTCGTTATCGTTATTCTGGTAACGCTGGCTTCCATCGCCACTCCGCTTTATTTGAACTATGTCAAAAAAGCCAATGTTGGCGCAGCCAAAACCCAGTTGAAACTGCTGGAAGATGCCATCACCGGTTACAAACTGGATATGGGGGCATACCCTGACGGCGAAGACGGTTTGCAGGCTCTTGTCACCAATCCCGGCGACAGTGAAAAGTGGGACGGTCCCTACATCAAGCCCGCTGTCCCCAAAGATCCGTGGGGCAACGACTACGTCTACACCTGCCCCGGCGAACATGGGGATTTTGATCTCGTAAGTTACGGTGCGGACGGTCAGCCGGGCGGCACCGGAGAAAATGCTGATATTACCAACTATGCGGCGGAATGATCCATTCACTCTGATCGAACTTGTGGTCGTCATGGTCATTATTGCAATGGCCACGGGGATCGCTGTCGCCACATTCCGGGGAGAGTCGCCGGTCCGCAAACTCTCGAGTGCCGGTCTTGCATTTGAAACGTTCTGCGCCGGGGTGCGCTATCAGGCGCAGGAGAGCGGTGAAGACCGTATCGTATATCTGGATACCGGAGAGGCCGTTCTGCTGGTAAAAACACCGCTGCCGCCCGATACGCGGGAAGAGGATCTGCCGCAGGAAGAAGAGGAGGCTCGGATCATCAAACGCTGGCATTTCCCCGAAGGCTTCACTCTTGATCCCGATACGCTCGAACTGCCGGAGGGAAGTGAAGATGAGGAAGAAATCGAACTCTTCCGTTTCTTTCCCGACGGCGGGGCGGCAGGGATGATGGAACTGACTTTCACATTCAAAGAGTTGAAACGTCGATACCGCATCTCACCGCTGACCGGGCAAATGTCTCTGATGCCGGAGGAGGAAGAATGAAATTCACCCTGCTTGAAGTAGTGACCGCCATCGGTATTCTGGCACTGAGTCTTGCCGGTCTGCTGCAGCTCCTGACCTCGTCGCAGGAGCGCATCAGTAAAAATGTTGATTTGTGGCATCATACGCACATGATGATGCAAGCGGCTGAATATGCCCTGCTCCGGGAGGGGGAGGAGGAACTTGCCGTGCCGCAGGAGATTTTCGATTACCCGGACTATTTCTGTCAGATCACTTATGAGGAACTTGATGAAGAACTGCTCCCGGAAGAACTTTCCAATCAGCAGGGACAACTGCCGCTGAAAGGTGTCAAAGTGGTCATTCAGAGAAATTCCGATCAGAAAGAGGTCGCGTCGATCATCGTTGACCGGTTCAGTTATGAGGAGAACAACCCATGAAACGAAGAAAATTCACCCTCGTTGAACTGGTTGTCGCCATGGGGATCTTTCTGCTGGTCGCAACGATCATCGGCACCGCCTCTGCAACCTTTTACAATGCCTACAACCGCACGGTCAAAGCGACCGCAAAACTCCAGAACTATCTGCTCATCGATCAGGTTATGGATCAATGTGTCCGCAACGCCATTCCGTTCAAGTGGGAGGACGACAAGAACGACAGGGAACGTTTTGTCTTTCAGGGAGCGGCGGACTCTCTGCTTTTTGCCGCCCTGCGCCGCAGTTATTCCGGGGACAGAGGGGCTTTGATTTTCGTGCGTCTGCGCCTGATCGACACCGATCTTGTTGCGGAATACTCCCCCTACCCCCTGCTGCCGTGGCTGCTGGAGGAAGAAGAGGATAATGAAGAACTCTACACCCGGGAGGTCCTTGCTCAAAATGTTCAGGCGATCTCGTTTCTCTATGCGGAACGGGATACGGAAGGGGCTGTGGAGTTTCTGACGGAATGGGTCGAAGATGAACACGACTCCATTCCTCTTGCCATTCAACTTGAAATCGAATGGCTCGACGGTCACAAGGAACGCTGGCTGCGCCGCACTGCCGGTTCTGCCGCCAACGCCTCTTTCGGCAACCGCCCCGATCAGAGCGGTCTGGAAAAAGAAACGGGACGGGGAGGTATACGGTGAAACAGCAATCCGGTTCCGCACTGGTGGCGGCTCTCTGTTTTATTTTCGGGGCAAGTCTGCTGACGATGGCAGTTCTGGCGATGTCCAAATACAACACCTTCACTGTCCGTCCGCATATTGAAATGCAACGGAGTTTTTACATCAGCGAAGGTGCTGCCAACCGTATCCAATGGCTGCTTGCCGCTGACCGTCAACTGCACAGTGTCACCAATCCGGGGCGGGAGGCTTACGAAGACTATGAATACGACCGGTATATCGCTGACGGCGTATTGCATACGCTGGATTATTACGGTACTCCGGTGGAATTTACCATTACCGATGCCAACAGCGGAATTGATTTCAGCAGCCGCAGTTGGCGGAATACGTTGCGTTCCTTCAAACTCGCTTATGATACCGACACCGATTTCACAGAACAGATCGACCTTCTGGAAGATCTTTTAGCGGACTACACCGACAGTAACGACACGATCACAGGCGACGGAAAAGAACTGGCGGAATACGAAGCCGAAAACAAACGCCCCCTCCCCCGTAACGGAGCAATGCAGTTCAGAGAGGAACTTTTCTACATCGATGGTTTTACAGCGATTTTTCCGCCTGACAAGTACGGTATTTTGAGCAGTATCCGTTTGATCCCGCCGGACAACATGGCTGTTTTGAACGGACGCCCGAATGTTTTCACGGCGGACAAGTTTACACTGATGACCTACTGTGATTTTGAGGAGGAAGAGGCGGAAACGGTACTTGAAGCACTCCGTATCTTCCAGCGGGACCGTATCAATCTTGAAGACCAGTTGGATATCGACCTGCTGCCGCGTCTGCAAACGATGCTCTCATGGCAGGAGAGCGGCTATTACACCGTCAACATCCGTCCCCCTGCCGGAAAAATCGGCAAGCGTCTGACCTTTTCATTTCAGGGGTTCGGCGTTTCCGGTCCTTCCAATGAACGGGTCCGTTATCTGCAATGGCTCTTTTACTGATACCATTCCATAAAAATCATTTATTTTTCGCAATCTCCGGTTTGACATTTTCAAAAGCGGGACTATATTAGGTCAAACGACAAGTCAAACTATCCGGGGAGTCCCATGATCACACAAAAAGAATTGGCACAGATGGCAGGAGTTTCCCGGCCGGCTCTCTCGATGTATCTCAATTCGCCGACGACTTCCCACCTTTCCGAAGCCAAAAAGCGGAAAATCGATGAACTTTTCCGCAAATACAACTATCGCCCCAATCTCGCAGCACGCAGTCTGCAAGGGAAAAAATTGCAGATCGCCGGTATCGCCGGAAACCTCTTCTCCATTCCGATCCACAGTTCGATCATTGCTGCCCTGAACCGGAAACTGCTCGAAAACGGTTATCAGGCCATGTTGGGGGACTTCTCCGCATCCACCGATGATGATTATGTGGAACGGGTTGTTCAGGAATTCAACTGGCGGAAAGTCGATCTGCTCTTCCTTTTCAACGATTTCCCCTCCGGCAAAATGATCGACTTCCCCGGTCCGGTCATCCGCATCACCGAAAATCATACGGAATTCGACCTCTGTACCGATCTGCACCTTGCCGGACAACTTGCCGCAGAACATCTGCTCGCATGCGGCAGACGCCGTCTCGCTTATCTTGCCATGCCCAGCTCTTCCGGTGGACGGCGGCCGGACGGTATGCTTGCAGCCCTGCATAAAGCCGGGATCTCTGCAACGCTTGCCGATCTTGTGCTGCACCTTGACGAAACTCTGCCCGAAAAGATCCGCGACCGGAAAATCGACGGTATCTTCTGCGTCAACGAATTCGTCGCCGCACAGCTCTATCAACAGCTCCATGCGATGAACTGCCGTATTCCCGAAGATATTTCCGTTGTCGGCTTCGACGGCTTGCCGCTGGGGCAGATCCTTGAACCGCCCCTCACTACGATCGAACAACCGGTCGAGGAGATCGCCGATGCGGCCGTCGCCCTGATGCACGCCCGCCTCGCAGGAGAAGAACCCGCACCCATCCGGTGGCTCTCCCCCCGCCTGATCGTTCGTCAAAGCACCATATCCAAAAATCCCGAAGCATAATTTACAGTTTTTTTATATTTTTTTATGTTTCTGCCTTGAAATTTGTATGAAAAGGAATTATATTAAGCCAAACAGCAGGTTACACGAGTAACCTCTTGTCTGCTGTCACTCTCTGTTTGATCGTATATCAAAATTATTCCAAGGAGTAATTTATGGAATTGATTTCAGGAAATGTCAAAATTGAATTTACCGATAATGGTACATTCTCTCTCCGCTGCGGGAAGGTGCAATTGCTGGATTGCCGCCCGCAAGCATTCGTTGACGGAAACAGGATGAATGCACCGATCCGTATTTTCAACCTCGCTGATGAAATCCGCTTGGAATGTTCCTCCGATACAGGCCGCTGGACGATGCGTGCATCTGCAGCAGAAACACCCTCCGGATACTGCGGGATCGCCCTCGAAATGGATTTGGAACTCAATTCCCCCGCAGATACGGTCGCTCTCATTCCGTTTGCCGGAGCTTGCGGCCATCTCACTCACTATCTCGGTTCGGGTCGTGCCGGCGGCCGGGCGGTATCCGTCACATTTCCCGCCAGAGAAGAAGAACTCACCTCTTATTATGCAGCAATGCTGACCAATGACAGGGATCATCTTTACTGCAATGTTCCGCTTTCAGCTTCCGCCCTCCCCGAATTTCAGGGAAAAACGGCGGCTGAACTGCATGATTTCAGTTTGCGCTTCACTTTTCCGCACGAAATGCGGAAATCCGCTTCCACCGGTAAGCTCCTTTTCATCGGCGGCAGAGATCCGCACGGCATGATGCGGGAATATGCCGGAATGAACCGCACCAACACCCGCAAACTCCCCGCCGCCCCGATCCGCGGCTGGAATACATGGGACTACTACCGCTGGACGATTTCAGAAGATGAGGTCCTCGCCAATGCCGACTTCATCGCCCATGATCCTGAACTTTCCCGCCAGATCCGCCGGATCGTCATCGACGACGGCTGGCAGTACTGCTACGGCGAATGGGAACCCAATCCGTTCTTCCCTCACGGTATGGAGTATCTTGCAAAAGAGTTGACCAAGATGGGATTTGAACCGGGCTTGTGGTTCGCTCCGCTCCTTGCCGAACCCCAAAGCCGTCTGGCCCAGAAATCAATGCATCTGCTGGCCATGAGCGAAGGCGGGCAACCCTGCCTCGGTTTTGAGTGCATGAAACGGTTTGCCTTTCTGCTCGATCCGACCCAACCGGAAGTCACAGACTGGATCCAAGCTCTTTTCAACCGTTATGCCGCGATGGGCTACCGCTACTTCAAACTTGACTTTTTACAGCGGATTTTGAATGCACGCCGCTTTCACGATCCGTCAGTACCTAAAACCGACTTGCTGCGGAGAACGATGGAAGCCGCCGGAAAAGGTGTTGCCGGACGGGCAGAAATTCTGGGCTGCAACTATCTCTTTGCTGCCGGAGATGCCTATGTCGATCAGGTGCGGGTCGGCGGCGACATCCACGCCCGCTGGGATCACATCCGCACCAACGCCGTCTCGATTGCGGCAAACTGGCATTTCAACCATATCCTCTGGCTGAACGACCCCGATTTCGCCGTAGCAAGAACGATACGGAATAAAAAGGACTCCGAACTCAATCAGCTGCGGGCTCACGTGGTTTATGTTGATCCGGCTGATGCTTTTGACCCGGATAAAGACCGGGCATTGGTCACGATGGAGCCGCCGCACGGAGAGGTCCTGCTCTCGCTGGTGCTGGTCTCCGGCGGGGTCTGCAACCTCTCGGACAATCTCCCAAAGCTGGATGAAAACGAATTGGAAATGCTCAAAAAAATCCTGCGTGCAGCTCCCGGCGATGCCGGACGGCCGCTCGATCTTTTTGAGTCAAAAATCCCTGCTCTCTGGCATCAGACTGCCGGGGCGGAAGAACGACTCCTCTGCATCAACTGGGGAGAAGAAGAACTCCTTTGGGAACCCGACCTTTCCGTACTGAAAACAGAAAAATACACCGTTTGTGATTTTTGGAGCGGCGAAACATGGGCAGAGCTGCCGGAAAAACTCCGCATTGCTCCGCAAAGCTGCCGATTGCTTGTTTTTTCACCAAATGAAACTGTTTCAAATATCCAATAAACCAAATGAAAGGATGGATACCATGAAAAAATTCTCCCGTTTCACGCTGATCGAACTCCTCGTGTGTAAAACTTGTCAAACAGGTGTTTTGCCGTTGTATCTCTTCAAAAAAACAATCAGAAAAATGCCTTATAATGCTTGCAAAGCAAGCGCTTCATGCACTGAAAGTACGCTTCATATTTGCCGCAGGCAAATGCTTCATACGGCAAAGCCGTGCTTCATTCGATCAGCGTTCACGCTGATCGAGCTATTGGTCGTAATTGCCATCATTGCAATTCTCGCCGCCATGCTGCTGCCTGCATTGAACAAGGCTCGGGATAAAGCAACGACTATCCAATGTGTCAATCAACTCAAACAGGTCGGTACGGCAATCACATTGTATCTCTCCGGTTCTGAAGACCGCTTCCCCGTCGTCTATTATTACGGAGACAAAAGCAACTGGGCCAAAACCATGGTCGATGCAAAACATTTGGAACAAAAAATTCTCGCCTGCCCCTCCGCCAAGCTGGCCGATTACGACAAATTGCGCCGCGGTCAGACCTTCTACAACTGGGAATATCTGCCCTACGGTATGAATTGGAGTCTGAATGGCGGTGTCCGTCTTTCCAAAATCAAAAACGCTTCCCAGAAAGTACTGGTCGTTGACAGCGTTGTTTGTTCCGTGACCACCCCCAACGCTTCTTCACAGGGACATATCCGCGTCAGCAAACAGCGTGAAAGCAGCGGCTTCGGCGTTCCCGCCGCCCGTCACGGCGGCGACCGTCAGACCAATGTGCTGATGACCGACTGCCATGTCGAAAGCCTGATCGCCCCCGCCCCCGGAACGGCCGCCAGCGATTATTTCTACAACGATCCTTTGCAAACAAACCGCTGCTGGCTGCCCGAAGATTAAGGAGAAAATAACATGGGTATCAGACTATTTTTCTTCATTACGCTGTGTTTTCCGTTTCTTGGCATATCGGCGGATGAAACATGTTCCATCGACAAACACGGAGCAATCTCGCTGGGCGGGAAACGGTTTCAAATGGTCTTTTTCAATGCAAAATGGCACTCTTTTCCGCAATACACCCCGATCCCCGGCCTTTACCGCATCGAAAAACGCAATCACGAGACCGCAGAAATCAGCCTCAACTTCCCTGAGGCCAAAAACGGCCGTCTGATCCACAATCTCAAATCGACTGCCCCCAAACGCTGGTCGCTCCGTACCCGCGTGGAATTTACCGGTCCGTTCGGTTTGCGTTCCGGAGTCATGTCGCTCACGCTGCCCGCAGCAGCCAGTAAAGGTTCAAAACTGAAAATCAACGGCAAAGAATTCTCTCTGCCGATCGAACCGCCCGCCGACAAAAAAGCGGTTATTTTCAGCAGGCAATGCCGCGAATTGAGACTCCCGGATACCAATGGCGAATGGGTGCTTCGCGGCAATTATCATTTGCTGGTCCAGGACAACCGCTGCTTCCGCAACGGCAAGACTTTTGAACTGCGGTTCTCGCTCCCCCCGGTCACCCCGCCCGAACGCTATCCGGCTGAACTGAAACTTGATATCGAATACATCGCTCCCCAATGGCAGACGCTGGACCTCCGCCCTGCCATGAATATCGGTCTTGCCGATGAAACCGCCAACGACGGACGCGGCGGCTGGCCGGATCAGGGCAACTCCAACGACCTCCGGATGCTTTGGGATAACCCTGCGAAACATCCCCGTGAATTCAAATTGACCGACCCAAAGTTGAATAACGGAAAGGCCTGTATCATGTTGAAAGGCAAGATGCGGCCGAATTTCCCCGACGCAGTTTCGGTGAAACTCAACGGAGTGAAAAAAGCCCGTTTCCTCTATCTCCTGCACGCTCTCGCCTGGCGGGGAACGGCATCTGTCCTCGGCACAGTTGTTCTGACCTATGCCGATGGTTCGACTCAGCAGATACCGATCGCCGCCGGACGGGATACTGACAACTGGTGGCAGCCGTCACTGCTGGAAAACGGAGCCGTTGCATGGATCGGAGAAAATGCGTCCAGTTTCGTCGGTTTCTACCGCTCCATGTTTCCTATTCAGGCGGACAAGTCGCTAACCGCGATCCGTTTTGAATCGGCAGGCAATGCCGTTTGGGGCATTCTTGCGGCGACCGTCGGCAACTTTGAAATCCCCCGTAATCCGATTTTGCCCAGCTATATTTTAGCGGGGAAAGAGTGGAAAAAACTGGAATTCCACAAAGATCCCCTGCCCGGCTCGGTGTTGGACTTCTCCGGTTTGCTGGATGCTCCCGCCGGGAAATATGGTCCGGTCGTCATTCGGAACGGCCGTTTTGAATTCCGTGACCGTCCGGGCGTACAGGCCCGTTTTTACGGCACCAATATCTGTTCGCAAGCCGTCTATCCTGACCGTAAATGGGCAGAAAAACTCGCCGACCGGATCGCAAAACTCGGATTTAATGCTGTCCGTTTTCACCACCACGACAACTTTATGATCAAACGATCCAAGTCAACCGAACTGGATCCGGCTGCCATGGATCGTATGGATTATTTTATGGCATGTCTGAAAAAACGGGGGATCTATGTCCAGAGCGACCTTTTTGTTTCCCGCCGTACCGCCGCAGACGAAATTCCGGGTATCAAGCGGCGTATCGTCAACTTCGATGAATACAAGGCCCTGTTCTACCTGCAAGATAATGTCTTTGAAAATTGGAAACAGTATACGGCAAATTACCTGAACCACAAAAATCCCTACACAGGAGCGGTGGTCAAGGATGATCCACTGATAATCTCATTCTGCCTGATCAACGAGGGAAACATCGACAAAAAATGGAGTGCCACACCGTATTCGCAAGAGTGTTACCGCAAAAGTTTTCAGGAGTTTCTGGACAAACGGGGCATCTCAAAGCCGGATAACGCGACCCGCAACCGCCTTTTTGAAGAATTCCTGACTCAAACCTATCTCCGCCGCTACCGGCAAATGAGGGAATTTGTCCGGTCTCTGGGATGCAGCAAACCGCTCTCCGACCAGAATATGGGTTGTTCTCCTCACCTCGCAGCAATGCGGCAGGAATACGATTTTGTAGATAATCACCTCTACTTCAATCATCCGGAATTTGCAAGCTCACAATGGGGGCTGCCCTCTTTTACCCGCAATCACTCCGTTCTGAAAGAAGCTGCCGGAGTCCCGGCATTGCTTTTTCAGAGCCGCATTTTCGGTAAACCTTTTATCGTAACTGAATTCGACTTTGCCAGACCCAATCCGCATCGTGCAGACGGAGCACTGCTGTTCGGCGTTTACGCATCACTCCAGCAATGGGACGGTCTCTTTCAGTTTGCCTATACGCACGGTAACGAAAAAGCCCGTCTTGCCAACCGCACGGATGGTTATTTTGATCTTGTGACCGACCCGGTAAAACTTCTCTCGCAATACCTCGGTCCAGCATTTTTCCTGCCGGGAGAACTTACTGACGGCAACTCCAGACGCTACGGCATCCCCCTGCCCTCAAAACCGGAATCCTTTGAAAAATATTATCCGGCAGAATATTCAAAAATCGGGCTTTGTGCCAAAATCGGCGGTATCCCCGCCGGGACAACACTTCCTGATACACCGCTTCTCTCCACGGATCGCAAAGAGCTGAAAAACATCCTGAACCAGCTTGCTCCGAAAAATGAATTCAACACGGCAAACAATAAAGTCCGTCTTGATCCTGCAAAGGAAATGTTTCAGGCGGTCACTTCACGGGCAGAAGCCTTTATTCTGCCTGCGGGACGCGAAGCTCAGGGCAAATTTTGCCGTATCCGTAATCGTGTCGGAGCAGCAACATTCGGAATTCTTGCACAAGACGGCCAAACGCTGAAAAACTCCAGACGGATCTTGCTGCTTCACCTTACGGACTCGGCAGCGACCAAACTCCGCTATGCCGATCAGGAACACCGGAAACTGGAAGCATGGGGAACTCTGCCGTTTCTCGCCGCACGGGGTGAAGCAGAACTTCAACTGCTCGCACCGAACGGCAAAGAACGCTGTTACGCGGTGAATACAGCCGGAAACCGTTTGTCAGAGATCCCGGTACGAAACGGAGTCATCAAACTGCAAGTTTTCCAACGCAACAACAGCGTTTTCTGTTACGAGCTGGTGCGTTGATCCGGATATCCGGACGGAATAATGCCGGGATCAGACCGATTTTGCCACAGGAAACGCGGATGAGTTATTCCTCATTATTGCCGTTGACCGTTTGCCGTCACATCATATTCGGTGCGTTTGATGATTTCCTGCTGTTGTTCGGGAGAAAGCGAAATGAAATACTCCGAAAATCCAGTCACACGGACATATAAAGAACGATGATTTTCCGGGCGTACCTGTGCATCTTCAAGCGTTTTACGGTCGATCGCCGCACATGGGAGCAGTATTACTATTTCGCCCGCCGCCGGGAGCAGAAACGCCTTTGACAGCAGAAAGCGCATGGCGTTTTATCAACTCAAAATGTTTGACTTCAACACGTTGAAATTTATGAACAAAGCCCTCTTCAATATCTTTTCCTTTCCGGTAATGTTCGGCGTTTCCGGCCCTTCCAATGAACGGGTCCGTTATCTGCAATGGCTCTTTTACTGAGGTTATGCTTTTCGGATGCCGTGCAGTAATTTCGTGTGCGGCAGCAGACGGCAGCGGATATTGAGTTTGTGGGGCAAAAAGACCTTTTTCCCGGCAATGGAGTTTACCAGATCCTGAACCAGCTCTTTCTGCGGCTGTGCCAATTTCAGAAAAGCATTGCGGACCTCCAGGGGGTCAATGGGGTTATCCACCCAGTATTGGACATGTTCGGCAACGCTTTCAGCGGTATCTTCGGCATGGCGCACTGCGAACTCCGGCAAAAGCGTGTCGCGCCCGCCCAGATTTCCGGTGTTTACCACCGGGACCCCGCAAAGGGAGTATTCCCCGCAGGAGAACATAGCCCCTTCCACTGCGGATAATGCCAGACCGCAGGCGGCTTCGCAAATCTTTCTGCCGATAAAAAAGGAAGGTACTTTCTGACTCCATACGGCATGGGGGAATTTGGCGATCGTTTCAGTAAAATATTCTCTTTCTTTTTCGGAATAACTCCCGATCAGGTGCAGATTTTTGATTTTTTCCGCCAGTTCGTGCCGTTTGAACGGCGTGATACGGGCGATGTAAAGTGCATCAAATTTGCGTTTACCCGCCTTGGCGAGCGGATAACGCACCGGGTCAAGAAAGGCGTTATGACTGGCTAAATATACTTCGCTGAACTCCTGAATGACTGCCACCTCACCGGGGGCGTTGGCAAGAATGATAAAACGGGCTTCGGGAAAGGCGTTTTTCGCTTCGGCAAGCCGGGATTTCAACTCGTTTGCCACTTCCGGGAGTTCCGCTGACCAGCCTAATTGCAAAATGAGCGTAAATTTCTCACCTTGCGGAATTGCCTTTTGAAAAGCGGGTAAATTCCGTAAAAAATCCATTTCAAACGCCGCAATGATCCTGGGGGAATAATTCAGAATATATGCGGGCAGATAATCTCCGAACTTCATTTTTTCCACTCTCTTGCCATAATCAGATTTCGGGTGCGGTTCCGGGCGTTTTCGGCAATATTTCCGGCAAAAATGGAAATACAGTTGCTGGTGAACTTGCCTCCGCTCACGTGCAGCAGCGGCAACGGACAATTCACTGCAAGAACCCCTTTTGCCGGATCGATGACTGCTCCGCAAAAGTGTTTCACTTCCACTTTGCGCCAAAAGATATTTTTATGTTCCGGCATGTAAAATACCGCATTGATATTTTCTTTCGGACTTGCTGCAACAGCGTCCGTTTTCCAGTTCAGCGGATTGATGTTATAAACATTTTCCGGCATTTTTTCCATTTTTTCATTATTGATACAGCTTGTCCACGTTACGATGACTCCGTAATCATCGGCATTGGCGGCGGCTTTCAAATCATCCCAATAGAAATCGTCGGCGATCTCTTCTGCGGTTTTGGGGCTCATATCGGGCAGATAGGCGGCGATGAAACCGTTTTCGACCGTCATGCCGTCCACCTCCTGCATGGCGGCATAGAGCAAATCGGCGGCTTTTCCCTCGGCGAGCAGGACAAACGGATGCCCCGGCTTATGGAATTTTTCAAGAAAATACTCCAGTGCTTCAGCAACGTTTTCCACGTCCGGCTTCGGGATCTCCGGAGCAAACACTCTTACGCCTCTGCCGAAAATATCGTTGGTGTGCGTCTTCGTCCAGTTGAACTGGATATCATGTGTATCTCCATAACCGGCAGGGGCTTTGCCGATGTAAAAGAGATCGAATTTTGAATAATACTGCGGAATATCATTTTCCCGTATCAGCCAGTTTGTGCCGTATTCGTAAGGTGATGTTGAAGAACATCCCCCTATGGTCAAAACTGTGATCGCAGCAGTCAGAAGACAGATCGTTTTTTTCATTTGCTCCTCCATAATTTACTTATAAAAACCCTTCCGATAAACAACGGATTTCCTATGATATAACGTTTGAACAACCGTATCGGCTCATTGTAAAGCCGGTAACACCACTCAATATTGCATTTGCGCATCCATAACGGCGCACGGGGGATGCGCCCGGAAACAAAGTCCAGCAGCCCCCCTACCCCGATCGCCACACAGCCGGGCAAATCGTTCAAATGCTCATTGATCCACATTTCCTGTCTGGGAACCCCCATCGCCACTAAAAGCAGATCCGGTTTCAGCGCAGCAAGTTCGGCGAGCAGTTCTTTTTCACTGCGTTCCTTGAAGAAGCCGTCTGAACTGCCGATAAATTCTGCCTTGCCATTGATCGCCCGGGCATTTTTCAGCGCGGCGGCGGCGACCTCCGGAGAACCGCCGAAAAGATAGATGCGGTACGATCTCTGCGCCAGCAGGGGGAACATATCAGTACCGTTGACATTTTCTTCCACCTTATACCCCAGCATCTTTGCTCCGATTTTCGCTCCGATCCCGTCGGCAAAAACCGCGGAACAACTGTTGAGAACCTTTTTATATTCATTGTTTTTATAAGCAATATTCAAACAGTGGGCGTTGATAAATGCGACATGGTGATTTTGCCTGCTCTGCACAAGTTCATCAAGTTGCGTCAGTGCTTCGTTCATGGTTCCGCGGAAGAATGATACGCCGAAAATCACCGCTTGTTTACGCTCAAAAGTTGCGGTCAGTCCTTGAGCCGTATTCTGCCAGTTGAACATGGCGGATTTTTCCCTGCCTTTTTGTATCAACTCTTTTTGATAATCCTCGTTTTTCAGAATTTTCTCCATGGCAGCAGCGATTTCCTGTGGCGAAGCGGGGTCAAAAAGTTCCGCCGCGCCAGCCCCCAATTCGCCCAGAGAAGAGTTGTTGGAACAGGCACAGGGCAGCCCCGCTGACATCGCCTCAAGAAGCGACAGCCCGAAGCCCTCAAAATGCGAGGGGAATATATACATACTGCTTTGGGCATAAAGTTCCGGCAGTTTGGCAAACTCCAGAAAACCGGTGAATTTGAATTGCTCTTTGCATGGCGATTTTTTCGCATACTCAAAGACCGTTTCCGCTCCGTTCCAGGCGGCACCCGGCATGACGAGGGTGTACTCCTTGCGCAGATTTTCCGGTAAAAGTTCAAAGGCTTTCAGCAAATTCAGATGATTTTTTCCGGGGTGTTCTATGCGGGAAATATAGAGGATCTGTTTTTTCTTCTCTGTTTCCGCTTTTTCCGGCGGAGTAAAGCCGTTATAAACAACCGTTATTTTTTCTTCCGGGATGTGCCAATATTTGATCAAATCGTTTTTGGTGGAATTGCTTATGGCAACGATGCTTTGAGCCTTACTTGCATAATAAGGTAAAACATGCTTGATGTAAAACATCCGGAACTTGTCGTATTTTACCGGAACATGGTACTGCGAAAGGTCATGCACCACCGCAGTCGTAAATATGGGGTAACGGCAGAACACCCGCCTGTTGGCGGCAAGCATAATGCAGAAATCATACCGTTTCCAGTTGATCCGCCACGGCAGAATAAACAGACTGTAAAGCATGGAAAACAAGGCGCGGCGTTTCCTGATTTTTATCAGGTCAAAGCGTTCAAACTCTTTTGCTCCGTCATCTTCCACGATCAAAGTGAGTTTATGCCCCTGTTCTTCCAGAGCCTTTACCACTTCACGGATATAGACCGAAATACCCGATTTTCCATTGTCAAAGGGAATTGCCGAAAGCAGTATTTTCATTTTATCCCCTCACAAAGTTCTTTGAATTTTTCAATAAATATTTCTTCTGAAAATTTTTCTTTTGCAAGTTTCAATCCCCGTTTTCCCATGGCTTCAAGGGCTTGACGGTTTTGCGCCAGACCTCCCAGCATACCGGCGGCGGCGACCTCCTTTTTTTCCGGAACAAGTATACCGTTTTCAAACTCCGAAAGCCACTCCCGCACTCCGCCAAGATCAAACGCTATAACCGGCACGCCGTGCGCCATGGCTTCCAGACCGACCAGACCGAAAGGCTCCTGCCAGCGGATGGGGAAGAAGAGAATATCGCAGTTGTCCCACAATGTTTCAGGGTCACTGACAAAACCGGTGAATTTCACATTGAGCATATACTCTTTTGCTTTTTTTTCCAGCATTGCCCGATCTTTGCCCTCTCCGGCAATGGTACACTCAAAAGGTATATCAAGATATGCAAGGGCATTGAGCATCAGATCCGCCCCTTTTCCCCGGATCAACTGGCCGAGAAACAAAATACGCAAAACGCCGTCAGGCATGAATGAATGTTCTTTCTGGGAAACGGTGATGAAAGCGGGGAGTTTCACGACCTTTTCAAATCCGTTTTTCCGCAGATTTTCCGCCATGAAGTCCGAAAGCACCAGAGCGGGCAGTTTACGGTACTCTTCCAGCGGCGGCGGTTCGTTGCGCCCGAGCGAACAGAGTTTGCAGATGAATTTATGGTACGCACGGTGACAGTTTTTTCTGCCGAACGGCGTATAATAGTGATGACGCTGACAGTAAATATTGTGGTCGTGAGCAAAGAAAAATGTCCTGTCAGCGGGCAATGTTTTCAGCAGCTCCGGCGCGATAATATTATGGATAACAACCACATCGGCACTTTTCAACTGCGGGTGTTCCGGAGAAAACTCCGCAATGCTGTCAAATGCTGCGGAAAACGCCTCCGGTGTCTGCCCGCCATTATCCGTGTGGAGGTAATGCACAGCAAACCCGTTCTGCCGCAGGAGTTCAGCACTCTTTTGCATATAACGCTCGATGCCGCCGATGATACCATTGTATTTACCGATGTAAAGAATATTTTTCATTTCAACAACTCCCGGTAAATTTCAGTAAGTCTTGCGGCAATACTCTGCCAGTTGTACTCTTGAGCGGTCATAGTGCCATTGGCAATCAAATCATCGCGCAGCAACTCTATTTTATCGTATGCTTCAAGCAAACTTGCGGCGTTGTTATCTTCAAACAAAAGCGCGTTTTTTCCGTCAACAAGAAAATCTTTCAACCCGCCCACGGCGGAGGCGATCAACGGCACTTGCGCATCCAATGCCTCCAAAGCAGCAATGCCGAAAGGTTCATGACGGCTGGGCAGTATAAAACAGTATGCCGTTTTCAACGCCTGTAAAAGTTCCTGACTGTCGGGCTGTAAACCGGGAATGACGGTCAAACGTTCTTTTACGCCAAGCATTTCCGCCGCAGCCAGAATTTCATCGTAATACCACGCCGCCGTTACCGGGCCAATCAGCAGCAAGTGGGTATCTGATTGCTGTTTAACAAGTTCCAGCAGAATTTTCTGATTTTTCTGATAGTCGATGCGTGAAATGCACAGAATAACTTTTTTCTCTTCCGGAATATTGTATTTCTTGCGGAACTCCCCTGCTTGGGGCAGTTCCCGGTGTAAAATCCCGTTGGGAAAAAGTTCAACTCTTTTTCCGGGGAGACGGGTTTGCAGTTTCTGCTGTTCTTCACGGCTCAACGCCAACAGCACATCGGCCTGTTTTTCCGGAGCTTGCCGCATTTTGAAGAACCGGTCGATGATGCCGCCGTAACTGAATTTATGCTGCAACGGCTTCAGCATCAACGCCATCTCCTCTGCCGGAACCGCACAGGCCCCGCCGTGCAGACTCATGACCGTTGGAATGGCAAAGCGGCGGGCAAGGCGCATGGAATAATTAGCCAGCCGTCCTCCCGCATGGATATGGAATATATCAAAATTTCCATTCTTCAAATACCGTAACAGTTCCGGAGCCAGCGGACTGCCGCCTTTTTTATCCAAAGCAGCCTTGTCCTTTTCCGGCATGGGAAAATATGGATAAAAATAGGGAAAACGCCTGATCGTAATACCTTCGATGACTTCAGTCCCGGTCTTATCCAGTGCGGCAGTACAGAGGATTTCCGGAGTCAGCCCCTGCGCTTTCTGCTGTCGGGCGATGTGCCACACGACACTTTCTGTACCGCCCCATTCTTGAAAGGTAAAGCGGCGGACGATGTGAGCGATCTTCATGCTTTTGTCCCCCTGTAATAACTTGACTTCTGCACGTAACGGTAAAGGGGGGCATAGAAAAATTCTTTGATTGTCCGGTGTTTCGCCAGATAGAGCCAATCCCGCAAGGTTTCTGCGGCAATGCTTTTGATACAGCGGCAAAAACTCATGGCAGGTTTCCCCATCTGTCTGTCGGCGACGCCCTCGTTGTAAAAGCGTTTCCGCACCTCCGCAAGGGTATAGTTGTGGGAGTGTTCCACCACGGCTTCGGGTACATAAACGATTTTTGCGGAATTGCGTTTGACCCATTCGGCATCTTCGGAATACCGGATATTTTCATCAAAAGGTTTGACAAGCAAATCCGTTTTGCGGAAAGCCGATGATACCAGCGAGAAGAAACTCCCCCAATTCCGGGAAACAGAGCCGTCGCCAAATGCCCGTTCATAATCTTTGCGTACCACAGCAAAAGCATCTTTTCTTGCGATTTGATTGCCGAAAACACAATCCACACTTTTGTCTTTCAAAGGAGCGGTCAACGTTTTCAGATAATCGTTGTTTTGAGGTATGGCATCGCTGTTGTTGAAAACAATAATATCGCCCTTTGCCTGATTTACCATATAATTCAACGTCCTGCCGGGGACATATTTTCCTTCCGGCGGAGCGATCCGGCGCAACTCCGGCACGCTTGCCAGATATTCGGCAGTCCCGTCCGTGGAACGGTCATCACAGGAGATGATTTCCACAACATCATCCACCGTTTGAGCCAACAGCATCTCCACGGTTTGCCGGATGTATTTTATATCGTTATGGGAACGCATCAATACTGAAATCATGCCTCTGCCCCCTGAAAACTTGCAACGGCTTCTTCTACTGTCGGGAAAATTTCAAAAACACGGTAGACCCGGGTAATATCCAATACGATCTGCATATCGGCACTGACTCTGGCAAGTTTTATTTCCGAACCGTTTTCCAGGGCTCTCTGTGCGGCTGACAGCAGAGCATCCAGACCGTAATTGTCGATATTGACCAGTTTTTCCAGATCGAGAACGACTTTCTCGCCCTCTTTCATCCGTTCGCTCAACACGTACTTGAAATTTTCCGCCCCGACCTGATCGAGAAACATCTGCACATGGGCGACGAGAACATCATTGATATATTCAAAACGCATTTCCATTATTTATGCCCTCCGCAATTTACGGGTGAACTTGCTGATGAGCCTTTGAGCCCGGAGTTTTTCCGCATGGTCGAACATCATAAAATAGAGCGCAGGGAAGTAGATCAACACGCCGGAGATCCCCGCCAGAGCCAGAAGGAAAAATTCGTGAAGCTGTCCCCGCAGGAAATAATATTGCCAATAGCAGACCATCCCCGTTGCCAACGCTAAAAGTGCCGGTTCAAAAAGCGAATACAATATGAAAAAACGCAATCTGATATTGGCACGTTTGATCAGGTGCGGCAAAACAAAAACGGCCGTACCGATCAATTTGGTCAGGATCATCGCACCGACAACGATCAATTCATGAGGTTTTATCAAAAGTCCGACAATGGAAATCACGATAAAAAAGATACTTTCAAAACTCTGCACTTTGGCAAGAAATTTGTGTTCCTCCGCCATCGTGAGGAATTTTTCAGGAATGCTCCGGCAAACCAGCAGAAAGTAGACAAACAGCACCATCAAACGGCAGATGAACGCCGCTTCATTGTTGTCAACGTTGAACAAAAGCAGAATGATCCTCGGCGCGTAGATGATCACCATGACCGTTGCTCCCGCCGCAAAGAAATTCACCCAGCGGATCGCGCGCATCAATATCTGCGCCAGATGCATGGTGCGTTTACGGCTGTGAAGAAGGGCGGAAATGGGGGATATATTTTCCACATAGGGCAATGCGATCTGCTGAATAAGAAAAGGGATACGGCTGCCCAACTGAAAAATACCGACGGGGGCAAGACCGCAGAAAACACTTATGAGCAGGAACATTCCCCGCTCCCAGATCATGCGTCCGATCGAGATGATATAGACGGCACTGGAAAAATGGAATATTTTCTTGAACACCTCTTTATCAAAGGCAAACCGTATGCGGAAACCGGGGATCGCCCTCCACGCCGCAACGAGCATCGCAACTTGAGTCGCACCCATGACCAGCATGACGAAAAAGAGCAGTTTGAACAACCCCAATCCCAGTGCAAAAACAGTGATGACCCCGGCAAGTTCCACGAGTTTGGAAATGATGATGATGTAGTTGCGCAAGTAGAGTTTCTGCAGTCCCACCAGTATTTCGGGGAATACCCCCAGCGGAAACACCATCGTTGCGGCAAGACCGCTCAACAGCAGTGCCTCGCGGCAGAAGCGGATATATTCCGCCGTCGCATCTGCGGGCAGATGAAAGAGTTCCCGTATATAATACATTCCGATAAAAGTCAGCGGCAGGATCAGAAGAGCCATACTCACATGGCTGAAAAAGATGCTTGATATGGTATGATTGTACTTATTGATATCTTTCTTGTACAATTCAGTCGCCGTAACCTTCTGCGCCGCCACGCCGAAACCGAGGTCAAGTAAAAGTGCATAACTGAAAAAACTCCACAGCATGACCCACAAACCGTACTGAGCCTCGCCCAGATGACTGATGAGCCAGCGGGTCACAAGGATCCCCTGTATCAGTCGGACAAACATGGAAAAATAGTTCGTTACGGTGTTTTTGAAAAATGGAATTTTCATAATTTCTCCGCTCTTTCTGTCATAAAGTTAAAATAATCAGCGACCCGCTCCATCTTTTCCGGCAGCGGTTCATTGGAGAGGATCGCGGCAAACGAGTCTTCATCTTCGGGGAGAAAACCGTGCATACCGTTCAACGGCTTATCCCCCATGTCGGACGGTACGATCTGCAACCCGGCATCCAGCAGGAATATTCCGTCGCCGAACATGCGGTCCGCCCGGAAAATTCCATATCTTTTTTCTTCGTCTTCCGTCAGGAAATGTCCCGGGAAAGGTTTCATGATTTCAGAGATCACCTGTTTTGCATTTCCGTTCAGATAGTAAAAACGTGCCATAGTGGAGTCGTAACACGCCCCGTAATCTCTGCCGAAAACCAGTCCGCTTTCTTCAAGTTTTTCCATAATATCCACGGTTCCTGCAAGCGGGGTCATCCCATGGTCGGAAATTACTGTAAAATGCACTTTTTCCGCGTATTCATGTGCTTTTTCATACAGACGGTCTATTTGAATTTTTATCTCATCGAGTTTATTCTGCACAGCAGAACGGTCTCCGACTTTTCCGTGCAGTACGCCATCGAAACTTGCGGTGTAAACAAAGAGAAAATTTTTGCCGTTCGCAATCGCTTTTTCTGCTGCCAGATAATTGTCATTATCGCTCAAACGCCAGTTGGAAATGTGGAAATCCACCTTGTTTTTACTCAAAACATCGTGCAGATTATCAATTTCGTCCATACCATTGGCAACAAACAAATCCCGCTTTTCGCAGTAATCCACGAACTTCAACTTCCATATCGGCATCCGGTAGAGTTGGAAATATCCGGTAAAACCGTAGAGTTTTTTCAACAGTTTGGATAAATGGTGGCGCACCCGTCCCCGGTTCCAGAAACTTGACGGTTTGAATAACCATGCAAAACGGGAAAGACGTTTGAAAGGCGATGACGACGGAGCAAAACGGAACAGCCCCAGATGCCCGTGTTCCGCCGGAGTTCTCCCCGAAAGAATGGTTGGTATCGCACTGCTGGAATAACCGAACTGCATGAAAATCTTTTTGCGGTACGGCAGACGTTCCGCCATAAAATTGTGATCATTTACGATCTTCCACCCCAGCGCATCGATAAATAAAAATATTTCAATCGTCTTATGTTTCATACTCACCTCATGGCAACGCCCGGTAGCCGGGGAGTTTGCGGAAATCTCCGGCAGGTTTGCGTTTTTTCCACTCATTCAACGGCAGTTGAGCCTTTTCCAATAAATAACCGGTTGTTACCGCCGCCGGAGCGATGGTCTCCCAAACGGAATATTCGCTTGACGGCACGCTCAAAAATTCCAGATTTACATATCTGCGGAATATGGGAAGTTTATCCGCTGATTTGCCATACACCATTTTTACCGCATTGCGGTCAAGACCGAAAGTGTTGCCGTAAGGGGTGATCCCCGGCACAAACTCCCCGATGCCGTCGGCGTAACTTACCAGATCGAGAAACACCGCCGGATAAATTTTTCCAAGCCCGGAAGTCATGCTTCTGCCCAGCGGATTGGCTCCGTTGTGGAAGTCATTGGCAAGGTATGCTCCGTCAAGATATTTTTGCTCTCCGGAAAGTTTATGTGCGGCGATCAATGTCATCGCCCGCCGCAACGGGTGATAATTGCCCCACGCCATAGCGTGGACCCATCCGGCATTATGAGCGTGCCAGAGTGTGCGGCAGGGGTAAGCATTTTCCTGATCCGCAAGCATTTTATCAGCATCACGCAGGATAACTTTGCGGTATTCCCGGCGGAATGTTTCCAATGTATCTGCCGGATAAAGTTCAAGCATCATCAAACTCAACGGCGACCATTTCCAGAACTCCTTGTTGAAAGTCTCCTGTATGCGCGTGGACTCTTTTTTTACCGGGGCGAGGAAAGTTTCATCGCCGGAAAGAATATAGAGATTTACCGCAGTGCGCAAAAGATTTCCGGCATGGAGTTTCATACCTTCATTGTAGTAAATCATTTTCCCCTTGTACATATATCCGCGGGCGAGAAGGTTTTTTCTGTCAAGGGCGAACTGCCATGCTTTTTTGGCGGAGCTGAAATATTTTTGCGTTTCGTTTGCCGCCCCCGCCTTTTTCATGGCAAGGGCAAGGGTGCTGACGGCGGCGGCATATTCCAGAGTTCCGTTGCGGCTGGGGGCGGAAACATAATAAACATATTTATCCTTATCCGGCAGCCCCTCCCCTGCCTGCGGGTGTCCGGTGGTTTCAAACCATGTACCGACTCCGCCGTTATCCTGCTGAACGGCAAGCAGATGCTTTACGCCCCACGCCGCTTCGTCGAGAATATCGGGTATGCCATTGCCGCTTTCGGGAATGTTGAGTTGTCCGTCAATGAAATTTTCCGGTTTCATCAGATAGACCGTCGCCAAATCGCTCACGATACGCAAATGATAAGGGCGGCGGTCGTAATCAGCCGCATCATGCCAGCCGCCGGGAGCGGAAACTGCTTTGCGCGCGGAAAAAGAATGGCGTTTTATCAACTCAAAGTGTTTGACTTCAACACGTTGAAATTTATGAACAAAGCCCTCTTCAATCTCTTTTCCTTTCCGGTAATGTTCCGCATTGCCGGGGAATACACCCAAATAAACGCGGCGGTGACACGCCGGACTTTCCCACGCGGTAAAGGGCTGTGCTTTGGCAATGCCGCACCGTTTGTGATAAAGTCCTCTTGCATGGATATAAAAGGCTTCGCTCAAGGTTTCTGAACCGATAACAAAATCCATACTTCGCCCCACATTTTCCACCCGGAAATAATATTTTCCCGGCGCATTGAACTGCGAGTAGTCCAGTTCCAGAACTTCTTCGCCGGTAAAGGGGGTCTTTCCCTGATACAGCGGATCTTCCCGCCGCAGTTTCAGAGTATTTTTATAAACGCATTTTCCGTCAGAAGCATTGCGTATTTCAAACTCTTTCCCGGCAAGGTGTTTCAACGGCAAAGCCCCGAGGCCCCCCAGCCACGCGCCCATGTAGGCAAACTTCTGCTGTTGATTTACACCGTTGCCGACTTGATTGAGTTTAAAAATATTGCTGGGTTTTTCAGGATCATATTGAACAGTACAAATATTGAAATTGCGTTTTTCTCCCGGCTTCATCGGTTCGCCCAATCCCAGAAAGGTAAAACAATCGACATCTGCTTTTTTCAGGATATTGCCGTTTTTATCACGCAACAGACCATTCTCTTTGTACCAGTGCGTCTGGTGAACAATACGGTTTCCCACCGTCGAAAGGTTCGGGATACGTCCCGGAAGAGATGATTTTTTCAGCACCACAACTTGCGGCGTGAGAAATTCATATTCGACTTCTGCGGCACAGATAAACGGAATGAGGAGGAAAAACCATTTTTTCATGCGTTCACCTCCGCCTGACCGGTTGCGAATTTTTTACTGTATTTGAAAAGAATACTCAACATGGCAAAGAGTATCATCATCTGGATAAAATTGACCTGCTGTTTCATGACCCATTCCAGCGTCGATTGCAGATAGATCGCCGTCAGTCCGCCGACGATGCCGGCAGGAATGTAAAACAGTTCTGTCCGGCGCAGCTGCTTCACCAGTTTGCACGCCGTCACATAATAATATCCCAGCCACGCCAGAAATGCCGCCAGAGCAAAAAATCCGCACTCCGCCCCCACCAGCAGATAACTGGTTTCCACAATGCCCTCTTTGAAGTCTTTGGCAATGCGTTTGTTGCCGTAACGGTATTCGCAGTAAGGATAAGGCGGATTGATTTTGATGCCCCAGTTGTTCAAGCCGACTCCGGCAAAGGGTTTGTCTTTCATCATATTCCACGCCGACGCCGCCAGATATTGCCGGGTCATCAATGACTCTTTGGGGGCGTTTTCAAACCGCTTGATAATGTTGGGCAGCAGAAGCAGGAGTCCGAAAAAACAGATGAGAAATACGGGCAGAAGAATTTGGATCTTCCGCATGTGGAACTGGTAGCGCAGCGAAAGCAGTGCCGTAATAGCACACCCGAAAGGCAAACAGACCATCGCCCCGCGGGAATAAGTGCGCATACACGCCGCCGACGCAGCAAGAAAAAAACCGGCAAAGAGAAAACGTTTCCACCCTCTGTTGCGGTTGAAGTAATAGGCAAAAAAGACCGGGGCTATCAGACACATATACATCCCCATACTGTTCTGGTGCGGAAAAAGTCCATTCGCCTGATGGATGCCTTTGACATGCTGAAACACCACACAGAGAAAAGTGACTGACGCAACGATACCGAAACCGATCATCACGGTATTGAAGTCCCGTGTGTAATATAAATAATAATAGGTACAGAGAAAAACGATATACATCATTATCATTTTCCACATTTCAAACCAGCTGAAAAGTGCGTTGTCAGCATTCACGAGCGAGGGTATGCACAAAAGAAAATATACCAAATAGATTTTACTTCCGGTATCCGGCAATAGCGGCTTTTTGCGGTAGAGTATCCACATGCCGATCAACATTGCCAGTGCGATCAGATAGACCAGCGATACTTCCATGCCGCGGGATGTTCCCCGGTACGTTTCGTGCGAAAAAAAGTTGATCGACACCTGATTGAACATCATTACCGGCAGGAGTACTGCCAGAAACGCATAGCGCATATACTTACGGTTCAAGGTAAGCATATACCCCAGCGGCAGTACGCCCAGAAAGGCAATGAGAAAAATCAGGTACTTCATTATAAAACCTTAATTCACAAAATTCAAAGCCGGGAACGTAAAGGTACTCAGGAATTGCGCCGACGGCAGCAATTTGCGGACAAAGACGTTGTATTCCGAAATATTGTCATGCGGAACATAGACCACATCCCCGGGCTGCAGGCGGACATTGGCACATCTTCCCTGTAAAATACCGTCGATATCCACCCGGTAGAAGCGGGGATTTTCCATGCCGCCGCGGATGATGACGCCGTACTGCCAGTGTTCCTCCTTCAAGCCCAGTCCGGAGGAGATAAGTTCGAGAATACCCAAATTCTGATCCCACAATCTTTTGTGCGGGCGGTGGATACTGCCGATGATGCTGACCATGGCTTCGGAACGGACGGCGATGTAAATATAATCGCCTTTTTTGAGTTTGACATTGTGCCAGCGGTCGCCTTTTTCGATAGCAAGCGAAAAGTTTACCGGCAGGATTTTGCCATTCCGCACAATGATACTGTTCTGATAATCTGCGGCATCGAGCATCTGGTCATCGAAGTCACGCACTGCTGAACCGCCCGCCTTGGCAAAGAGATCGGCAAGGCGCATCCCGTTGGAAATAACGAACATGCCGGGGTTGTTCACTGCGCCGGAAATGGTTGCCGTCTGACTTCTTACATCAATGGCGAAAACGCCCAGTTCGGGGTTTTTGATATATTGCCCGTAGACCTTCTTGATTTTTTCGCTTGCCTCTTCCAGTGTCAGACCGGCAACCTGGACCTGTCCGGCAAACATTACCCCGATCGCCCCGTCGGGCGTAACCAGAGACTCCATGATCAGATCGGGGTGATTGTAGACCCGTATGCTGATTTTGTCCCCGGCATTGATGCGGTAGACCGGCTCTTTCTGTTCATCGAGTTTCTTGAGGAATTCCAACTGACGGCGTTTGTCTTCGTCGGTCAAACCGGCTTGATCGACCACGCCGCTTGGCAGATTGTTGATGTCCGGATATTGACTGAAATTATCCGTACTGCGGTCGTAACATCCGGAGAAAGTGCAGAGTCCGGACAGCAAAAACAGAAAATATAATCTCTTTTTCATCAAATGTAATCTCCTGAAATGATTTTTTCAACGTCGCTAACTCCGGTCAACACGGCATAGACCTTATGTTCTTCGTCGTGAAGTTTCAGCACCCGGCGCAAAACGCTGCGGGGCGTTTGCCTTTTGCCGATATAGAGCATTGTCGCATCACAGATGTCATGCAGCTGCCGCACCAGAATACACGAGGCGTCAAAGGGTTTCTCACGGGAAATACGGATGAGCTGATAATGTTTTTTCAACTCATTGACCACATTGTAGAGGGCACTGATCTCATCCGGCTCCAGCACCGAAAGACTCCGCACCGGGAAGAAGGCAAAGCCGTAGCCGTAGCCGTATCCCTTGCCGTCGCCGGAAGAAAAACCATGCAGATATTCGATATGATGCTGAATCGCTTTCTCCGTATAGTTCACCCCGGCATTGCCGTTGTCGGAGTAGTAAAAATCTCCGATTTTCTGCATTTCACTGCAGATTTCCTCCACTTTGCTTTCCGGGATGAGGCGCACCAGAATGGTATTGCGCTTGGCTTTGGAAAATTGTTCGTCAAAGATCACGGAACTCAAAAAGGAACCATCCAGCGAACAGGAGAAAAGCGTGCGGGTATTTTTCAGCCGCAGAATGAAACGGTAAAACATTTCATTGTTGATGATCTTGCGCTGTTCTTGTGAAAATGGCGCATCTTCGCGCGGAATGACCCCTACGGTATCAAAGAAATCTTTGTGGAATACCGCCTCTTCGATACCGCTGAATTTGCCGTAAATAATATCATACGTCACAACAACGGTCGCATAAAGTCCGCTGACAAAAATTCCGGCAATAAAAATAACCGCCAGAATTTTGACCGGAAACATCGGGAAAGCCTTGGTACCGACCACCCGTTCATTGATAATGATGTCGTTCGGAACATGGGCGATATTGCTGCGCACCCGCGTAATCTCCTCCACGAGCAGGGAAATATTTTTATTGACGGTCGCCAGCAGACGTTCCAGAGACTCATGTTCAGGGATCATGTGCTGAAGTTTGGTCTCTTTCTCTTTGACAAGGGCGATTTCCGCCTGCAGAGACTTCATGCTCACTTCCAACTGCTGCAGTGCGACTTCCGTTTCCTGATAACGGTCGATGATACCTTCTATGCCCAGGAGCATATTTTCATCGAAAACAGTAATTTTATTTTTGGCTTTGAAGTTCTCAAATTCGCCGCGTACCGTTTCATAGGCACTTTTTGCCTCGATAAAACGGGGATTGCGTTCGGCAAACATCAGTTTTGCCTTTTCGTACTCCCGTGAGGCTTTCCGCAGATCCTGTGTAAATTCCCGCAGAGACGCACGGTGTGTTACAACGTTTGCCGGAACAGCGTTGTAATTTTTCTGCGCAACGGCAAAACGGTGACGGGCGTCGGTAAGTTTCACATTCAACTCTGCCATGGCCGCATTTTGTTCACCCTGGATCTTTTTCACGGTATTCATCTCCTCTTTCGGGTGGATAATACCGAATTTCCGATGCAGACCGTGAATTCTTCCGATAATGGATTTCTGAAACTCTTGAACCTCTTGCATACGCCGTTCACGGGATTCCAGAAAGTTCCGCAATTCTGCGGTACGGTACTCTTCGTAATTGCGGATACCGATCGCCACAAAGGTATTTACCAGTTGTCTGACATATTCGTCGCTCTCCCCTACCCCGGTGATCACGAACATGTCATGCTGATCCCGCAGCAATTTCACTTCAATGCACTGTTTGAGAACACTCTTCTGTTTTTCGTTCAGGTGCATCTCTTCGACAAGTTGATGGAAGATCTGCTGGCGTGAAAATACCCCAAGCACATGATTGATACTCAAAGGTTTCACCTCTTCACTGGCACGAGGCGTGTAGAAAAGCGTCACGCTTCCTTCATGCTTGTGATGAGAACGTTTGAACTGCACATAGCGGCAGCAGATACCGGCGATGAATGTCAGCAAAAAAACGGCGATAATGCTCCATTTGAATTTCATCACGGTAAAGAAAACCAATTTCTGATACATCTGCAATTTCTGCATCTGTTTGGTTTCTGCCTGAACATTCAATCCTTCATCCAAACTGTCCATAGATCCCTCTCAATTAAAAATCAGCCATTGCCGATATAGTTTACTGCCCGAAACCGCTTCTCCGTCAACATTCTCCAACGCCCAATAGACATCGTTTGCCAATACAGCCACGGGGGGCATGGTGTAATGCTGCCAATTTTTTAACGGCAGCGAGCGGCTTTTAATGCAATATTTCATATAATTTTTTAGCGATATTTCACCGTATTCGCGGCACTTGCTGTAAGTATCAACGCACCAGTCACCGCAAATTTCGGTCACACACTCCATAAAAACACTCCGTGCCGTACTCCACAACGCTTGCAGGTCCTGCGCAGTCCGGCAGGGGGATTTTTTGAATTCCACCGCTTCGGCGTAGAGCATTTTGCAGTCACTGCTCAAATCCGACTGTGCGATGGCTGCCGAGCGTTCAGACAGCGACCACTTATACTGCCGCCGGGTAATGAGTACGGCATCACCGGCTCCCAGTACAGCCTTATTGATGTTCCTCAAAATAAAGTCATGATCGGGGGAATTTCCGGCGATTTTTTCGCCCGCCAGCAATAATCCCATGCCCCGGTTGAGCAGCAGGCGACACGCTTCGGAAAAGGGCAGGTTTTCTGCCGGGATTTCCGGAAGATACTTTTCGAGCAGATCTTCGCCGCAGACCAAACGGTATCCGCGTTTCAATTCCTGCATCATCAGCCGTCCGGCATTCTTTTTTATATCTCTGATGCTCATTACAGAACTGAAATCCACATCGACTTTCAACAGATGCTCATACTTTCCGGCGATTTCTTTCAGTGATTTTTCAGCACAGACAGACTTTTTCCGGGCAAAAACAAAGAGATCCAGATCGTTGTAGAGGATGCCGTTTTCTCTATCCTGACGGACACCGCCGTCACCTCTGCCGTAACTGCCGCCCAGATAAACGGACAAACCGGAGCCGCTCAAGCGTTCCCCGATTTCAGACAGGGAACGTTTGAGCAGTTCTTCTGCTTCCGCATCGCCGATGGCGGTATATTTTTCAGAAACGCCTGCGTTCGACATAAGTGGCAAATCCTCTTTTTCCCAAAGCCCGCAACACCACTTGCAGTACGAGAGCGCAACTGCAGTGGTAATGATAATAATAATCGTAAATGCGCCGCTGTTCGGGCGTATTTTGAAGTCCGTAGATCTCTCCCATCTGGAACACATAATGTTCATTGGCGGGGTGGCTTTTCACCAACTCTCTGCGGAAGAACAGCACCGCCCAGTAACCGGGGTAACGATCCATGGAAAGTTTCCAGCACCAGTGCGATTTTTTATTCATCAGATAATAGGGCAGTATCAGAAGGTACGGCAATGCTCCGCCCACAGCAAGCAAGAGAGCAATAAAGTGTTCCCACAAACGCAAGAGCCATGCGGAACGGTTTTGAACAGGGGAAAACGCATAACTGAAACTGTTGCGTTCCAGCACTCCGCCGGTGTAAGGGTCGATGATCCGCCCGGGAGTTACGATCTTGTTTTTTATTTCCAGTTTTCCTGCGACATAAGTCCGGTCGAAGATGATGGAGTGTTCCACGACACAGGCCTTATCCACCAGAGAACGTTCACCGACAATGGCATTGCGGATATTGCTCTGGTTTTCAATAAAGGTATTATCCCCCAGCACAAGCGGACCGGAAAGAACGCACTCTCTTTTTATGACCACGTTGGTTCCGGTATGGATGTTATCCGTGATCGAATAGCCCGGAAGATTATAAAAATCATCATTCAACACCTGAAAGTTGATTTCAAAGTAGCTTTCAAGCGAGTTGATAAGGTAAAATTCAATATTGCTTTTGTAAAGCACCCCCTCTTTATAACAGTAAATACCGTCTTCAGTTCCGTCATCCGCACAGGGAACAAAGGAGTTTTGCAGTTCTTCAAGCGTATGCGCTTTGGGCATGAGCATACCATGCAAAATCAGACAGTCGCCGCTGTATTCTGCGGCATATATTTCAAGCAGATGACGCACGGAGTCGTGACCGCCGCCCTTGCGGTAATCAAGAGTCAATTCGCCATGTTTATATTCGTAAAGATGTTCGGCAAGGTGTTCGTTATACGTGGGGCCAAGCAGCAGCAATGACTCCGCATTGCAGCGCAGAGCAAGATCGATAAAGTACTCTGCGGCACAACGCCCGCCGACCGGCATCATGCCAAGACTGCGGTCGGGAAAATACTCTTTGCACCACTCCTGCGCCTGAGAATAGGGATTTATCAGCAGATGTTTCATTTTACCACGCCCCCTTCCCGGTAAGGATCGCCGGAACCGTTTTCAGAAGTATCAGAAAATCTTTCCACGCACTGCGGCTGGCGATATACTCTTTATCCAATGCGATCTGTCTGGAAAAAGGCAGTTCGCTCCGTCCCGAAACCTGCCACAGACAGGTGATCCCCGGAGTAACATTCAGCCGTTTCCGTTCTTCCAGAGAATACGTGCGCACCTCCGACGGCAGCGGCGGGCGGGGGCCGACCAGACTCATATCGCCCAAAATTACATTGAACAACTGCGGCAGTTCATCAATGCTGAACTTGCGGATAAAGCGACCGACAGGAGTAATGCGCGGATCGTATTTCATCTTGAAAATCACACCGTCTGCGGACTCATTCTGTTTCAGCAGTTCCGCCTTGCGTGCCTCGGCATCGATATACATGCTGCGGAATTTGTAAAATCTGAAGTGTCTGCCGTAACGCCCCACCCGTATCTGACTGAAGATGATCGGCCCCGGACTGGTCCCTTTGACCAGCAGAGCCGCGAAGAGAAAAATGGGGGAACCCAAAATCAACGCCATGACCGCCAGAACAATATCCATAAAACGCTTGAAGGTCTCCGATGCCCCGATCGTGATGTTCCAGACCAGCATCCGCAGTTGGATATGGTTGTGCCGGAACACACTCGGACGTTTCAATTCCTGACGGAGAGCGAGGATCTCTTCATATTGTGTCATTGCTGTTTTCCTCCTTTTAACGCCTGAATAAAATTCTGCAATCCTTTTCTGCCCGCCTCAACACTGCCGTATACCGGCACTGAGATCTGATAGGTATGATAATTTCCGCCCGGGGTGAAGTGCCGCCGGAAACCGAGGAACGTGGGGGTGGAAAATTTATCACTGCTGTACCAGACCCAGACCAGGATACGGCTGCCGCCTTTTGCCGCATCGATTTCAGTAACGGCAAAATTTTCCTGCAAATACGTTATCGTTTCAGAATTTACCGTCCACATACTTGTACGCAAACAATGGCTCGCCGGATGGATCTCATGAATATCTTTCCCGCATTTCACGGCCAGAACAGAAATATCTGTATCGTTTTTTGTATAGCGGTACTGCCGGACTGTACCGGTCGCAAAAAAGCGTTTGGTGTTTTCATCGGGCAGGATGCTCCGCCCCCAAAAATCCCCGCAATGAGAGGGAAATTCCGGAATGAAACTTGCGCCTTCAAAATACAGCTCTTTCGTATGAAGCAGCAGAAAACAGCTCGCAGCAGCTGCCGCCGAAAAGAAGACAGTTCCGCTTTTCAACTGCATTCCGCAGCGTTTATTGCACCATATCCAGAGAAAGCACAGCACCGCAAGCAGAAATTTCACCGCCCACGCCGCATTGACACTGCACATCAGAAGAAGCGACAACTGATAACTTGAACTCGGCGTTCCCAACAACAGCAACCCTGCCGACGGCAGAGCCTTGTATGCCGTCGGCCACGAGCCCAACAGCCATACGGCGGCAAAAAGAACCCCCGCTGCCGAAGCGACCGCCAGCGCGTTGATGTGATGGATGGAGGATGACACCGTCAGAAACAGCATCGGCAAGAGCAGTAAAAGCGCATAGAAGTCACATTTTCCGAACTTTTCCTTATGCAGTGCCCACACCGCCGCCGGGATGCTCAACAGATAAAAAATCCAATCCCAATGATCAAGACGGGAACTGCTCCACGCCTGAAACAGATAGGGAGAATGAAAACACAGCGGCAGAAATGCAGTTGAAAGCAAAAGGAGTTTCTTCATTTTTCCGCCTCCCTGATTTTGCCGTCAAGGGCAGAGAAAAGTTTGCCGATACCAAGGAATATGGCCAACGCCAGAACGATCTGAACATACCCCAATGCCATGTGCCATGTGTTCTGCAAAATGGTTTCTCCCCACAGACGGAACAGCAGAACAGTTGCCGCGATCCGCAAACTGTTCCCGGCGATGATCGCCGGAACGATAAAGGCAAAGTGCAGGATTTTCCAGCAGGCCTTTTTCTGCATCATCTGAACCGCAATAAAAGCGATCAGGATGAAAGCATCCAATTGATTGATGCCGCTGCACGCATCGGTTATGGCAATGTCCAGACCGGGCAATGCAAGCGTTGTGCCGGAATAGACGACACTGATGCCGCACAACTTCAAGAGCCCCGCACTCAACATGGTGGCACTCAGGCGCAACGCAAAGCCAAGCATCAACATAAGTTCTTCGTGATAAGGAATAAACACACAGCACCACAAGGCAGGGGCAATGCAATCCGCCGCCGCGCGCCAACCGCTGAAATAAAGGACGGCCGCACAGATCAACAGCGAAAAAGCAAACGCCGTACTCAAACTGCCGGGGAAATCATGCGTTGGGATCAGGGCGAGGATGTCTGCCAGGACAAGCAAGCCCCAGGCGGAACATTTTTCCCAAAAAAACGAATGACGGTGTTCCGTGGAAATAAAACTTTTCAGCATAAATGCGATCAGGAGAGCCGCCATTGCCAGATCGACCAGAGCGGCATCCGCCATCCCCGCAGAGAACATCGGAAGTGCCGCAGAAAAAGCAACGATCCCCAGAAGCGCACCATACAACGCCCCCAAGGGATGTTTCAACAGCTTTTTCAAAAATATCTTCATATTTACTGCGGCATCTTATTCAGTTTTTTTATACATTCGGCGGCAGCGGCGTTATCGGGAGCGATCGCCAGCAGTTGGCGGCACAACTCCCGTACTTTTTCCCGTTCTCTGTTCAAGTCACACTCTTTTATCCGCTGCTGCATCCCGGCGATCCATAATGTTTTCAACTGCCGCCGGTAAGAGGAACGCTTCGATAACTTTATGACCGCCGGAATAACATTCAACTTTCCTTTGCGGAAAAGTTTGTCAGCGTAACAAAGTTGAGTTTCCGGCAGCTCCGGAGCCGCAGAGTATGCCTGTTGCGACAGAGCCAATGCCCGTTCCATATCGCCGTTTTCGGCACAGAGTTCTGACGTATTGAGCAAAACGGCAATTTTGTACGGTGAGTTTTCCGGAAATTCGGCATATTTTTTCAGCGCGGCTTTATTTCTGCCGTTCTCCGCCAGAGTTCTGGCGGCAAAGAACAGGAGTGCCTGATTGCCTTGAGCATCGGCTTTTTCCAGCAGGTCGCAGGCGGAACTTCTCTCCTTCTTTTTGATTTTCAGCAAAGCCTGACAGAAGGGAGCATAACGTTTATCGCGGCTTAAAAAGCGCAGATCCTCTTCCCGTTCCGCAGAACTGGCGAAATTCCAGTATTCCGGCAGGATCTCCGGAGAAAAGTTCTTTCTGAATAATTCGGAAACTTTGGCATGATCTCCTTTCTGCAATGCCAGAATGACTTCATAGCGCAGCATGTCGCCGGTTCTGCCGGGGAATTTTTTCTTAAAAAGGACGATCAGCCGTTCACATTCGGCGGGGTCATGTTTCAAAAAATATTCGATGCCGATCTTGACCACCCCCTGATCGCTGCTGAACTGTTTCAACGCATCCCGCAGCAGAGCGAGGTTGCCGGAAGAAGATTTTTTCTGTGCGAGCAATATAAGTTTTGCAGTGAAGGCATCGGGCTTGCGTTTGTAAAGCAGAGTTGCCAGAGGCAGAACTTCTTCTGTTCCTGAGCCGTTAAAGGAGTTCTTCAAATACTGCAGCAGCATATTGTCCGCCCGGTTCTGCAAATCAAGATAATTCCGGTGCGCAAGCAGTGCGCTGTAACTTTTCAGGACTCTTGACGGACTGCCTCCCTGAAGGTCGGCGCACAGAAACATAAACGATGCCAGAGGAGTATTTATGGTATCGCGCAGCGGTTCGGTCAACTCCTTCAGTGAAACCATATCGTTTTTTGCCAGCGCAGTCAACGCATCGAGATAGTAGCAGAAGAGCATGCCGCTGTTTCCGGAGTCGGCTTGATAGCTGTTGCGCAGAGTTGTGATCTTATCTGTTTGATTTAAGAGGCAGTATATTTCTGCGGTCTGCATGGCAAGTGCCTGATCGTGATAGGTTTTCAGGTATTTTTCAAAAACCTCCAGGGCTTTTCCGAATGAACGGAAATTGGCGTAAAATCTGCCCAGAGCCGGAGCAAAGGCAAATTCATTGAGACCATAGGCTTTCTGCAACGCCTTTTCCGCCTCATCGATTTTGCCGGCTTTCAGGTAAAGTTCAGCTTGTGCCGCCAGAACTTCCTGCTGTAAAAAAGCATCATCGTTTTTAAAAAAGTTGTCAAGCGCGTGAAGTTTTTGCTGTGTTGTCAAATGTTTATGCTCAAAGAGCAGCAGAGCCAGTTCACCCAGTTTATTGTTATTACTGCGGCGGTCAAGCTGAACCGGATATTTTTTAATGCTGCCGTTTCGTCCGGCGGCATAAAGAAGCAGTTGTTTCTGCTGTTCATTCAGAGAAGTTTCCTGAACCAGAAACGTTTCCAACCGGTCAAAATACCGTGCGAAACACAAACTGCGCACATACCGATCCCGGTACTCTTTGTTCAACGGATTGAGGCGGCTCGCCCGATAGCAGTAATAGACCTGTTCCGGATAAACTTTTTTCCTTGCGGCGATCTCTCCAAGCATACGATAAGCATCTTCATTGTCGCTGTCGTTGCGTATGACCTGAAGCAGTTGGGCTTCGGCAAGTGAAACAGAAGCGTCATTCCCGCGTTCAAAGTTATCGCGCGCCGCCTTGAAAAGACGTACGTTCTGATAATTTGAGAAAAGCAAAAACAAAGTCATTCCGACACTTCCAGTCAGAAACAGTATGGAAATGAGGATCAGAACAAGATATGTTTTTTTCAATTTCATTGCAACTTGAACTTAAATTGCCGGAAATATCACTTGGCGTTATAGAGTTTTTTGCGTTTTTTCAGGTAAAGAACACTTCCGCCGCCGATGATCAGTGTGGCAATGATGCCGGGAAGCGGCTGTCCGGAGGGGGCGGAATACGTTGAAACCGCAAATTCAAATCCGGCGGGATTGATGGCATTTTGAGATTTCTTGCCGTAATCAACGCCGAAATCGCCCCAGTTGAAAATGATGCTTTCGCCGGATTTTCCCAGCATCCACACATCGCTGTCCTGAGTAGTGGGACTGTACATGGTAAAGGTCTCTTTTTTGCCGTTTGCGGCAGTGGTTTCCACCCAGAGAACGATTTTGTCTCCGGCGGAAAATTCACCCAGTACACCGGTTTTCATATCGCCGTAATGGAGTTTGGGCATGTTGGCAGAATTCTGATTGCCGCCGGGTCTGCCGGGACGCCCGCCGGGGCGTCCGCCCTGATTGCCACGGTAATTTGCCACATCGTCATAGTAATACCAGCCGATATTGCTGATTACAGAATTGTCAAGGGCAACACTTGAACCGTCGCTTTTTTTCACATCCACATAAAGGGTTTGAGTGGCATCGACAGAAAAATAAGCCTCGCCGGTTCCTGATTGCAAGTTGTACTGGATCGCTGAAAAAACGGGAAGTGCCGGAAACATCAATACGGCGGCAAAGACAGACTTCATCATGCTTTTCATTTATTGTCCCTCTTTCTGCTGAAAAATCTTTTTGCACCGTATGCGGCACCGCCGACAGCCAGTACCGCCAGTATTCCAGGCAGCGGCTGTCCGGAGGGCGTTTTGCCGGAGGTATTGTTGGTGCTGACCTTGAAAATATAGTATTCATGCGTGCCATTGGAACCTTTATTTCCGCCATAGATGGTCAATGCGCCATCGACGATATCGGCTTTTCCCCAAAGAATATCATCCGCCGCATCTTTATCGGGTTTGGTGGAATAGTACGTATTTCCGGCATTGTCGGTCACATACAGTCCGATACGGTCATTTTCGTCGAACGTTGCAGTCAAGCCGTTTTTGAATGACCCGGTCTCATCGGAGTCAAGATTGTACCAGCCGTAATCGGCAACCCCTTCGCCGCGGTCGATAAAGTTTTCATGATCGTTATCTTTTCCGCTGCGGCTCAGCTCAAATCCGACCGTGGTGGGGGAGTCAAAAGTCATCCACCCCCGATTGCCCTTGGTGTTGAATTGATAGGCTGCCATAAGAGAGAAATTGGCTGCGAGCAGAATGCCCAGACATATTCTTTTCATCTTTTTCCTCCGAAAAATAAAATATCAGTAAAATGCGACTTTATAATATAACATGGAGAACGTATTATTACAAGCCGATATCATTTTTTTTGTTGTCATTCCTCAAATATTCTGACTTTTTTCAACTTCTGCCGGATGCATCCGTTTGAACAATGGCTGGAAATACATTTGATTTATCCGAAAAAAGCAATATATTGTTCAACAGAAGACGGATTTCAAGAGGAGATAAATATTCACCCCGAAAAAGGAGGTATAAAATGGAAGAGAAAATGTTCTGTTTTCAATGTCAGGAAGCGTGCCGCAACACAGGGTGTACCGTTGCCGGAATGTGCGGAAAAAAAGCTGAAACTGCAAATTTGATGGATGAACTCATCTGGCAACTCAAACTTATCGCTCTCACCCGGAACGCTGATCGTAAATTGGGTCGCTTTATCGTAAAATCTCTTTTTATGACCATTACCAATGCCAATTTCGACAATGCCGCTCTGCTGAAACAGCTGGACGAAGCAAAAAAACTTGCGGGGAAAAATCAGGAGAACTTCCCGCCGGGGGTGCTTGCTTGCGGAAATGAGGATATCCGTTCCCTGCGGGAACTGCTCACGTACGGCTTGAAAGGAATTGCAGCTTATGCCGAACACGCCGCTGTTTTGGGCAAAGAAGATGACAGCATTTACGACTTTTGCTTCAAGGCATTGCAGAGTGCGGCAACCGGGGAGGACTCCGGAAAACTGCTTGCGGTTATTCTCGAAGCCGGGGAAATCGCCGTAAAAACAATGGCTCTGCTGGATCAGGCAAATACAGAAACATTTGGAAATCCACAAGTAACAACGGTCAAAACCGGAGTCGGCAGCCGTCCGGGAATTTTGATTTCCGGACACGATCTGCTCGACCTCAAAGAGTTGCTGGAACAAAGCAAAGATGCCGGGATCGATATTTACACCCATTGTGAAATGCTCCCCGCGCACTATTATCCGGAACTGAAAAAATATCCGCATTTGTACGGTAATTACGGCAACGCATGGCATTTGCAGAACAGGGAATTTGCATCGTTCAACGGTCCGATCCTGATGACGACCAACTGCATTACCCCTGTTCAGGATGCTTATAAAGACCGGATCTTTACGACCGGAGCGGCAGGTTATCCGGGAGTGCCGCATATTGCGGACCGCAAGAATGGCAAGCAGAAAGATTTTTCAGAAATCATCGAACTTGCCAAGAAGTGCAAGGTCCCGGAAGAGTTGGAAAACGGTACGATCACCGGCGGTTTTGCCCATGCACAAGTCTTTGCGCTTGCAGACAAAGTAGTGGAAGCCGTCAAGTCCGGAGCAATCAAACGCTTTGTGGTAATGGCAGGCTGTGACGGCAGACAGAAAGAGCGGCAATATTATACTGATGTGGCGGCAAACCTGCCCAAAGACACAGTCATACTCACAGCGGGCTGTGCCAAGTACCGTTACAACAAACTTGTGACCGACGACATCGGCGGCATTCCCCGGGTGCTGGATGCAGGGCAGTGCAACGACTGTTACTCTCTGGCAGTCATAGCCTTGAAACTCAAAGAAGTTTTCGGTGTCAGAGACATCAACGAATTGCCCATATCCTTTGATATTTCGTGGTATGAACAGAAAGCGGTTGCGGTATTGCTGGCATTACTGCATCTCGGATTTAAAAATCTCCGGCTGGGGCCAACGCTTCCGGCGTTTCTCTCTCCCAATGTCGCGGCACTGCTCGTAAAAACGTTTGACATAAAAGGGATAAACGATCCACAAACGGATATTGAAGCCATGATGTCCGGCAAATAATTTTCCAAAGAGATTGGCGGCAGGAGCAATCTTGCCGCCGTGTTGTTGATCATTTTAATAACAGCATCTTTGTTTTACGCAATAGTTTCTGCTGTAATTTTATGAAAATTCCTACAAGAAATGCCGCAATGATCGTACCTTCCCGCACTCCGGTAATATTATGAAAACAACACAAAGAAAAGAGGATTGCTGATAAAACAATTGTGGAATCAAAACAAATTTTGACGGTTCCGAATGGAATATGATATTCCTCCGATACGACCCGTATAAAACCATCCCCCGGCATCAGAGAAATATTTGCAATTAGCTGAAATCCAATCCCAACTGCAAGAAAAAGACATCCAATCACTTCTTCCGTCACCCGCCAAAAATAGGGTTCAGGAATATAAAATTTGGTCAGCCACATACCGAAATCAATAAAAAAGCCGAATGCCAGCAGGGTAGGCAATTGTGCAATGTGTTTCCATCCGAAACGGCGTTTCAAAATGATGAATTGCGCCAGAATAAAAAATAAATTGATTACGATCGTCGCCATGCCCAACGTCCATGGAAATTTGAATGTTGTCACGTAAGGCAGACTGGTAATCGGGGATGTGCCAAGCCCCGGACGGGTACTGAGTGCCACACCGATTCCGGCGATGGTCAATCCCATAATAAATAAAATAAACCGTTTTGTTTTGCTGAAATGATATGACATATTACAATTCCTTTCCGGAAGTACAGACTTTTTGTAAGATAATCTGCAACGATTCCAGTTCATCTGCAGAAAGAGTTTTACAGAAATCCTGTTCCGTTTCGAGAAAAATTCTTTGTGCATTCCTGCCGATCATTTTTCCTTTTTCTGTCAACTCCACCATAACATTTTTATTATTCGAAAGATTTTTTCTTCGGCATATCAATCCGGCGCGTTCCATTTTTTCCAAAATCAGGGAAAGGGTTGGAGGTTCGATCAGACATCCGTCCGCAATTTCCTTTTGATATGCTCTTTTTTGATCCATCAGAAAATCAATGACTTTTGGTTGTCCGGGTAAAATATCCGGATAAATTGCCTGAAGCCGTTTCAAAAAAACTCTTTGAAAGTAAGTGTGAACAGCTAAAAATTGAAAATGTAACGTATCTTTCATAATTACACCTGTATTATTAGTATGCTAATAATATAGCATAAAAAATTTCTTTTTCAACAACTGTTATAAGGATTTTGACTGCCATTGTGTTTGCGGGGGAGATGAAAAATATCAAGACAATCTTTGTGTTACGCCAATTATTACATTATTGCAATATAAAAAGTTGGGTTACATCTTTTTGATTTAAGTCAGAAACAACATTAAAATCAAAATTCTGAAACTGATTTTTATAGAATTTTAAATTGACGGACGAATTATAATAGCCATCATGGCGTTTGCATTTTTCATTGCGTACAAAAATATACGTAAGTGTTGTCGTGTCTGCTTCAAAATAGACCGCGTTTGGGATTCCGATTTTTTGAATTGCATCCATCGGTGTACTTTTTTTATTCATTATTTTTTTTATTTCATCATCTTGCAAAGCAAAAGTTTCCCACTCTTTACTTGTCCATAACCATTTTTGAATATTGCCATTTTGAAATTCCGCTCCTCCATTTGTAAAATAAATTGATGTCTGTTTTTTATCATTGGCATATTTAATATTTGCTCCATTGATTTTAGATAAAAAATCTTCATAAGAAGAAGCCGTTAACAATAAAAATAATAATTCTTTTTGTTCCCAAGAATGTTCCCCGCCTATATGAAAAATTCCTTTGTGCCACAAATACACAAAAACAAATGACATTGTGAGAAATATAAGAACTATAACCCATTTAAAATTTTTTTTATAATTCACAATTGTCTTATTCCTTGATGTTTTACGTTAAAATTAATATAGCATTGCAAATAAAAAAAATCAAGTTTTTTTACGCCTCCCACCATTTTGAAATGCTTTTTGCAGGGGGGAATTATCAGAATTTCGCTGTGAAATGAAATTCTGAAAAACGCTTCGCTTTGGTTAAGAAAAACTCAGAATATGCAGTCAAGAAACAAAAGAAAAATGACAAAAACGGCAAAAATCTTTCATTCATGGCTTGCAAATTAGTTGTCCCGCTGTATATTAAACAATAGAAAAACGGCAATTACGGCAAAAATCTTTCATTTCGGGAGTTTATTATGAATATTTCAAGACCAATATATTTGCAGCAACTGATAAACCGTATGAATAATGGTATGATCAAGATCGTAACCGGATTGCGCCGGTGTGGGAAATCTTATCTGCTTTTTGAATTGTTCAGAGAATATTTGCTGTCAACTGGAGTGAATAATGAAAATATCATCGGCATTGAACTGGACAGATTTTCAAATGCAAAATATCGGGAACCGGCGGTTTTGCTTGACTATCTGAACTCAAAACTCAATGAGAATGAAAAATGCTACATCATGCTTGATGAAATTCAGATGCTCAAGGACTTTTCGGCTGTGCTGAATGAATTGCTGCATTATCGTAGTGTGGATGTCTATGTGACCGGCAGCAACTCCAAGTTTCTTTCGACTGACATCCTGACTGAATTCCGCGGCCGCGGCGATCAAATCAGGATCCATCCGCTTGCCTTCTCGGAATTTTTCTCCGCATTTGACGGCAGCAAAGAAGAAGCATGGCAGGAATATTTCACCTACGGCGGGCTTCCTTTGCTCCTGACCATGAAAAGCGACGAACAAAAGATCGCTTATTTGAATGATCTTTTTGAAATGACCTACATCAAAGATATCAAAGAGCGCAATAAAATCCGCTATGAAGCAGAATTGGGCGAATTGCTGGATATTCTTGCCTCATCGACCGGCTCGCTTACCAATCCGCAGAAATTATCCAATACTTTCAAGAGCAAACGAAACAGCGGTTTTGCCGAAACGACCATTACCCGCTATTGCACTTTCCTTGAAAATGCCTTTTTGATCAGCAAGGGCAGCCGTTATGATGTGAAAGGGAAAAAATATATCTCCACTCCATTCAAATATTACTTTGAAGATGTGGGCTTGCGTAACGCCAGACTGAATTTCCGTCAGCAGGAAGAAAATCACATCATGGAAAACATCATCTTCAATGAACTGCGTTACCGTGGTTTTTCGGTGGATGTCGGCGTGGTGGAAACAAGAGAAAAAACGCCAGACGGCAAAGAAGTCCGCAAGCAGCTTGAAATCGATTTTGTTGCCAACTCGGGCAGTAAACGTTACTATCTGCAATCAGCGTTCAATTTGGCAACTCCGGAAAAAGATGCACAGGAAAGACGACCGTTCCAGAAAGTCAATGATTCGTTCAAAAAGATCATTCTGGTACGGGACAATATAAAAATCCGTCGGGATGAATCCGGCATCGTAACGATGGGGATATTGGATTTTCTGCTCAATAGCAATAGTCTTGAGTTATAAAACAAGGCTGATCAAGAATGAAAAAGATATATTATCAATCCCGGAAGGCTGAAACGAACAACGGAGGTTTTTCGGTTTCCCGGAACGGTGATTGCGGGAAACGCTTGGCGGCAGGAGAAATCCTGCCTTTTTTTTGTTTCCGTCATTTGAAAAAATGGGGTTCAGAGGTATATTATACCGAGG
>JAFTUS010000168.1 GCA_017466125.1 Lentisphaeria bacterium | reverse complement strand
GGGGAGTCCAGAGGGGAGCCTCGCCCCCTCTGGTGGCGGCGGTCAGCGAAGGCCGACGTTCGGCGTCGCCGCCATTATCTGCCTTTTCTTTGCCTACTTTCTTTTCCCGCAGAAAAGAAAGTACGGTGAGGGTGAATTTTTTTACTTTCATTTTTCAATCCTTTCTATGTGAAATAACAGGGTTCGTATGTCAGGGTATTATACCCAAAAAAGATAAAAAATCAAGATTTTTTCTATTGATATATATTGTTTTTTTGAATAAACGTATTTTGTTTTTGAATGTCTTTGGGGAGGTTGCTCCGAATGAACTCTACAGCAGTTTGCCAATCAAAAAGTTGAACATCATGGATCCCCTGCCGCAATTCGTAGGCGATTTTGTCTCCGAATACAGCTGTGTCAGGATTGGGGAATTCCGCATCATCGGGCATCCCTTTGGCTCCGAAAAGTCGGTAAAGTGGCGTAATCGCCATCGTTGAGCGGAATTCATTAAACGGATCGGCCCAGATATCTTTATTGGCACTGGCAATCAACAGCGGACGGGGAACTGTCAGGGCGCAAAGACCATGCATATCAAAATCCAGTTCATTTTCTTTCCCTGAAAAACGGTCAAATGCTTTGACAAACCACCAGCGAAAATTTTTGATGTTGGCGTACATTTCTCCTTTGGGATGACGGTCTCTGGAAATTGCAGCACCGCAACAGCCGGAATCATTAGAGATGATTCCGGCGAAACGGCTGTCGTTTGCACCAACCCAGAGAGCGGTTTTCCCTAAACGGGAGTGACCATGTGCCCAGATGGCATCACGGTCGATTGCGGGATCGGTCAGACCCAATTCAAGCAAGCGGGAATATCCCCATGCCCAAGCGGAAATTGCAGTATGGTTGCGCTCCAGCTTTTCAAGAGTTGCCATTGGAACGGAAAGTTTGAAAATACTGTTAAGAACACCCGTTTCATTATCGGGGAAAAAATGGTTGCGCGGGGCGATGATCAAAGAAATTCCCTGTTCCAAGAGATAAGGAATTTGCCAACGTCCGGTTTGCAGACCTCTGCCTTCTGCATCATCCAGTGGAATATCTTCTTCGGAGGTACAGGCTGCATTGCCTTTGAAGTTGAGACCGCAGACAAGCGGCACCGGATTTTCCACAGATGCTCCGGCAGGCAGATACCAGAGGGCTTTAGCCTGATGTTTGCCGTGACGCCCTTCCATAAAAATCGTCACTTCCCGCCGGATGCCTCTGCCGTCAAAGCAGGGAACTTCTCTTTCTGTGATGAAAGCAAGCTTTTCCGGAATCGGCGGCAGTTTCCCGAAAAAGTTGTCTTCAAAAAATTTCCGGATTTCCAGGCGACGCCTGTTCAGCCAATCGGCGGGAGAAGAGACTCCCGCAAGAATGTCCGGCAGACCGGCAACGGTGTTGCTGCGGTCAAGAACAAGTTCGTTCATATTTTCCTCCTTGTTTTATTCTGTATCGCCAGAGTACGAATATAACTCCTGATTTTTTATTTGCAAACGGTTTATTCAAAATAAGTAAGGCGAATGTTCAAAAATCAAATATTGCAGTCAGGAAAGATATCTTGATTTCAAAGTTAGGTGTGCTATAGTAAATCATTGACGGAACTGATTGATTTTCTGCGTAAAACGATTTTTTTATAAAAGGCTGAAAGATGTTATTTGCGCTGTGTGTAAAAATGATCAGTGTTCAAAAGTAAAAAGAATTTGTAATAAGGGGATAAAATGGATAATACTTACATCAACCCAAATCATTTCTCCGGAAATGACAGTGAAAAAATCAATCAGGCGGTACAAGTGGCGGCGGCTTGCGGGAAAATCGTGCGGGTGCCGGCAAGAGAACCGGATGCGGCAGAAGAGCGAACATATTGGTTGTTGGATTCCGCGATTTTACTCCCGGCAAATACGACACTCCTTCTGGAAAATTGCAAACTGAAACTTTCCAATCAATGCCGTGACAACTTCATTCGCAGTGCCAATGCCGGTTATGGAATCTCTGATATCCGTGAGTTGGAAAATATCCATGTCAAAGGAATCGGCACTGTTTTGCTTGAGGGTGCTGATGATCCCCGTTCTACCGGCGACCGGAGCAAAGTGCTTGGCGAACGTGCTTATGGAACAGATGCCGGGAAGTCCGGTGAGTTACAGCATGGAGACTGGCGTAATGTTGGAGTTTTGTTTGCATCGGTAAAGAATTTTTCCATTTCCGGTTTGACGATAAAAGACAGCCATTGTTGGGGAATCTCTATGGAATATTGTTCCGATGGAGTTATTCGGGATATCGTTTTTGATTCCAAGGGAGTTATGAATATCAATGGAACAGAAGAACAAACGCCGAATCAGGACGGACTGGATATCCGCAGAGGCTGCCGTAATTTGCTTGTCGAAAATATTTCCGGAAAAACCGGAGATGACCTTGTCGCTGTTACCGCCATTCTCTCTCATCGGGAAATGACAAAAACTTTTGAGGCAACTGAAATCAGTCAGATACCAGATGATCCCCGGGAGAATGATGTTTACAATATAATTATCCGCAATGTGCGGGGGTATTCTGCCGGAAATCATCAGATCGTCCGGCTGCTTAATGCCTCCGGTGTACGTCTCCGGAATATTTTAATCGATGGAGTGGTTGATTGTTCGCCTGTTGATGGACTCAAAAATATTGCCACTATACGTATCGGGGACAATGTTGCTGCGTGGGGCGGTATTGCTCCGGTAGGGGATGCTGCTCATATTCAGATTTGCAATGTTTTTTCACGTTCCAAACGCTCTATCCTTATTGCCGGGAGTATTGCCGATTCAATTATTTCCAACGTGATCAACGCCAATTCAGAAACGCCTACGGTTCAATGTGATTCCGGTTGGGAATATGTTTTAAATCTGCATTTGAGCAACCTCATGCCCGACACGACCAACAGAAGATAAATAAAAATGACAGTTGATAAAAATCCACAAACGATTTACCGTTCTCCCGATCAGGTTGAATATTATGGTGAAAATTGGTTTGTAAACAGTGCTATCAAGAAGTGTTTGCATTGGGAAAACGGACCTGAACCTTATGGTAGTTCATTATGGTCCCGATTTATTTCTGAAAATCGCAGAGAGGGGATCCCCTCACACTTCTTTTTTCAAAATTCAGCATTTACCAATGTTGAAATTCTGCTGGAAGGGAAACTCACTTTTACGCAAAACGGAATTACCGAAACGGTTTATCCCGGTGAGGTCTATTTGATGCATGAAGGTGCAGACATCCATTTCAGTCACGGTAAAAATGATATGTTTCATAAACTGCGGGTTTCTTTGAAGGGCTGTATGGTGTCTGCACTTGTCAAGAAATTCCAATTACAAAATTGCCGTATTCTCCGACCGGAAAGTCTGGAGCCGCTTATAAAAATGCACGCTGAACTTTATCAGATGCTTCTCAATCATAATCCGGCACAGGCTCCGGAACTGTCCAGTGTAACCTTCCGTTTTTTGGCGGAACTTGCCCGGAGTGCAGCGCAGAATGGTTCTGAACAGTCTTTGTATCCTCCGCAATTGGAACAAGTTTTGGGGTATATGCGGAGTCACCTCAATGAACCGTTGAGCATCGGGCATATTGCTGAACTGCACGGTATGGAGGTCCATTTTCTCATGCGGCTTTTCAATAAACATCTCAATATATCGCCATTGAAATACTTTCAGCAGTTGAAAATGGAGGAGGCAAAGCATTTGCTTACCACCAGTTTGATGCCAATAAAGGTCATCGCCTTAAATCTGGGGTATTGTGATGCGCTTTACTTTTCTACTGCATTTCGGCGGTGTTTCGGTGTTTCGCCGTCGGTATATCGTCAACAGAACTGTCTGCATTTTGATTGATTTAAGAGGAGGTCTCTATGAAAATGTACGATTGGGAAAATCCGCAAAAATTGGGTGAAAACAAATTGCCGCCCCATGCCGACCGGGATTATTTGCTCCGACTGGATTTATCTGGGGTTTGGGATTTTGGTTTTTTTACCAGTGCGGAACTGTTTGAAAACTGTTTTGATTTGCCGCTTGATAAACAGTTTCAAATACCCGGACATCCGGAGTTATCCGGTTTCGGCCAGCCTCATTATACCAATTTCCAGTATCCATTCCCTCCCATGCCGCCTCGTGTGCCTCATGATGATAATTACTTTTATGTGTTCAAACGGACTTTTGTTATTCCCGATGAGTGGCAGGGGAAAAAGGTTATCATTTCCTTTCAGGGGGCAGACTCTTTTTTGAAGATAGCCGTCAATGGAAAGGTTGCCGGATTTTCAAAAGGCAGCCGTAATCCGGCAGAATTTGATATCTCGCATTTTTTGAAACCTGGAGTCAATTCCATCTCCGCGGCAACTCTGCGCTGGTCGGATGCCACTTATCTGGAAGATCAGGATATGTGGTATCTCTCTGGAATTTTCAGAGAGGTCTTTCTTTATGCGAAGGGGAGATATTTTATTGAAGATTTTGAGGTAAAAACCACATTGGATACTTTTTCCCTTACGGTCAAAACCGGCGAACCGTGTCAAATCAATGTCAGATTAGGGAATGTTTCAGAATACTGTGGCAGTTCCGACAGAGAATTGAAACGAAAAGTTTCCGTCCGTCCGTGGAGCGCAGAAGATCCGGTGTTGTATGAATTGGAAATAACTACGCCAGATGACTGTATCAATACCAAAATCGGATTTCGCACCGTTGACATTCAGAATGGCGAACTCCTTATCAACGGAAAAAGCGTCAAACTGCTGGGAGTCAATCACCATATTTTTAATTGCAGAACAGGCAGAACTGTAACGGAAGATGATTTGCGCTGGGATGCTGTGACTCTCAAGGCGCATAATTTCAATGCGGTACGCAACAGTCACTATCCGGCGGATTCCGTCTGGTACAAACTCTGCGATGAATATGGTTTGTATGTTATCGATGAGGCGGACTTGGAGACTCACGGTGTTAATAATCTTTTGAGCGATGATCCGGAGTGGAAACCTGCTTATCTTGACCGGGAACAGCGGATGCTTGAACGCAATAAAAATCATCCATCCATCATCATTTGGTCTATCGGCAATGAATCGTATTACGGCTGCAATATTCAATCTTGTGCTGATTATCTCCATGTCAGGGATACTTCTCGCCCGGTCAACTATTATCATGCCGGCGTCCGTGAATGTGTGGATATCGTGGGAATGCATTACCCCTCATTGGAAAAAGTTCAGGAAATGCTGGAGATGGAAAAATCCGGCCGCCCCATCCTGTTGGAAGAGTTTGCACATTCTATGGGAAATGGTACTGGAAATATGACTGAGTATTTTGAACTGTGGGAGTCTCATCCCCGATTGATTGGCGGATTTATCTGGGATTGGATCGATCAGGGGTTATTAACTCATACTCCGGATGGAACTCCTTTTTACGCTTATGGGGGCGATTTCGGGGATTATCCCAATGATTTCCAATTTTGTCACAATGGCATCGTTACGCCTGATCGGAAAATCAAGGGAGCATTGACTGATTTGAAGCATGTGTTCAGACCGTTCGTTTTTACTGTGGAAAGAGGTAAACTTTTTGTCCGTAACCGTTATGCATTTACGGATCTTTCTGCTTGCAAGGTATTTTTCAATGGAAAAGAAACTCCATTGTCGTGTCCTCCCGGAGAAAAGCGTTGTATTTTAAAAGAACTTCCCCGTTGTCTTGATATTCAGGTCTTCAACCGGGCGGGGCAGCTGCTGGAGGAGGAACAGTTCGGCAGCCGGATATCACTGCAATACCCGGAAACCGGAGAGATAACAACCAAATACGATTCCGGCTGTACCGTTCTTGGCGGGTCTTTTATGCCGGTCAAATTGGGGGAAACGGACATTCTGGCTTTTGATCTGGATATTTTTCGAGCCCCGACCAACAATGACAAACCCTTCGTGGAAATGTGGCGAAACAGCCGGATCGCCGAAAGTTATGCGCTGCTTTCAGAAACGCCCTGTTGGAACGGGAATACGCTTTCCGTCTGTAAAAAAAGTCCACATTATCAAGTCCAGTTTGATTTCTCCTTTTATCAGAACGGTTTCAATCTGGCAGTGAATTTTATGCCGGAAATGGCGGTAATGCCGGAGTATCTGCCAAAATTGGGGCTGACTCTCAAGTTGCCGCGGAAGTTTGATACTCTTTTGTTTTACGGCAAAGGACCGCAAGAGTGCTATCGTGACCGCTGCAATGGTGCGAAAACGGCCTGTTACCGTATGACAGTGGATGAACTTTACAATCCCTATGTCATGCCGCAGGAAAATGGCAATCATTGCGGCGTTTATACCTCCTGTGTCTGTGATGATACGGACTGCGGTATCGGTTGTCGGAGTACAGTACCTTTTGAAACGGCTCTCCGTCGGCACGATGCCCGGATGATGGATGCCGCTCGACATGAATTCGATTTGCCGGAGTCAGAATTTGTTTTTTGGCATTTGGATTACCTTAATGCTGGAGTTGGCAATGGCAGTCACGGTCCCGGAACTCTGGAGAAATACAGAGTGATTCCGCAGAAAACCCGCTGGGAATGGTTTTTCTTCCCGGTTGATGCTGATTTTGCAAGAGAGTTCAAATGATTGTTTTCGCGTTTATTGTGCTTTTCTTATTGCAAAAAACAGAAAATATTGGAAAAATCACTTGAAAAACAGAGGTCTTTCAAGTATATTGTCTCCATATTCCAAAATAAAGTATGGAGATTTATATGAAAAAAATCATTACAATTCTTGTTATTATCGCTGTTGCCGGCATTGCCGTCTATTTTGTCAAAGCACGCAGAGAAGCCGCTGTTTACAATAACCCCGGTTTCGCCTACGGCAACGGACGGCTGGAGGCCACTGAAATCAATATCGCCTCCAAACTTTCCGGAAAAATCGAAAATATTCTGGTCAATGAGGGCGATTTCGTCAAAAAAGGACAGCACCTCGCACAGATGCAGACCAATGTCCTTGCCGCTGAACTTGCACAGGCAAAGGCAATGATCAAGGTCAAAGAAGGCGAACTCGCCGCCGCCAAAGCCGGTGCCCTTCAGGCACAGAGCGAATACCGCAACGCCAAACTCCGGTACGACCGCGTAAAAGAGTTGTGGGAAAAAAATGCCACTTCCAAACAAACCTACGAAAATGACCAGATGCTTTTTGAATCCGCCGAAGCCGGTCTCGCCGCCGCCAAAGCAAAGATCCAACAGGCTGAAGCCGCGATCGTTGCGGCAAAGGCCGATGCCGACCGTATTCAGGCGGATATCGATGACAGCCGCCTTGAGGCTCCCCGTGACGGACGTATCCAGTACCGCATCGCAGAACCGGGTGAAGTATTGAGTGCGGGAGGAAAAGTGCTTAATCAGGTGGATCTCTCCGATGTCTACATGACGTTCTTCCTCCCCGAAGGAACGGCGGGAAAAGTCAAAATCGGTGCCGATGTGCGCATCGTGCTGGATGCTCTGCCCGATATTCCCATCCCCGCCAAAATCTCTTATGTCGCCAGTACCGCCCAGTTTACCCCCAAAACAGTCGAAACCAAAGTGGAACGTCAGAAACTGATGTTCCGCGTCAAGGCGCGCATCGCTCCCGAACTGCTGAAAAAATATATCGAATACGTCAAAACCGGTCTGCCCGGCGTGGCGTGGGTGCAGATCAATCCGGAAAAACCGTGGCCCGCTCATCTTCAACTCAAAGGTGCTGAGAAGAAATGACAGACGTTCCGGTCATCTCGTTCAGGGAACTGACCCTGCGTTACGGCAAGACCCTTGCACTGGATCACGTGACCCTCGACCTCCCCGGCGAAAAACTCATCGGCCTTATCGGCCCGGACGGGGTGGGCAAATCCTCTTTGCTCTCCCTGATCACCGGTGCCCACGCCATGCAGGAAGGCAGTTTGCAGGTGTTGGGCGGCGATATGCGCGATGCCCGGCACCGCACCGCCATTTGTCCGGATATCGCCTACATGCCGCAGGGATTGGGAAAAAACCTCTACTTCACTTTGACCGTAGAGGAGAATTTACAGTATTTCGGCCGCCTTTTCGGACACAATGCCGCCGAACGGCGCAAACGGATCGACCACCTGACCCGAAGTACCGGTCTCTACCCGTTTCTCAACCGTCCGGCAGGAAAACTTTCCGGCGGCATGAAACAGAAACTCGGCCTCTGCTGTTCGTTGATCCACGACCCGAAACTGCTGGTTCTGGATGAACCGACCACCGGCGTTGACCCGCTGGCACGGCGGCAGTTCTGGGATCTGATCGACTCCATACGGGAGGAACAGACCGATATGAGCGTGCTGGTCGCCACTGCCTACATGGATGAAGCACAACGGTTCGACTGGCTGATCGCCATGGATGACGGAAAGATCCTCGATATCGGCACTCCCGCCGAACTCCTTGAAAAAACCGGACGCGATAACCTCGATGCCGCCTTTATTCAACTTCTTCCGGAAGAAAAACGCGCCGGACACAAAGAGTTGACCGTTCCGCCGCTGGAAACCGATGAAAATGAACCCTATGTGATCGAAGCAGAAGGGTTGACCAAACGTTTCGGTGAGTTTACTGCAGTGGATCACGTCAGTTTCAAGATCCGGCGGGGTGAGATTTTCGGTTTTCTCGGCTCCAACGGCTGCGGCAAGACCACGACCATGCGGATGTTGACCGGACTTGTTCCCGCTACGGAAGGATGCGCCAGACTTTTCGGCAAACCGCTTGCCGGAGATACCATGGAGATCCGTCAGCATCTCGGATATATGACACAACTCTTTTCGCTCTACGGAGATTTGACCGTTCAGCAGAATTTGATGCTCTATGCGCGGCTTTACAATATTCCGGAAGAAGAAGTCCGCCCGCGGGTTCAGGAGATGATGGACCGCTTTCAACTTACCGAAATCAAAGAGGCTCTGCCCAAAGATCTGCCGCTGGGGTTGAAACAGCGTTTGTCGCTTGCGGCGGCAGTGATCCACCGCCCGGATATCCTTATTCTGGATGAACCCACTTCCGGAGTGGATCCGGTGGCGCGGGATCTTTTCTGGGAACTTATCATCGAACTTTCCCGCCGGGATAAAGTGACGATTTTTATTACCACGCACTTCATGAACGAAGCGGAACGGTGCGACCGCATTTCGCTGATGCACACAGGACGTTCTCTGGCGTGCGATACCCCTGCGGCACTTACGGAAGCGCGCGGCGATAAGACGCTGGAAGATGCCTTTATCGGCTATCTGGAAGATGCCGACCCCGCCTCCAATGCTCCGGCGGAGAACCCGGCTGTTCAGGAACGGCCCGCAGAAGCGGTTCCCGCCGCCAAACACCGTTTTTTCAGTTTTCAGCGTTTTTACAGTTGTTACTGGCGGGAAAATCTGGAATTGCTCCGCGACCCCATCCGGGCAACGCTGGCTCTTTTCGGCGCATTGATCCTGATGCTGGTCATGGGGTATGGTATCAATATGGATGTGGAAAACCTCTCCTTTGCCGTCCTCGACCGCGATCACAGTGAGGCGAGTTTGAACTACGCACTCAACCTTTCCGGTTCCCGTTATTTTTCGGAACAGGCCCCCGTCAGAAACTATGATGAACTCGATAAACGGATGCGCAGCGGAAAGTTGAGCATGGTTATCGAACTGCCGCCCCAATTCGGCAAAAAACTGGAAAAAGGCGAAGAACCCGAAATCGGCGTCTGGGTGGATGGTGCCATGCCGACAAGAGCCGAAACGATCAACGGCTATGTAGAGGGGATGCACGCTCTCTGGGAACAGAACCGCAGTCAAAAACTGCCCGATGCGAAAAACGCAAATCAGTTTGAAGTGGAGACCCGCTACCGTTACAATCCGGATGTAAAAAGTCTGCCCGCCATGGTGCCGGGAATGATCCCCATTCTTCTTTTGATGATCCCCGCCATTCTTTCCGCGCTGGCGGTGGTACGGGAGAAGGAGACCGGTTCGATCATCAACTTGTATGTTACGCCGTTGAGCAGAGCGGAGTTTATTCTCGGCAAACAACTGCCCTATATCATCTTTGCGATTTTAAGTGCCGCTCTGCTGGTGGAAATGGCGGTGATCCTCTTTGATGTGCCGCTCAAAGGCAGCATCCCGACGCTGACTGTGAGTTTGCTGCTCTACTGTATCGTTTCTACGGGAATGGGGCTTTTGTTTTCATCTGTGACCAAAAGCCAGATCGCAGTGATTTTTCTGACCATGCTCGGAACGACCATTCCGGCGGTTCAGCTTTGCGGCATGATGAACCCGGTCGAAACGCAGGAGGGAGCCGCCCGTATCATCGGCGAGATCTACCCGACAACGCACATGCTTCTTATCAGCCGCGGCGTTTTCAACAAGGCATTGGATTTCATTGATTTGACACACCCCATCCTTGCCATGAGTGCGAGTATTCCGGTCATTCTGGGTATCGCCATTATGCTTCAGAAAAAACAGGAGTCCTGATTTATGCGCAATACGTTGAGACATATTTTTCATCTTGGCATCAAAGAACTGATTGGCTTGAGCCGTGACTGGATGCTGGTCATATTGATTTTCTACTCATTCACATTCGGGATCAGTGTCGCTTCCAAATCCCAGCCGGACTCGTTGAACAAAGCATCGATTGCGATCGTGGACGAGGATGGTTCGCAACTTTCCAAATATCTCAGCGATGCTTTTATGCCGCCGATGTTTCTGCCCGCAAAGATCATCACCCGCCCGGAAATAGACCCCGGCATGGATCAGGGGAAATACACCTTTGTCGTGGTCATTCCCTACAACTTTGAACGGGATGTCCGTGCGGGGCTCGATCCGGAGATCCAGCTCAATGTGGATGCGACCCGTATGTCGCAGGCCTTTACCGGGGCGGGCTATATCCAGCAGATCCTTCAGCAGGAGACCGCAAAATTTCTCAATGCGGGCGAAAGCAGACAACTTGCCCGCATCGTCAAGCGCAACCGTTTCAACCCGAATTTGACCCAGCCGTGGTTTTCGGCAGTAAATCAGCTTGTGAACAATATCACTATGCTGGCGATCATTTTGACGGGGGCGGCGTTGATCCGTGAACGGGAAAACGGTACGCTGGAACATCTGCTGGTCATGCCGGTAACTTCCTTTGAGATCATGTTTTCCAAAGTCTGGTCGATGCTGGCGGTGGTGCTGGTTTCTGCCGGAACGTCTCTTCTGATCGTTATTCAGGCGATCCTCGGCGTGCCGGTGGAAGGCTCTTTCCTGCTCTATGTGCTGGGGATGGCACTGCATTTGTTTGCGGTAACTTCACTCGGGATTTTTCTGGCGTGTATTGCCCAGAATATGCCTCAGTTGGGAATGTTGTTCCTGTTGGTACTGCTGCCGATGCAGATGCTTTCCGGCGGAATGACCCCCATGGAGAGTATGCCCCGCTGGGTACAACTGGTCATGCAGGCTGCCCCGACGACCCACTTTGTGGAGTTCAGTCAGGCGATCCTCTTCCGCGGCGCAGGGCTGGAGGTCGTCTGGAAACCGTTTGTCATGCTTCTGATCATCGGAACGGTTCTCTTTGTCGTTTCGTTGCGGAGTTTCCGCAAATCGATCGCCTGATGTGCCGGAGAGTTTATTGTTCTCTGACTTTTTCGATATGATAACTGCGGGGAGGAATACCGCAGTAAGCACTCTCTTTGAAGTTGACCGTTACAACGGAACCGTCTCCGAAGTGACTTCTGGCAACCCCGTCTGTTTTGAAAGAACCGTCATCGGCATAGTTGACCGAAAGCGGTTCGAGGATCTCAAAATCGGTCATCGGGCTCATATAGGCATCCCGGAGCGTATGGGACAAGGTGTAACTGTGTTCATCAAACGAGGCGGGCAGAAGCACTAACAACGCCTGCCAGAGGCGATATTCCACGCCATGCACTTTCGCATAGCCTTCGCCGAAGAAGTTGAAGATGCAGTCATGATAAACCAGCTGCCATACCGGAACCGGCACCGGATAGGGGGTGGTTTGAGGCAGACCGCAGGAAAAGTGCAAGTCCCCGTAAGCACCCAAGGTACAAATGTCGGCAAAATGATAAGTTGCACACCCTTCCACCGCGAGAGCCCCGAAAAGTTCTGCGGTATAACGGAAGAGTTCACGGCGGTTTTCCAAATCCTGTTTACGGGTGACGGTATGCCCTTTGGCTCTGGACTGGAACATCCCGATAAAAGCGGTGACATCCAGATAGATGCCGCCTTTTCCGGTCAGTGCGGCGATTTGCGGCAAATCCCGACGGGCGTATTTCAGGGCGAATTCGGAGGAGAGGTAATGGGACAATCCGCCCCGCCAGACTGCCGCTGTCAGCGGAATACCCTCCTGCGGCTGAAACATTTCTGCCGGATCATATTCAGGCCCGGCGTACGTATCGATATAGTTGTCATGGCAGGAGAGGATATACCCCGGAGACATGGCACGGGCTTTTTCGGCACACTGTTTCATATCCTCATTGGTTCCCCGTTCCGGGTTGACCGGCAGCCGGGTGGGGTATCCGGCATCAAATCCGGCGTAATTCCACCCCGTATTGCAGACGAATACACGGTCGAAGCCTTTTTGCTGTGCGGTGGAAAAAACCTCTTCTGCGGTCCAGTTGCCCGGCATTCCTTCCGTGGAATTCCAGTTCGGATTGAACGTATAAAGACTGTACGTTTTTTCAACACCCTCCGGGCGGTTTTTATAGAAAACGTTATGTTTCCAGAAGACGGAACCTGCGATCTGTTCCACTTCGGGGTGACGGGCGGCTTTTTCTTTCAGCGTTTTGATCATGCCGAGTTTTTCCAGCCGCCGCCGGGTGTAGCGTGCCAGATCCCGGAAGTCCGCTTGCGGTTTGAAAAGGACAAAACGGATCTCTTTCGGTTCATTGGCAAGATCATCGTAGAGGAGTTCTGTTATGACCTGACTTCCGGTTGCGGAAGCCGCGTTGATTTTCAGTTCGATCATCCGATCCGGTTCAATGCACCAGAAACCGATACCGCCTTCCGGGGAAAAGTAGCCGTGTGTCGGCAAGGTGTAACTGCCTGACGGCGGGAGTTGGCGGGAAAGATAGTCGCTGCGGGGGAAATCAAAACGCACTCCGTACGCGTACGGCAGAATGAGTTCTCCTTTTTTCGTACTGTCTATGGAGAAAAAATCCTGTGCCAGCAACAGAGATACGGGGCCTGTACCCAAATCATTGATCTCCGAAGAGCGGATGACCAGTTCTTCGCCGTCCAGTTCAAGTGTCACGGTCACTGCAAATGCGGGCGGCGTTTCCGGACGCCGGTAGGAGTTCCCCGGGAAGCGGGCTTCAAAAACAAAATTGGAAAAGTGGATCTTAACCGTATTTTCTCCCGCCGTTTCCAATTTATGGTCAGCCAGACGGCCCAAGTCGATTTCACGGTCGAACCAGCGGAAACGGAAAGGACGCTGTGCTGTAAAAACAGTGCTTTCTGAACCGAAAACGAGCGTTTCCAAATCATCGCTCAACTCTGCGTATACAAAATCATTCTGTAATTTGATCATTTTTCTCTTTCTTTCGTTTTCGGGAAGAAAACAAATTGAAATCTTCTGTTTTTTAACAAAAATACCGGGTAATTATTTTCTGCAATAATTGATCAGTCGGCTGCCCTTTACTGGACACGTCACGGGGAACGTTTTTCCCTCGCCGATGAGTTTTTTGGTTTCGGGGTCGAAAAATTTCATCTCTTCCGCAAAGTTCAGCACGACCTCCTGCGCCAGACGGTGGACGGAGATAACGCCATTGCCGACAACGACGGCATTGCCCGCCTCTGAATGAGGTACGATGCCCGCCTCTTTTGCCGCATTGTTGAGCAGTTGCGGCGTGAGTCCTGCGGGATGCGCGGCGTAGAGGAGCGTGCCTTTGGCAGTGCGTTTGATACCCATTGCCGGAGTTTTCGAGGCATGCCACACCGCAAGCGGAACAAATGACGGATCGTCCAGTACGGTGGAGAAATGCAGAATTCCGTTGTTGATCCCGCCATTGGGAGTATAGTAGGGCCCCAACATTCCGGCGCGGCCGGTACAGCCTTTCAGAATGGCGTCCTGCGTACCGCCTGAAAATTCCATGAAGTCCGAAACGGAGTTCAGCCGGTCTTTTACGGTTATGCCGAGTTTCTTCAGGGTTTCTGCCGAACTGCCGGGGCGTTTCGCCTGTAAAGCACCCGCGCGGCCGGTGATGATGATGACGTTGCCTTTTTTGAATGCTTTCTGTTTGAAGGCGGCGAGTTGTTCCGCCGTCAGGCAGAGCGGGTCCGGCATGATCCAGAGTTTATACTCCGGCAGAGGGCGGGTCAGATCGTCCAGCAGATAAATATCCGGGGTGATGCCGCTGATACGCGCCGCCGCAGCGATGTTTGGCCCGGCGGAGGTATTGAGATTGAGCAGACGTTCCTTTTCATCAAGAAATACAGCAACCTGCGTTTGGGGTACTTGGGAACGGTGCTTGACCGCAAAATCTGTTGCATTGGAGGTGATCTGGATCACTTTCAGGATCTCGGGGTCATTAAACCAACTGTCGAACATGTCGAAGTAGTAGAACCCGTCCCCGCCGTTGGCGATCGTTGCCCCGGCATCCCGCAGGATCTGGTCTCTGAATTCCTGAACATTCTCCGGAAAGCCGAGAGAATCTTTGCTCCACCCGGCAGTCAGTTGGGAGCGGGGAGTACGGTGATCCATCTCCTGCAGATAAATCAAACCGGCGGAGTGGGCGGCGGCAATGGCAAAGTTGGCACTGGCACCGATCCCGCCGAGTTTCCGCATGTAGGAGTAACCGCTGACCTGAAAAACGGCATCAATGGCGTGATCCTGTGAAAGTTGATGCAGACTGGAGCGTCCGGCCTGCCCCCACAGGGGGGAACTGTAATAAGTTCCGACGATCACATCTTTGCCGATATTCTGTTTGAGTGCGAGCGCGAAGCGTCTGTTCATGGCGGCGATGGAATCGGTCATGAAATCGCGTCCGTCGGCGATTTTCCGATCGACCCCATTGACGGCGGCACTGTAAAATTTACGTTTCTTCCACTCTTTTTCGCTGAAAAGCGGGGCTTTGTCAAGTGTTACGGCGGGATCGTTCCACGCCTTGCGGAGAGCGGCATCGGTTTTATACTTTTCTTTCAGATACTTCCGGTATGCTTTGATCGCGGCGGGGGAGTAATCGCCCTGTCCCCGCATCGGGCTGTACTCCCATTGCAGGAACTGGTCATCGTGTCCGCCGTTGAAACCAATGCCGACAACGATCTTTCCGGCGGGACTGTTTTTCAGGAACTCAGCCAACTTGACCAGACCGTTGCAGACGTAGTTCTGATAATCTTCGGAAGCATAACTGACCGCATAGTGACGGTGTTTGGCGGGGTTGGGGGCTTTGCCGCCGAAGCCCGCAAATGCTCCGAACTGGCGGAAACCGGGCTCGCCGGCTTCGTTGCGGAAAATACTGTCGGGATATTGATTGAAAAAGTGCATCCCGACATCAACGTTCACGTTGAGCAGCACCCGGGCATCCGGGGCGTAATGATACATGAACAGCAGTTCATTTTCCAGACGGGAAAAATCAAAATTCCCATCTTTGGTCATGGTTGACATATCCCATGTCATCTTATCCCAGAACAGCGTGATCCCGGCGTTGAAGGACTGGATGAGATTGATTCCTGCACGGTGGAGTTCGCCGTAGTCGATCGAACCTTTGTAACTTTTGAACAGCGTTTCTTTGCCATCGACCAGCACGACCAGACGTCCGTTCCTCCGTTCCAGTTTTGCGCTGGAACCAGGGAGTTTTTTCATTGCTTCAAGCGTTTTGTCCCGATCCGGATAAGGGTGTTTTTTGCTGTAAATACCCGGGATTTTTACCGCTTTTGCCAATTTTATTTCAGGATCGATGATCTGTACTTTTGCCGGATTGCCCAGCAGAACGACTTCGAGACGCATAAAACTTGCCCCGTGAGCAGGGCCCGCAAGTGGTTTGTTTTTCGGCAGAGCCTCTTCGACGACGATCGTTCCGGTGGAACGTCTTTCGTGAGTCGATTTGCCCAGCGCATAAAGCTGCTGATGCCCGCCGGATGATTCTGCGATGGCTTTGATGAAGAGTTTGTCTTCATTGAGCAGCACCAGACGGACTGATGCCATAGCACCCGGCTGCCGTTCCAATACGTCAAGCACGACTTTCCCGCAATACGCCTTTGCCGGATCGACCGCAACGGGGTCGGAACGCCAGACGGTATAACCGGAATGATTGCTTTTAGTGACAATGCGTTTGGCTCTGTCGAAAGAGGAACGGCTGCCGCTGTTGTTGCGGACGCTCTCTGCCCCCGCAACGGTCACATGCAGCGCAAGAAGAAACAGGCAAAGTTTTATGGATTTCATCAAAAGCGGCCTTATTTTTTGATCACATTGACATAGAGTTTGGGTTCTGCGATATAGATGGTTCCGGTCGTTTTACCGAGGAAAAAACGCGCTTGCATAAACTTTGCGGCGGGCGGAAATTCATTGAACGTGACAGACGTTTCAACATCCTCCCAGTCGAAAGAGCCGGAGCGTTTCGGAGAATCCCGACCGACGAGGTAGCCTTTGGCGGAGTAGAAGACCACGTTGGAAAAACCGCCGTCGGCGACATTCTCATTTTTCTGCCGGTATTTCAAGGTGAACTGTAATTTTTCACCGGCTTTGGGGCGGGGGATCTTGGTAAGATCAAATCCGCCCTGGGCGATGCCGAAATATTTCGTGGCGTTTTTGCTGGAGATTTTGACGGCGAAAGAACCCGGTTCATCCGGGTAGGGGACCGTGGTGATCTCCGCACCCTTTTCTACGATCGTCCAGTGAGTGATTTGGCCGTTGACGCTTTTGAACTGGGGATTTCTCAACGGTATTTCGACCGCGAACAGTGAAACTGCTGCGGCAAACAAACAGAAGACAGCGATTTTTTTCATGATTTATCTCCGTAAATATCAGTTTTTGTAATCGGGCCACAGCATTTTCTGCGTGGAAGTGGCGCCGGAGTCGGCATGTTTGTCGCCGACAGCATTGTAGGCGACAGGTTCGGCATGACCATCCGCAAAGACGAAATTGCACCGGTCGTTGTGGTGATACCATGCACGGCCGCTGGTATTTTCCTGTTCCAATGTGGCGTAATAACGTACATAGGCCAGGTCGATGGTATCCTGTTTGAGGGCATCTGCCCATGTCGCCTTGCTGGACGGATTGGCAACTCTGTCAAAGTTTGTCGGGGTGCAGGACTTGCCCCATTGGACATGAACTCCGGTGCTGTTGATTTCGCCGAGGTAGATATTCCAGGCGTAGGGAGAAGCATAAGTTGAGTAGAGATAATTATCTCCGGACAGCAGTGTGCCGTTTGAGCCGCGCGGAGCGGTGCAGCCTTTTTTGAACGCATTGCGGTCAAAGTAGTTCAAGGTGATCATGTAGTAATGGGGATGACCCTTGTATTCGTCTATTCTGTTATCGATGACCGGGGCATAACCGTAGTCATCGGAGTACATTGTTCCACCGGTACCCATCTGTTTCAGGGAGTTGATACAGGAAATCGCTCTTGCTTTTTCCCGGGCTTTGTTCAAAGCGGGCAGCAGCATGGCGGCGAGGATGGCAATTATGGCAATTACGACCAAAAGTTCAATGAGGGTGAAATGTCGCATAATATCAATTATGTGAAGTCAAAAGAAAGAATTTACCCTCAAAAAATAAAAAAAACAAAAGGAAGAACGGAAATTATGAAGAAAAATAACCTCAAACAGCATAACATAATTGATATTATGCGAAGTTACGCCGGAGTATTCCCGGCTGTGACAAATTTTTCTCTTTTATTTTTTTATATTTTTTTGTACCTTTCTTGTATTTGAAACGTTTTAACAGTTTCCTTTCAAAAACACATAATTTGATGACTGACAATAAAATATAATCAAAAATGGAAAAATGCAAACGAAAAAAAGATTTTTTTCAGATTTTTCTTCCGGATGTCCGGCTGCGGCAGGGGAGGGATGGACGTTATGGATAACATGAACGTTATGGACAACCTCTGTCCATAACGTCCATTACCGTTGATCCGGCCCATTTTTCACTGCCGCAGCAGGGGCGACAGCCGACTGTCAGTACATGCGCACGATGTCGGGTTTGCACTCGTAGTCGCGTTTGACTCCGTTGGGATAAGGAGTCTGCCACTGACGGGGGGAAACTTCGATCTTCTTCGGCGAGATCGCTACGGGGAATTCCACGATGCCGCCGCCGCCGTGGACGTCAAACACACGCACTGCCAGCAAGTTGCCGCTCTTTTTCAGCAATCCTGCCGGAATACGGTAGTTGCGGTTGGCAAGCCAGTATTTGGGCGTCTCTTTGCCGGTTGCGCCGATCTTGACTCCGTTGAGATAGACTTCATCGTAGTCGTCGATCGCTCCGGCGATAAAGTAGAGCGTGGGGAAGTTCAAGACTTCATCCGGCACATCGAAGGTCAGACGGTACCAGGCGTAACCATCGTAATCTTTGCGCAGGAAACTTTCAAACTCCTGACCGACACGGACTTCAAGACCGTCGGCGATCAGCCCTTTGAGCCAGTGGCCGGAACCTTTGCCCAAATGCCATTTTTCTTTGAGACCGACGTTGTTTTTATCGGTGGCAAATTCCCACTTCTGTTCGCTCAAATCAACTTGAGCCAGAGCGTCGCTGATGGCGTAGGGACGGGAGTTGTTGACGATTTCGGCTCCCGCAGAGGTCAGGAGTGCCGAGAGGAAACGTACGGTTTTGCCCTGTGCGGCACTCTCTTTGAAGAGTTCCGGCTTCAGCGTGGTGAAGATCCATTCGCCCGAACCGAATTTACTGCGCACCAGCACCGCGGGGGAGGTCTGCTCAAAGTGAGGCGGAACATTGGTGAATACCGGGAGTTTCTGTTCGCCGCGCCAGTAGAATTCAGATGCTCCGAAACCGTTGAGCCAAAGCCCGTCAGCAGAACCGGAAATGTTGGCGTGGGTCGCTTTTGCCGTGCCGCTTGCCATGGTGAAGGGCAGCCAGGAGGGAACGAAACTGCCGCCGTCATGGAGATACAGCACCCGTCCGCCGAAGTAGACGAAGTTCACCAGTTCTTTGCGGAACTCTTTCAATTTCTCCCAATCCGGGGCGGAGAGGATGAGTAGTGTGGCATTATTGAGGGTATCTCCGGCGAGGGTATCGACCTGTTCAAACTTCACGCCGAATTTCTCAAGCAGACCTTTGGCACTGCCGTAGAAAAGCACTCTGTTTTCAGCCGCAGGGCGATCCAGATAGCGGAGAATATTGTCGAAAAGCCGGGTCGCCGCCGGGTCGCTGTCGAGGCGTTCCGTGATCTCCATTTGTGAGGAAATAAGCGAACCTTTTGCGGAGCGATACTCCAGAAGCGGTGTCTGGAAGAGGTCAAATCCGCTTACCAGCAGACTGAGCCAGTTGCCGTGCTGGGGGCGGCGGAACGCATAGTTTGCCACCATGTTGCGGTTGCCCCAGTCGGACCAGTTGAGACCGGCGCCGCCTTTGCCTCTGTCGGGGGCGATGGAGTGGGAGTCTTTCCAGAAGCTGAAATCCGCCTCCTGCAAGCCGTCGAAAACGGGGTGTGCGGGCGCGTTGCAGAAGACCCGGCGGGTACGGGTTTTGAGCAGTTCTTTGGAGGTGTCGGGTTTCTGTTCCATGACGAGGATGTTCAAGCCGTTTTCGGCAAGTTTCGTCCATTCCGGCATGGTGTTGAGTCGGGAGAGTGCGCCTCTGCCGACGATCAGGATACCTGCTTTCGGCAGATCGTTGAGGCTGTCAAGCCGGGTGAAGCGGATGCGTTTTTCCAGAGCCTTGCTCAACACGCCTTCGGGGTCGTAAACAGAAACTGCGGACTCCAATTCCGGGGCGGCGGTGCGGGCAAAGACCTGAAGCGGGAACGTCTGGTGCATTTTCTTCGCTCCCGAAATATCCGCGTGCAGCACCCATTCCGTGCGGTTTGCCGTGGGGGGCAGTTTGACGGAAACGGGGACGAGTTTTTTCTCAAACGGTTTGACCGTTACCGCAACGGTGCTGACCGGACGTTTGCGGTTCTGGGTATCGGTCAGGTAGAAATCGACGTTGAAATCCAGCGGTTTGTCTGTTTCGTTGAGGAGCATCAGGCTTTTTTCCAGCGTTTCTCCGCTGAAACCGGAGTGGTTCTGCAGCAGCGGGTCGGAGAGTTTATCGAAAATGAACGCCGAAACATTCGCCATGGAGTGTGAGAAGACCGGATAAAGCACCGTCGGGCGCAAGTCGTACCCCGCCACTCTGGGGTCGTTGCCGGGTCTGCGGGCATTGCCGTTTTCGCAGAGGTCGGGCTTGAACCCTTTTGCGGTGTAATCGGTGGGGAACTTGAAGGTGCGCGGATCGATGTTCTGCAATGCAAAACACCCTTCTGTGTAGTCAAAGTTGCCGTAACCGGTCAAGCCGTGGAAACGCCATCCGGGCATGATTTCCTCAATGTATTTCTGAATGACGTTGGTCGCACTGTCAACGGCGAAACCGTAATATCCGCCCTCTTTCCGTTCAATGGAGTTCCAGAACCACCCCTTCGTGGAGCGTTCATGGAAAGGCCGGGAAATCGTCGTGGTGCGGTAGTTGTAACCGGTGGGGCCCAGAATACGGGCGGTATTTTCCGTTACGTAGGGGAAACCGCCGCCGTGGAAGTTTTCGAGGTCGAAGAAACTGCCGATGTAGGGCAGGAACGTTTCACCGACAAAAATCGGGTATTGCGGGTCTTTGTTCCATGCTTCATAAAGCGCACGCAGTTCGGTGGAGGGGGCTCCCCAGGTGTGGTAGACGTGAGTGCCGTAGATATTGCCGACTTTGCCCGAACCGCCGGTGAAGCACTCGTGGGCGGGGAAATGTTTGGCGTAGAGTTGACGGATGCGGCCGAGCCGTTCGGAACGCATTGCGGGGATGCCCTGCTGATTGGGGTCATCGGCGGGGCGTCCGATGGTGTGGGGGTTGGTGCATCCGGCATTGTAACCGTACCAGACGTCGATCAGAAAGGCGATCTGTGAGGGGTGACGGCCGTAGGCGGGATTTTTCTTCATGGAGAGGAGGAGCGCATCCAGTTGTTTCAACGCCTTGTCGAAATCCTTATCCATAACGGCATGGGGGAGGATGGGGCCTTTGAGCAGAACCATGATGCCCATTTCATCGGCGAGGTCAAGCACCGCTTCCGTGGGCGGGCCGGGAACGTAACAGCAGTTCAGATTGACCGCCTTGAACATGGCGAAAAGCGGCCGCATATATTCGGGATCATTGAGAAAATCGTTTCCCCAGCGTCCGGCTTTGTTGCGCACTGCAGTTTCCGCTTTGACGGTAATGGGGTTGCCGTTGAGGTAGAATTTTCCGTTTTTGGCGGTGAATTCACGGAAACCGAAACGGTTGGAGGTGGTGTCGAGGGTTTTGCCGGAACGGTCTTTCAAGGTCAGTTCGGCAAAATAGAGCGCAGGGGTGTCGGGTGTCCACAGAACGGGGGGCATCCACTTGTAAGAGAGCGTCTTTCGGTAGGGTTGTTTTTGAGTGTAGAGGGTATTTCCGTCTTTGTCTTTCACGGCAAGTGTGACTGTTGCTCCGGCGGGAACGTTTTTACCGTTGAGGCCGATTTCAAGCGTTCCAGAGGAAACTTTTGTGACAAAAGCGGGGTCGCCGAGGTTGGCGGCGGGAGTCAGAAGAATGGAGGCATTGCTCATGCCGCTGACGCCGTGGATCTCGCTGCCGCTGCAGATGCGGACTTCGTTTTCTGCACCGTATTTCAGGAACTTGCCGATGTCGAAACGGAGGGTGTCGCAGATGTGATCCGGTTTTTTATAAACGGATCTGCCGTTGAGGAAGACTTCGGCAGTACCGCTGACATCTTCAAGACGCATTTCAACTTGCTGCCCCTTCCAGTTTGCCGGGACCGCAAAGGTGCGTTTGTACCACGCACTCACACCGCCTTTGGTAAAGGGGATGCCGCGCCATTCGGTGACTGCTCTGCCGGAAGCATCGCGCATGTAGTTGTGGGAAATTCCTTTCTGCCAGTAACCGGGGACACAAAAAAAGCCCCATTCAGAGGCTTCTTCTTTGGGTTGTGCCTGAAGCGTTGGCACCGGTTGGAATGCCCAGAACTGGTTCAGGCTGATCTCCTGCCGTGAACCGTTCTTCCAGCGGGCGGCTTTGGAGAGATCCCAGTTGACGATCTGCTGTATGGCAAGAGTTTTGATGTTTTTGGCATACTTTGCCGCTGCGGCGGGTTCTTCTTTGGGATATTCCGGAATCACGGGCAGATATTCCACTTTCAGCGGCTGGATCTTGTTCCAGTAGCCGAAACGGATGCCGATATATCCCTCCCGGATCTTGCCGTCATCGGGCATGGTGACGATTTTTTTGTTGTTGACCCAGACAACGATATTTTTGCCGTCAAAATCAACAGAAATGGTGTAATCCATACCGTCATAGTAGGGGAATTCCTTCTTGAAAGCGGCTTTGGGATCACCGTAGATAAAACGGGAGAAAACGATTTTTTTCTCACGGGGAGCAACGCTCACTGCGTAAAATGCTCCGGCATCTTTCCGGGCTTTGGCGAGAAATTCCAGGCCGTTGGGATAGATATTCCGGGCAGCAAACGTGACCCGTCCGGTTTTGAATTTTTTGGGAGTCATCAAAGGAGCGTGGGTGTCTTTGACTTCAACAATACCATTCTTCCACATGACTTTTTTGCCGAGCAAATCTTTGGTGGGATGGATCGGAATAAGTTCCTGAAACGGATCCTGTTCGGTGCTGAAGTTGTAGACATAAGCCCCTTCTGCGGCGGGAGCAGCGGCGTTTTTTGCCGCTGCGGGCTTTGCGGGAGCGGCTTTCACTTCACCGGGAATTTTGGCATTTGCCGCAAGTTTCAGCAAATGGATGTTGGTCCAGTAGCCGAGGCGTGCGCCGACAAAACCGGATTTGATCTTGCCGTCATCGGGGAATTCACCGAGAGCCTTGCCATTGACCCGGGGGACAATGGTTTTGCCGTTGAAGTCCAAATCGAGCGTGTAGGCGCGTCCGCCGTCATAGGGGAACTCTTTTATGACGGTGTGTTTGGGGAAGATATAACGGTAAAAGCGGATTTTCTTCTGAGTTGTTGAAATTTCAAGAGCGTAATAGGCTCCGAAATCCGCTTTGGCGCGGGCGACGAGTGCCGTGGAACTCTTGTAACGGTCGTAGCCGGAGAGCGTGGCACGGCCGTTGGTGAAGGTTTCACCCGCCTTGTAGAGGTGACTCCATGTGCCGCCGACTTGCAGAACACCCTTATTCCAGGTGGTCTTTTCTTTGGAAACAGCCGGGGCGTTGGTGGCGAAACTCAAGTCATCGAGCGGATTTTTGGTCTTGCCGAAATCCAAAACGAAATCCGCACTGCAAACTGCCGTAAATGCGGCAGCGAAAAAGAGAAGCAATTTTTTCATGATCAATACCAATACCACTTTTTCAAGTCTTCAGTTGTTGCGTTAGGGCCGCCCGGACCATTGGTTTTCATAAACCCGATTTTGTTTTCCACATGACCGTCAACAAAACTTTCGTTCAAACTGCGGGAACTTCCATGACGAAATGCGAAGCCTTTGTTGTCCGGAGGTAACGTTGCACTGAAACTGTTACTGCTTGTCACGTTGCTGGTGTTGTCCGCGATAACAAATACCTGTGTGGGATTTTTTACTTTCTGTAATTTGCCCAAAGTAGGCAGTTCATATTTATTGCCTATCAACCAATGATTCCAGGCATAGGTACTGCGCAAATGCGGGGTTTCTGAAGCGGGACAGGCAAATACAGGAGAAAGAAGTTTATATCCGCCGGCCGCATCTGCATAATGGTAGGGTATTCCGGCATAAACACGGGGCTTGGTTATGTATTCACAAATCATATCGAAGGCATCGAAGCCGTTGTTGTAATTTGTCAGGAAGGAACGAATGGGAAAGTGTTCCTGATTATCCATCGTGTATTGTCCCAGTGCTGTACTCAACTGTTTCAAATGATTGATACAACTGGTAGCTCGTGCCTTGTCCCGCGCTTTATTCAATGCGGGCAGCAGCATGGCGGCGAGGATCGCAATGATTGCAATTACCACCAACAGTTCGATGAGGGTGAATTGTTTTTGTTTCATTTTTTTGTTCTCCTTATTTGGGGGTTGTTATGTGAAAGGGTTAAACTTTTTCCAATTCAAAGAAACGGGTTTCTCCGCGGCGGAGATTTTTCAGAAGCAGTTTATCTCCGGCGGGGAACTCTTCTCCGGTAATGGCATCCCGGAAACGGTACGTTCCGGGGAAAGGAATTTCCAAATCACCGGAAACTTTGGCGTGAATACCAAACCAGCCCGGCGCCGTGAAAATCTGATCGCCCCGGCGGGAGTAGATATGCACACCCGCTTCTGCGGCAAACTCCGTCAGCATACAGGAGGGCAGTCCCGGCGATGCCGACCAAACCGACGTGAAATCAGCAAATTTACGCCGCACCAGTGCCGCACCGGAACCGTGTTTCTGCCCGACGATGGTCGTACCGTTGACAAAATAACCCAACTCTTCTGCGGCAGGGTCATTGGCGGTCAAACGGGGATAAACGGCACGGTTGAGACCGTAACTCAGGCGGCGGCCGTCCAGCCAGCATTCGGTGAGCATGGGCATGATGCCGGACTCCACCGCAGAAAATTCAATTCCGGTAAGTTCAGCGGCAAAAGCGGCATCCCGCTTGCTGTTGCGGATGTAGCCGGGGGCGTAGAACCAGAGCAAGGTGCGCTGAGTGTTTTTCAATTCCCGCTCAATGCACTCCGCCATCTCTTTTTCTACGGCGGTGCAGTTGAGGAAAATACACATTTTGTAATTTTTCAACATATCCTTTTGTGCCAGCAACGGCAGATCGGTCAACTGGTAAATGTCGTAAGAGGCACCGAGCGCACAAACTTCAGCAAGTTGATGTTCGATCAGATTGCCGGTGATGGGCAGCGGGGTGTCACGCACATAAAAAGAACTTTCCAGCGAAACAAAAACAGCGATTTGTGCATTGCTCTGCCGTGTAAGATAGTGTTTTTCAGCAAACTGCCGCAGACGGGCAAATTCGTTCTGCAACTCCTCCGACAGGAACCAGCCTTTGCCGTAAAGATCCATCCACCACTGACTGCCGCCGGTACGCATGGTTTCAAGGAAGTTGCGTCTTTCTGCATGGATGGACTCTTCCGCCGTTGCCGGGATGTAGCCGTGATGAGTGATATTCTGCACCACATGGGTCCCGGTGTCGTCTTCATTATAAAAGAGCTTACCGTGACACACCATGCTCCCCGGGATCATCTGCGACATGACCGTACCGCCATTTTGCCGGGCGGCGTAACTCAGCGGGCCGCAGATGAAATCAATATCCGGACACTCCAGAACTTTGGTCAGCGCATTGTGTCCGGATGTGGTTTGCGTGGAGTTTGCCACCAGATTGATGTAGCCGTAAAACACGCCGCAGACTTTCTCTTTGCCGAGTTCCCGCAACGTTTCTTTGACGACTTTTGCCTCCTGCCGGATGACATCGGCAACGATATCAGAGGTAAATTCCTGAAAATCGATCAAATCCATTTCCGTTTCAGGCAGGAACAGGGTATTGGCACGGGCGGAGTTGTCCGCAAAGCGGCGGCCCTCCGGCAGCAGAATATCGTCAAAACTGCCGTATTGTTTCTGCCAGTTGCGGTTGAGTGCATCAATATCGGTATATTTCTGTTTCAGGTATTTGCGGAAATTTTTCTGCTGCAGGGGGGAGAAATCGCAGACATTATCCCACCAGCAGTGCGTATGTTCTCCGCAATCGCCCATACCGGGGTGATAACCGAAAATGTGATCGCCCCACTTTTCTTCAAAATAGCGGATCGTATCAGCCAGAGCCTTCGTCCAGTATTGCTGCCATTTTTCAGAACCGAATGACGCGCGGGGAATGGTCTTGTATTCGCCTTTGGGGATGTTCCACGAGCGCAAGACCTCATCCGGATTGTCCCGGAGCCACCACTGCGGCGGATTGAGAATGATGCGGGGCAGAATTTTCAAATCCGGATTTACGCCAAGCAGCATTTCCATCGTGCTGTCGATATTTTCCCGTGTCAGCGGCATCCGGGGGAGCGCACCGTCAACGACGGCATTCATTTCCTCGCTTTCGTCCTCTTTCGGCAGATCGATCGTTCCCATGAAGGAGTAAAATTCCAATCCGGCATTACGGAAAATTGCGGTATCTTCCCTGTTGGGATAGCGGTTCCAGCTCATCAGGCCGGAAACAGGAACTCCGTTGATGTGGAGTGTCGGAATATTATTGATTGTTTTGATCTCTGTTTTCATAAAATTATTTCACCTCGATATTTTCCTGATGAAGCCGTTCAATGATGTCCAGCGGCAGAGTGGTGACGTCGGGGACGGGTTCGCCTGCGATCATTTTCAACACCAGTTCCACGGCGGTATCGGCAAGTTGTCTGTGGGGTTCCCGGCGGAGGATGCCGCAGAAATCCGGGTGACGGATAAGGTCGTGCCCCAGTATGGAAATGCGGCACTGGTTTTGCGTGTCGATGCCGTACTTTTCCAGAACGGGACGTATCGAACCGTAGGCAAACGTGTGACAGATGATGCCGTCCGGAACAATGCCGCTCTGCAGTTGTCTTTCCAGAAAGAGCGATAACTCTTCATTGCGGACGAGATCCCAATATTTTTCTGCGGCGAAACCGTTTTCTTTGAAACATTCTGCCGCACTGCGAAACTGTACTTTCAGGAATGGGTCGCTTGCAAAAAAGTGATCCCAGAGAAGTTTTTTTCTGCCCTCCGCCAGAAAGCGGCGGCAAAGTTCCCTGCCGGAACTCTCTGCATCCGGTACGATCCGGGGCGTACCCTCCATGGCGAAGAGAGAGACGGTCGGCAGGTGATTACGGTTCAGCCGGTCCGTCAGAAACGCACCGGGCAGATCGCTTTGAAAGGGGAAGATCCAGATAAGTCCGTCCAGTCCTGCAGAGAGCAGTTCCTGTTCCGAAAGTTCAGTATTCAGAGGGTCGCTCAATGTGAGCAGACGGGGCAGATTGCCGGTTTGCAGGATCTTCATGCCGACCCGCGATTGCAGGACCCAGTTGGTGTATTCCGAAACGTAACCGCGGGAGTCGCCGACGATGATCCCGATGACCTTTCCGGAAAAATTGTGGCGCATGGAGCGGATTTTTTCGGGGTTGGTGTAAGTTCCGGAACCGGTTTTCCCGATCAGGTAGCCTTCCTGTGCCAGTTTTTTGAGTTCTGCGACAACAGACATCCGTGAGATACCCAGTTTGTCTGCCAGTTTCTGTGCAGAGGGTATCTTTACGCAGCCGCCCTGACTTTTGGTGATGATCCCCATGATCTCAAAGCGGACGCGCTGACCGACTGATTTCCAGTTTTCTCTCGGATGTTTCGTCACTTACAAAACCTTTTGTATAACTTTTTGTACTGCTTTAATTATACACGATAATTTCCCGTTTGTCAAGAGTGATTTCATTTTTTTTGGGATTTTTTAATTGACAGAGGGGCTTGTGAAAGTCAGAAAGCATCATTTTTACATTATTCAGAGATTTATTTTTAAAAAAACTTGAAAAACATTCCTTGATGATGTATATTTTCTGTGATTAACCGTAAAAACAAAGGTACTTTCAGTTCGAGAATAAAGCAACCGTGCTTTTACAAAACATAAGTAACAAGGAGGATTTCATGTCGAAACACATGGAAACGATTGACGGCAATCACGCCGCCTCGTACGTTGCCTACGCCTTCAGCGAAGTCGCGGCAATCTACCCGATCACCCCTTCTTCACCCATGGCTGAATATGCTGACGCCTGGGCCGCGAAGGGCAAAAAGAATATGTTCGGCCAGCCCTTGCAGATGGTCGAAATGCAGTCCGAAGCCGGTGCTGCCGGTGCTGTCCACGGTTCTCTTTCCGCAGGCGCACTGACCACGACCTACACCGCTTCTCAGGGCTTGCTCCTGATGATCCCGAATATGTATAAGATCGCCGGTGAAATGCTCCCGACCGTCTTCCACGTCACCGCCCGCGCCCTTGCCGCGCAGTCCCTCTCCATCTTCGGGGACCACTCCGACGTGATGGCTTGCCGTGCAACCGGTTATGCCATGACCTCCGCCGCCAGCATTCAGGAAACCCACGACCTCGCTCTCGTTGCTCACCTTGCGACTCTCGAAAGCGAGATCCCCTTCCTCGCCTTCTTCGACGGCTTCCGTACCTCTCACGAATACCAGAAGGTCGAACTCCTCGGCTACGATGATATGAAATCCCTCGTGGATATGAAGTACATCGAACGTTTCCGCAACCGCGCTCTGCGTCCGGAAGCCCCCTACGCCAAAATGGCCGCCCAGAACCCCGACGTCTACTTCCAGGGACGCGAAACCACCAACCAGCAGTACGCCGATCTCCCCGCTGTCGTCCAGAAGTACATGGACAAAGTCGCTGAATTGACCGGCCGCCCGATGCACCTCTTCGATTATGTCGGCGCCCCCGATGCCGACAAGGTCATCATCGCCATGGGTTCCGGCTGCGAAACCATCGAAGAGACCATCAACTACCTCAACGGCAAAGGTCAGAAACTCGGTCTTATCAAAGTCCGTCTCTATCGTCCCTTCTCCGTCGAAGGTCTCGCCAATGCTCTCCCCGCCACCGTCAAGAAGATCGCCGTCCTCGACCGTACCAAAGAACCCGGCTGCCTCGGCGAACCTCTCTACCTCGACGTGAAAGCCGCTCTCGCCGACCGTTCCGACCTGACCATCATCGGCGGTCGTTATGGTCTCGCCAGCAAGGAATTCACTCCTTCCATGGTTCTTGCCATCTACAAGCACCTCGACGGCAAATGCACCCACAACTTCACCGTTGGTATCAACGACGACGTTACCCACCTCTCTCTGGATATCGACGAAACCATCGTCACCGAACCCGCCGGCACCACCAGCTGCTGCTTCTGGGGTCTGGGCTCTGACGGTACTGTCGGCTCCAACAAGAACTCCGTTGCCATCATCGGTGACAACACCGATAAATACGTGCAGGCTTACTTCTCCTACGACTCCAAGAAGTCCGGCGGTATCACCATCAGCCACCTGCGTTTCGGCGACAAACCCATCACCAGTGAATACCTCATCACTTCCCCCGATTTCGTCGCTTGCCACAACCCCGCTTATATCGGTATGTATGACATGCTCGACGGCATCAAGGAAGGCGGTACTTTCCTGTTGAACACCACCGCTTCCGCTGACGAAGCCTTCGCCACGCTGACCAGAGAACTTCAGGAGATCATCGTCTCCCGCAAGATCAACTTCTACGTTGTGGACGCTCTCAAGGTCGCTCTCGAAGTCGGCAGTGCCAAGTACATCTCCACGATCATGCAGACTTGCTTCTTCAAGCTCGCCGGCATCATCCCCGAAGAAAAAGCCATCGGCTACATCAAAGCCGGTATCGAAAAGAAATTCGCCAAGAAGGGTCAGGAAGTCGTCGACCAGAACAAACTCTGCGTTGACAAGGCTCTCGACGGCCTCTCCAAGGTCGCCGTCCCCGCTTCTCTCGACGGTGTGGCTTGCTACACTCCGGCAGAGAAGTTCACCGAAGCCATGGGCGAATTCGCTGTCAAACTCATGAAGCCGGTCGTCTCCCAGAAGGGCGATACCGTTCCGGTTTCCGCCATGACCTACGACGGCTCCATGCCCACCGGTACTGCCCGCTTTGAAAAGCGCGGCGTTGCCCCCAAGGTTCCGGTCTGGGATGCTGCCAAATGTATCCAGTGCAACCAGTGCGTCATGTCCTGCCCCCACGCTGCCATCCGCGCAAAACTGATCGAACCGGCAAATCTCTCCGCCGCTCCCGCCAGTTTTGAAACCGTCGATGCCAAGCCCCCGGTCAAGAAAGAACTCGGACTCAAGTTCCGTCTTCAGGTCTACGTCGATGACTGCCTCGGCTGCGGCGTCTGCGTGGAAACCTGTCCCGCCAAAGAAAAGGCCATCGTCATGGGCAGTGCCGCTGCCGAACGCAAAGCCGGTCAGCAGGCCAATGTCGATTTCTTCACCGATCTTCCCGACAACGTTATGGGCGGTACTACCGATGCCAACGTCAAGGGTCTCGGCTTCAAGACTCCGTACTTCGAGTTCAACGGTGCTTGCGCCGGTTGCGGTGAGGCTCCCTATGTGAAACTCATCACCCAGCTTTTCGGACCCCGTATGATCGTTGCCAACGCCACCGGCTGCAGCTCCATCTACTCCGGCTCCTTCCCCAGCTTGCCCTACTGCAAGGACAAGGAAGGCAAAGGTCCCGCATGGGCGAACTCCCTCTTTGAGGACAACGCCGAATACGGCTTCGGTATGCGTGTCGCTGTCGATACCAACCGTGAACAGCTTATGGCCAACATCAAGCGCATCCAGGAACTGGGTGTCTGCTGCGATGAAATGAAAGCCGCTCTCGATTACGCTGTCGCCAACTGGAAGAGCACCGACGATGCCGCCGTTGCCAACCAGACCAAACTTGGTGAACTCCTGAAGATTGCCGCCGAAAAATCCGAAGGCGAAAAGAAAGAAGTCTACACCAAGATGCTCGAACTCAAGGATTACTTCGTCGATAAATCCGTCTGGATCATCGGCGGTGACGGCTGGGCATACGACATCGGTTACGGCGGTCTGGATCACGTTGTTTCCCAGAACCGCAACGTCAATATCCTCGTGCTGGATACCGAAGTCTACTCCAACACCGGCGGTCAGGCTTCCAAGTCCACCCCGATCGGTGCTGTGGCTCTCTTTGCCGCTGCCGGTATGCGCATGACCAAGAAGAACCTCGGCTTTATGTGCATGACCTACGGCAATGTTTACGTTGCCTCTGTCTCCATGGGTGCCAACCGTCAGCAGACGCTGGCTGCCTTCCGCGAAGCCGAAGCCCACAACGGTCCGTCCATCATCCTCGCCTACGCGCCCTGTATGCTCCATGGTATCAACATGACCAAGAGCCAGGTCGAGCAGAAACGTGCGGTGGAAGCCGGTTACTGGCCGCTCTACCGTTACAATCCGGCTCTGGAAAATCCCTACATGTGGGAAACCAAAGAAGCGACCGAAAGTTATCAGGACTTCATCCGCAGTGAAAACCGCTACAAACAGCTTCTCAAAGCAAATCCCGCAGAAGCCGAAGCCATCTTTGCCCAGGCAGAGAAGGATTCACAGCGTCGTATGGATTTCCTCAAGAAGTTGGGCAATATGTTCGACTGAACCTGTCGCTGACAGTCAAAAGGGGGCTGTTGCAAAACCTAATGTTTCGCAGCAGCCTCTTTCCTTTGTAGTTTTTTTATAATTTTCTCCATCTTGGGAGTTTTGGGGAGTTCTGCTTCTAGCCCGTCAGGAGCAATCCAATAGTCAATTTTTCCTTTACCGG
>JAFTUS010000167.1 GCA_017466125.1 Lentisphaeria bacterium | reverse complement strand
CGTTCATTGTGATATTTTCATAGTCCTTAGGCGATACCTCGATTATGCCATAAACCGTGTTTTCAAGGTTTTCTGCCTCGAACAGCTCTAATTCTACGGTGTCAGATAAGCCGTTATCAGAATTTATGACGGTTGCTTCTGCCGTAACGCCGTCAATTGATACAACGTCGGGGTCATACTCGAAATACACCTTGACACCTATACCGCCGTCAAGAAGGAGTGATTTGCCAACGGCACTTATTACGCTTTCCACATTAATAATTCCGCTGTCAACAGTAACGGCAACTGTTTCCATATCGTTGTCATAAGCATCGATAACTTCAACGTCCACCGAATAAGTTTGGGCAGTATCGTTTGGAAGCGAAAAAGTCAAAGTGTATAAGGTTCCATTGGTATCATCAGCCACTTCCCCTGCAAGGACAAGAGTTATGGGATTTGCTGTAAGGTCATTGGGCTTTGTATAGGTAAGTCCCGAAAGAGCGTCCCCTCTTTCTATAGCTGTCAGCTCAAGTCCATCGCTGTACGTCATGGAAAGCTGGAGTCCTGCAAGTCCTGTGTTACCCGAAACAGTGATGGGAACATCTACTGTACTCTGTCCCTTCGATACTGTCACGTCACCTATCGTCACTACGGTTTCTGACTCCTCATTTTCCCAACCAGGGCTTTCTGTTTCGCTTTCGTCACTATAATCAAGGGTAGCAAATGCCGTAACCGACACAGTTAGAATAATCAAAAGAGAGGCAAAAAATAAAGAAAGTATTTTCGTTTTCATAGTTATCTCCTTTATTTAAGTTCTATTCCGTAGCCGCCTGCGATATATCTGCTGAGCGTTGTAATATCACGGGCAGTAACATTTCCGTCACGGTTGATGTCAAGCGCCGCTTCCACAACTGTTATATTATAACCGCCTGCGATATATCGGCTTAGGGCGGTAATATCACGGGCAGTGACATTTCCGTCTCCATTTACGTCACCGGGTGTATAGTGAACTACTGTTACTGTTGCAGATGTGTTTGAAACAAGCACCGTTTCCATATCGTTATCGTAAGAATCCACCACAGTTATATTTATGTCATAATCGCCTTCGGGGGTATCGGCATTGACTGTAAATGTAAGATTAAACACTGTTCCGTTGCTGTCGTCGGCTGTTTCTCCTGCAAGCAAAAGAGTTATGGGGTTAGCTGAAAAATTCCCGGGAGAAGTAAAGGTAAGACCGTTAAGTGCGTCCCCTGTCTCTACGGACTTCAAGGTGAGACTGTCGGAATAGAACAGCGAAAGCTGAAGTCCAGCCAGCCCAGTGTTATCAGAAATAGTTACAGGTATTACGATTTCGGTCTCGGGTCTTGCCCTGCCTCCTGTCATTGTAAGCTTAACGTCAGAGGCCGGCTTTATTATTTCATTGGAAATATAGGTTGCAACGTAGGTCACGTTGCTTGTTACTGCCGAAACCGTAGGCGTCCAGCCCGAGAAGGTGTAGGTAAATTCTTCATCTGCTTCTCTTTCGGGGGTTACACCGTCATAAGTTGGCGTTGTGCCATATGCTAAGTCGGCATCGGTCTCAAGAACCGCACCGTTATAATTAGTCCAAGTTACCGTGTACTTGTTGACGGTTTCCGTGAAGATAGCCGTATAAGTTATATTTTCTGTTACTTCGGCAACTGCGGGAGTCCAGCCGCTAAAAGTATAGCTGTATTGTGTGGTTGCGCTTCTTGCAGGTACATCACCATCGTAGGTGGGAGCTGTACCGTAGACTACATCCGTATCAGTTTCGAGGACTGTGCCGTCATAGTTTTTCCACGTTACAGTATAAGCTTCTTCGTCTTCTGTGACTGCCCAGTCTATTCTTGGAATCTCATCCACTTCCAATGGGTATGTGATTTCATTGGATATAGCCTCGGCTGTATAAGCAGCAGTATAAACTACGTCGCCTGTTACAGTTGAAATCACAGGTGTCCAGCCTGAGAAGATGTAGGTGTATTCTGCGGTTGCCTCTCTTGCGGGTGTTACGCCGTCATAAGTTGGCGTTGTACCGCAGGCTACATCCGTATCGGTTTCAAGGACTGTGCCGTCATAGTTTTTCCACGTTACAGTATAAGCTTCAGGTTCTTCCTCATCAGGCAAAGGAATTGCAGGAGTTTCAATTCCCTCTACCCAACCAACTCCCTCTGTTTCGTTGGTGTCAGCAATGATATCTGTTGTTGCAATTATTGGCAGAGAAACAAGCTGTATTAATAAATTCACTGTTAGAAAAAATGAAAGTGTTCTCTTTTTCATTTGATATATTCTCCTTGTTTTTTATACACAAAATATTTTAGCGAATTTTCCGCTAAAAGTCAATAGCGAATTTTCCGCTATTGTGACAAATCGTACCCTTGAACAAAAAACTTATTTGTATAATTATCACATAGAATGACTATATGAAGGGAGAAAGTAGTTTATGCCGTATTATCCGCGTATAAGAAATTTACGCGAAGATAAAAATTTGACGCAAAGTGAAATGGGTAAAATTCTCTCTTGCAGTCAGCGTGTTTATAGCAACTATGAGAGAGGAGACATTGATATTCCAACGACTACACTTATTAAAATAGCAGATTTTCACAAGGTTTCTCTCGATTACCTTTTAGGTCGCACGGAAAAACGAGAAATGAATGAATAGAAAACGACAGATGCGAAGTACATCTGTCGTTTTATGTTAGTATATAGTTTTGCGGTTATAATTCAAAAACGGACAAATTTCTCTGTCCGTTTATTTATTCAATTTCTATCCATTCGACGGATTCTTTTTCACGTTGCAAAGCTAAAGCGTTGTTACACTCTTCCTCGCTCACGTCTTTTCCGTTTACTTTAAATATTCCATCATAAGTATTGTGAACGATAATATCTTCAAATTCCACTTGACCGTTGGAAAAAATTATTTTACGAATTCCGTTATAAAAAGCGCTGGCGCTCCAGCTTGCCGTACCGTCTTTCTTTATGTCGTTATAACATCTGATTGGAAGATAATACGCTGTGCTTACGCCTTCGGTTACGTCAATTATTACTCTGTCTCCCGAAGGGTCAAAGACAACAACAAGCTCTCTTGCTCCGTCGCCCTCTAAATCTGCAAGGGCATATTCCGCCGACGTTCCAAAATATCCAATTTCAGAAACGGTGAGATTATTCTTTCCATCGTAATTATCAATCGTAATTTCTCCGTTCAGGAATTGTTGTGCCATTCCTCCGTTTATGTCGTCGGCGTTTAAGTGATAACATACATTGTCATTCTTTGTTTCTTCTTTTAATATTTGCTCTTGCGGTCTGTCCTCAACTTGACCCGCAAAGGTGAAGTTAAAAACAACAAGGAGCAGTAAAAAAAGTATTTTCATTTCATTCTCCGTTTTTTAAGAACGTGCGGCATTCTCTATATCCGCTACCATATAAAGCGAGCCGTAGGCGAGGACGGCGCCCTTCTCCCCTGCTTTTTCTTTTGCGAGACGGACTCCTTCGTCAATAGTTTTACAAGGAGTTGCCGTCTTACCGAAGCGAGTCAGATATTCGGCGAGCTTTTCGGCACTGAGGGCTCTGGGGTTCGGAGGGGTGACGGTTACAAACTCGGAAGTCAGGGTTGCCATATCGGCGTACATACTCTCAAAATCCTTATCAGCGAGGACGCCTGTGAGGACTACGAGCTTTTTGCCGCCGAGGTAGCTCTTAACATTTTCAAAGAGTGACGCGGCGCACTGCGGGTTATGTCCGCCGTCTACAATGAAGGTGGGGCTTTCTGACACAAGCTCAAATCTGCCCTGCCATCTGACGCTCTCAATTCCCTCTCTGACGGCTGTATCCGAAATATTCCACCCTTTACTGCGAAGTCCGTCAATAACTGCAAAAACCGTTGCTGTGTTATTTAGCTGATGTTTGCCAAGCAGCGGGAGCTTTACATTTTTTAAGCCTTTATAGTCAAAGGTCTGACCTGAAAGAGATTTTTCTTTCGATATAACGGCGTCAAAATCTGCTTTTATAAGCCTCGAATTCACGTCATGGCATCTTTTTTCAACCACTTCTTCCACGCCTTTGGTGGAAGGATAGAGAACAGCAATAGAATTTTCTTTTATAATTTTAGATTTAGTTTCTGCAATTTTTTCGAGGGTATCTCCAAGGAAATCGGTGTGGTCAAGTCCTATATTGGTAATAACCGACACTTCGGGGGGCTCGATAACGTTTGTGGAGTCAAGCTCTCCGCCCATGCCTACTTCAAGTACTACTATATCGCATTTCTTGCGGTAAAAGTATTCAAAGGCGATGCAGGTAACAAGCTCGAATTCGGTGGGGCTGTCGGTCATTTTCTCGGCAAGCGGTTTTACAAATTCGGTAACTGAGACAAGGTCGCTATCCGAAATATTTTCACCGTTCACTCTCATTCTTTCGTTAAAGGAGAAAATATATGGAGAGGTGTAAAGACCAACAGTATAGCCTGCCTTCTCTAAAATATTCGCGGTCATTGAGGCTGTTGAGCCTTTTCCGTTAGTGCCTGCGATATGGACAAACTTTAACTTCTTTTCGGGGTTTTTCATCAGATAGAGACGCTCTCTCGTTCTCTCAAGACCGGGACGGCTTCCCTTCCAGGAGACCGAATGGATGTATTCAAGGGTTTCGTTATAATTCAAAATAGCCTCCAAAATTCTCAGCGGTTGAGAAAAGTATTTCTGAAATTAGTGTTCTTATAAAGCAAGCATATAACCGCCGTTTCAACTGCAACTATAACGGTGTAAAGGGGAATTCTCCAAAGCACCGCTATGCCGTAGAAGGTGTAAAGTCCGATAGATTTGATTATAAGAGAGCCTATAGCGTGCGCCGATATCTCACAGAGAATAATCTGCAAAAATCCTCTTTTCTTCGCCACAGTTCTTGACACTATACCCGACACCACGCCGATAGAGGCGGCGCCGAGGGTGACGATAAGGTTTGGGGGATAAATCTGTGCCGACAGAAAATAGCTGATAAAGTCGGTAGCAACACCCACAAAGCCTCCCACTAGGGGCCCGAAAAGGATACCCGATAAGATGATAGGCAGATTTTCAAATGTGACTCTGAACAGCCCTCCACCGAAGTTCATGAAGTTTTTGCAAAAAATACCGATAATCACGCTCATTGCCACAAGAATGGCACAGGTTGTCAAGGCTTTTGCACTCAGTTTTTTATCCATAAAAAATACCTCCTTTATGGAGCAAAATAATAATATGCTACCATTAGGAGGTATTGTTCTCTTAATTGTAGCAGCGGGATGCGAGTTAAACTACCGCAGGCGTACCCTTCGTCAAATCGGCAACTCCCCGTCCGATAAGCACTGTAAGCAAATTTAATTTTGCTAACGCAGTTAACTCTACTCTGCAAGAGATAATATATCACAAGAGTATAATTTTGTCAATATAATCAGTACGTAAATTCATTTTTTGTGGTGCGCATTACCACAAGAGTTTTGGTGTGGCTGACGCCGTTGATGCTCTTCACAAAATTGAGAAGCTGTTCAAGGGTTTTACTTGAAGCAGTTGTGCATTTGAGCATATAGTCATAGTCGCCCGTCACGTAGTGGCATTCCACTATTTCTTCATTTTCCATGACTTGTGCTCTGAAGTTCTCGTCAAACTTGGGATGCTCAAGGCTTACTGACAGGAAAACGGTAATTCCCTTCCCTATCTTTTCGCTGTCGATAACAGTAGTATACTTCACAATAACGTTTGACGCTTCAAGCTTCTTTATTCTTTCAAGAACCGCCGACGTAGAAAGGTTTATTCTCTCCCCGATTGCCGTAGCGTTCATACGTGAATTTACCTTCAGGCATTCGAGTATTTTGAAATCTATACTATCCATTATATAACCTCCGAAAAGTTTAAAGCATTTTTCTTTGATTATAACACAAAATACTTAGAAGTACAATAAAAAAATAAAGCACTTCCGAAGAAGTGCTTCGATTTTTTGAGTCTACGGACCAAAAAAGAATTAGTTTAAAAGCCTGATTTTTACATTCCTTTGAACTTCATATAGCTTATACAATTCACATAATTTTCATCATATTTTTTAGAACTTCTAAAAATACCATTATCTAATCCCTCGTCACCGCCGGGATTTCCTTTGAGAACAAATATTGTGTTCAAAATTTTTCCGTCGAATTTGTATATCGGAATTTTATCACCGTATCGTCTACCTGCCAATCTCCAAAAGCGAGGAACTTGTTCCCAACAAATAGTATTATCTATAAAGTGAATAATTGTATGTTTGTTAGCAACTTTTCTTGGAATAATAATTGTATATTCTTTTTTATCACATTTTACAGAATAAACATTTACAAATTCCGTTTTGATAATGAGTTCTTTGTTTGATTTGAAAGAATTAAATAATTTCATAAAGTTGCCTCATTGCACTATTTGTTCAATTTACTTTTTGCAGTTTTAATTGAAGCAATCAATAATATGCGAATTGTCGAGCAAGTCTTACCAATAGATTTATAGGTTGCTTTATCAATATAGTCCGATTTCAAAAGCATTTCAAGCCATTTACCTGTTTCATTAGCTTCTTTCAACGCAATCTCGAGTTTAGCAATAAAATCAGCACGACTATGACCATATTTACTTTCTGCGATATTAGCACAAACACTCGTTGCACTTCTGCCAATCTGATTTGAAATAACAATTTCGTGTTTTAACCTTAATTCTTTTGTCAATTTCAAAACATCAACAGATAATTGCATAGATAAATCAGAAAGTTTGTCTTCTTTCATTGCTATCACCTCTCTTGCAATATTGATTATACCATATATTTGCATGAAGTGCAACATCTCGCACGCAATCGTGTATTTGCGTCGTAGACGCAACATCGTTTTTACCGAAGGTAAAACATCGTTTACGCAGTAAGGTGTAACATCGTTGGCGAAGCCACATCGTTTTGTGTCCGCTAAAGCGGAATGATGTTATCCTTCGGATAAATGATGTTGCGAGTAAACTCACAAACGATGTTGTGTCCTTACGGACACAAACACAAAAAATAAAGCACTTCCGAAGAAGTGCTTCGATTTTTTGGAGCTGATAACCAGAGTCGAACTGGTGACCTCATCCTTACCAAGGATGTGCTCTACCAACTGAGCTATGTAGGCCGGACGCCATACAAAAAAAGATGGTACTCGAGGGGGGACTTGAACCCCCAAGGTTTACACCATATGGACCTCAACCATACGCGTCTGCCAATTCCGCCACCCGAGCACAATTCGCTTTTGTAATCAACATTTCTGCTGACATGTCTCTTAATATATGCCATTTTTTTCACTTTGCAAATCGAAAAAGTAATTTTTTTTGATTTTTTCTTCAAAAAATACGTTTTTTTTATAAAAACAAGGTTTCAAAGCATTTTTTCAGCTCAACGGCTCTTTCGGCCGTCACTTCCGGCATTGCCGTTTCGGTTTGAATGGAGATAAGCCGGGGAGCATCGGCAAGATTTCTCCGGATCCTCCCCCAGTCCACACTCCCCTGCCCCGGCAGCAGATGACTGTCTGTGACGCCATGATTATCATGGAGATGGCAGGTCACCAGCAATGGCCGGAATTTCTCGATCAGTCCGGCTTCCCACTCCACCTCCGCTCCGATCATCTGCCAATATTCCGGGACGATATTGGGCAGCTCCCGTCCCTGTTCCATCAGATGCCCGTGACCGGAGTCATAACAAAGCCCCAGCCAGGGGGAATGAAACGCCCCGGCAATATCGACAAGGTGCCGGGAATGGCACAGCGGAGTCCAGGAGTTTTCAAGAGCGAGAACCACATTGTATCGTTCCGCTTCCGGCAGCAGCACCTCCAGACTTGCGGTCAGCATCCGGCGGTAGTGTTCCAGCGGATACTCCCCGTAGATCTGCGGATAGGTATTCCCGGCGTGGAATGTCAGTGTTTTCACCCCCTCGCCGCCGAGCATGGCCAGGAGGGCCGCATGTCGTGCGATCATCCACGGACGGAACGTTTCCACCGGCAGTGCCGGATCGCTCCAGTCTCCCCAGACGGCATGCGCATCATGAGGGATCAAAGCCCGTTCCCGGAACTCCGCCATGCTCTCCAGGAAATAGCGGGGATCAAACAGCGACCATTGCAGAAACTCACCGGGCAAGACCAATTTCCGTATCCCGGCATCTGCGATGACATCAAGCCGCCGCACCCGTTCGTCCCGATCCGGCGAAAACCATGGGAATGACCATGACAATTTTGTTTCCATTGCTATCTGACCTTATTTTTTGCAGAAACGATTTGAGACGTCCAGCCGGAGAGTACGACGCATGTTTGAAAAGCATCGTACAAACGGCAAAATACGGATTTTGGACGTTTCCTTTTACTTTAATGTAATATAAGATATACTGTTGAGTTCCATCTCCACAGTGACGGTCAATTTGCCGTTTCCGATCCGGCATGCCGGGAGTTTTTCCGTTTTCATTTCCGCAGCTCTGAAGTAGGCTGACGTATCCGGATTTTCCTTGAATTTCGGCTTTCCGGCCTTCAGAAATGCCACATAACCGTTGCCCCGGGCCGAATCGACATAGATGATTTCCGCAATGTGGGGCATTTCGTCCTTCTTCCAATCGATCTCAAGCGTCACCGGGACTTTTTTGATCAGATCGGTCTCTTCCTCGCTGAAGGTCGTGACCACGACCCGCACCGTACCATCATCCGCCACGGCGGCGATCGCATCAAACGGCTCACTGGAAGCGGTAACGGTCATCCGTTTCCCGGAGAGTTTGTTCAGACAGACCAGCGCATTGAACACGGCTTTGGGAACAGGGCCGTAGTGCATGAACATGCCGTGATCTCCGGTATAGTGGCGATCCAGATTCAGATAGGGCTGATCGATCACACTGTAATAATAGGAACGGGTCACGCCCATATCCAGCATCATCCGGTTGATCTTGACAAAAGATGCCGCCCCGACCTGCGAATCATGATGCGGCGTGGCCATTGCCGAACCGCTGTACTCGGTAATATGGACAGGGATATCTTTTCCGGAGTGAGGTGCCATTTGCCGGCGGAGCTTTTTGATCCCTTCGGGAAAGAGCGCAAGACTACCGGCATACCCGCCGTAAATATGGGTGCTGGCATCGGTAACAGCTTTATCCAGACCGGCTTTCTGCGCTTCGGCCATGCACAGCGAAAGCAGTTCCCGCATTGCGCAGGAAGGCGTCCCGATACGCAGCTTGATACCGGCTTCTTTTTCCACTTCGGTCAACGCCTGCAGATAGGTGACGAAAATCCTGCAGAACTGCGCATCGGTCCCCTTGAAGAAATCAGAACCGGGTTCATTCCAGCACTCAAAGATCCACTCAGAGACCCGTTCTTTGCCATACCGGGCGATCCAGTGATGCACCAGACCTTTGACACACTTTTTCCAGATCCCGTAATCTTTCGGGATATGGGGTTGCCCTTTTTCCTGCAGAAAGGGCGGCACGGTCTGGATGGTCGGGACCAGTTTCAGATCCAAGTCGAAAACCAGCCGGTCGAGATAGTGATCGACTTTGCCAAAGTCATGCACGATGGAACCATCCGGCCTGACCCCTTTGGCAGAAATCGGAGCGGCCATGAATTCCCGGAGACGCAAATACTCAATGCCCCCTTCCCGTTTCAGCCGGGCGATGGCATCGTAAACACGGTAGTGATCGGTCTGACGGGCATTGGCAAGATCGATCCCGTTCCAGATCTTCGGAAGTTGAGGAGCATTTTCCGCAACGGAAAGTTTGAGCGTCCCGGCCTTGGAATTGTAATTGCGCGCCTCGCTCTTCCCCTGGATGATGACCGAAAAATCATCGAACCATGCTGTTCCGGTGTTGCCGCCCCAGATCCGCAGCCAGAGCTGGATGCCTTTTACCCGGCGGCTCAAAGTCCCCGGAGCATAGACCCACTGATGATATTCCCACGGACGGTCGCCCTCCAGCAGCGAGGCCGTAATATCCCGATGCCCCAGATACTTGCCCTTTTCATCCAGATAGACCAGCTGGATCCCGGCATTTGCCCATGGAGGCGCACCGGCCTTGCGTTTTATATTTTTCTGGGCGTACCAGGCGCCGACGATGAGTCCTTCCCCGTTATAGGGAAATATCTGACTGACAACGGTACCGCCGTCTTTGATCTCGAGCGTACCGCCCCGGGAAGGAAATATATTTTTGACGACCCGGATATTATTTTTGCCGCCCAGCGGCAGCTTGTCCCAGTCACTTTTTTCCCGATGGATAAACCAGTCGTTGATTCCGAACATACCGAAAAAAGAGCCGTCCCGTTCCAAATCTTTTCCGGGGACCTCCACTTTGATCTTTATGTTGGAAATGCGGAATTCTCCATCTCTGCCATAGCTGCCGAACGCAAGCCGGAAACCGGTGTTTTTGCACGGGATGGAGTAAGTCACATGTTTTTTGCCGTTGGTGGGTTTCCCGCTGTTGTACAGGTCGGTATGCCCGACCTCCTTGTTGCCGGAGAAAAATGCCATCTGGACAGCGGCCGTTTTCCAGCCCTCTTTTCCGCCGTGAGTGATATGGGTATTCTGCACATCAAACTCCACATGGATGACACTTCCCGGAGCGATGGGGACAATGGGCATCCCGGAGAACGATCCCGGCCCGAAAACCAGTTCATTTCCCTCGACCCGGGGATATTTCCCCCATGCGGGTTTGATGAGCGATTTCCAGGATGGGTTGGAAAAATCGACTTCCAACTCCATTACCGGCGCCCCCGCAAGCGGAGTCAGACAGACCAGTAACAGATAAGAAAAAGCGAGGAGAAATTTTTTCATAAAATCTCCTTACAAACTTTTGCAGAATTTCAACGGAGCATCAAAGGAGTTATCCTGGATGTCATTTCTTGCCAGAGCTTCCACGTGGCCATCGGCATAACCGGTCGTCATGCGGTCATTGTGGGGGAAAGAGATGTGTTTTTCCAGATAAACTGCCCGGTCATTGTACAAACGCACCGGGTATCCCTCGCAGGAGAAGCCGTCCCTGTCTGCGATCCATTTTTCATTTCCCTCGATCAGCAGGATCGTTGAACTGGCTCCGGAGAGAGAAGCCAGACGGAAAAATTTGCCGGAACCATTTTGATTGTTGAAGTTGGTCACCCGGTTGACGGAAGAAACCAGATTGCGCTGGGGAGCCAGCACCGGGCATTGCCACGGAGAATTGAGCTTCCCCTTCTGGTTGCTCATTGGGATATATCCCAGACCATTCATATTGTATTCCCAATGAACACTTGCTCCGGAAAAGGGTTTGTACGAATTGGAGACATAGGCCTGCATGATCCAGCCCTTCTGATCCATGGAATACTGTTTCGTACCGAGCATGAGCTGTTTGAAATTATTCATACAGGCGGTGCCGCGGGCCTTGGCCCGGGCCTGATTCAGAGCCGGCAGCAGCATGGCGGCCAGAATGGCGATGATGGCAATAACGACCAGCAGTTCAATCAGCGTGAACGCTGATTGAGTGAAGATGTGAAGATGTGAAGAACTTGACTGCGTCAAGCGTGAAGTGCGCCCTGCCGGGCGTAAGGATGTGTTGATTTTATTACTTTTTTTCAGCGTGAAATTTTTCTTTTTCATAATTTTCATTCCTCATCTTGTATATGTTGATCGTATCAATTCACATTACCTGCACGCCTTCGGCATCGAGGATCTGATCCGCTTTGTTGGCAGTTCCCTTGAGGCCACCGGCATTGAGTGCATCCACATGGCCGTCGAAAAAGAGCCAGTTGCCTGTGGAACCATGACGGAGCATCCAGGTGCCGAAACCGTTTTTGTCATTGATCTTGTTGGAGATCCCCCAGTGGCCGTACAACGGAGAATCCGCCCGGCCGGAATCACCGACAAAAATCGCCGTCCCCGCCGTTTTCACCCGGGTCAGATTGATATAGCGGTCACGCCACGTCGGCCCGGCAACACTGTAACTGCCGATATCGCCAATGATCGCATCTTTATTGGAAAGATCGTTGATGTAAATCATTGCATAGGCGTAATTGTAGTGAAGATCACCACCGCCGGCAGAACAGTTGACCAACGGCAGGCCGCCGCCCAGATAAGGAGTATACCCGACCACATCGACTTCCTGACCATCGCTGGTAGCGGATTTGCCGCTTAAAATATGGTGCCACAAATAACGCTGATCCGGTGCGCCGGAATTGGCAATGGAGTTGGCTATAAAATTCTGATAATCATCTGCATACATCACCAGACCGGTACCGATTTGTTTCAAATGGCTGGTGCAGTTGATGGCATCTGCCTTGGCAAGAGCCTTGTCCAGAGCCGGCAGCAGCATAGCAGCAAGAATAGCTATTATGGCAATTACAACCAGCAATTCGATAAGGGTGAAAAGGCGCATAATATCAATTATGCGATGCGGCTTGAATTCTTGTTTCTTCATTTTTTTTGACTTCCTTGTTTTTAGTGGTTTACTTTGAACGGAAATACTCTTTTCTCCACATAATCGCATTATGTGAAAACAATAAAATGGCAAATAACCGGAATGGATGATCTGTCCTCCTTTCCCATCGTCAGCGTTCCAGCTTTTTCCATACTTCTTCCAAATCGATGACCTCCCCTTTCTGTGCCGCCTGATCGATCGCAAGTGCGACAACGGCACTTTCAAGTCCCTCATTTCCGCTGCAGCGGGGCGGGGTCTTATCGCACATGGTACGATAGAGTTCTTTCATAATGTAATTATCGCCGCCGCCATGTCCGTCAGCGTAAAAATTGTAGCTGTACATACAAGGATCCCCCATTTTCATATAGTGGACGGTACTCTTGTACAGTTCCAGGATCAGGGTCCCTTCGGTACAGGTGAAGTACATCCGCCGCTCCGGGATGGTATTGGACATGGTGCATTGAAAGTTGACAAGAATACCGTTGCGGTACTGCAGAATGGAGACCTGTTTATCCATCAGATCTTTTTCGGACGTGAAGGGCGAAGGTTCCGGATGGGGGTCGTACCATTTGCAGAATGTCTCTTTCCCGTATTTCTGCATAAGATGCTCATTTTCCGGAACAAAGAAATCCAGACTTCCAAAAGAAGAGACCCGGCTGGGCAGAGATTCACAAAACCAGTTGATCAAATCGAGATCATGACAGCATTTTTCAAGAATGTGCGGCCCGGAAATGCGGGAATCCCGCCGCCAGTTGCACATGATATAACCGCCATGTTCCGGAATGATATTTTCATCTGCATTGATCGATAATATCCTGCCGAGCTTCCCCGATGCAAGGATCTCTTTGGCCGTTTGATAAACCTTGCTGTACCGCAGCACGAAACCGGTGGCAAAAATCACATCCGTTTTCTGATGGGCTTCATAGATCTCCTGACAATCGCTGATACTTGTGGCGAGGGGTTTTTCAGAAAAAACATGCTTCCCGGCAGCGAAGGCGGCCAGGATCTGCTCTTTGTGATATGCGTTGGGAGAAAAAACCATGACCCATTCCACGCCGGGAACATGGATCGCCTCTTCAAAAGAGCTGCAGACCTGCGCCAGAGGATATTTCCACTCTTCCGTCATCCGGGCCGCCAGCTCCATATCCGGATCGTAAACAGAAACGATCTCCACGTTGTAATCAGAATCATTCAGTAAATTGGTCATGACACATCGGCTTCTGCCGCCAGTCCCCAACACTGCCACCTTTATTTTTTTATCCATTCCTGTCTCCAATATTTTTTCAGACATTGACTTTTTTTGCTTCCGATGTATATTATACACCAAACGCAACATTTTAACATGGAAAAAAAACGCAAATGCCTGTCCGTTTTACGCAATCGCATGAAATCCATTATTACACCAGTCAAATCCGGGAAATCCATGAGAAATACGGCTTGTGGATCATCAATGGAGCCAGAGGATATGCCTCCCGTCCGGATAGTTTTACAAAGGGGAAAACCCGGTATTTTGAATTTTATTCTCTCTCCCACATGTATGCCGGGAAAGGGTGTTTTATGCTTTCCGACGGCAAAAAAATCGAGATGAAACCGGGGGACTGTGCCTTGATCTCACCCAAAGAATTGCATAATTACGGCGGATATCAGGGGGAATCTTATATCGAAGACAGTATTTGCTTTGTCGGCCCGATCGCCGATCAGCTTTACGCCAGCGGGGTTCTGCAAAGCGGCGTCTATCATCTGGGCAACGTCCGGAAGCTCTCTCCGATCATTGACCTGTCGCATGATCCGGCTCCCGGCAGTCAGATCAAAGCCAATATCGCCCTGCAGAAACTCTTCTTTGAATTGTACGAAAAACGCATCCCGGATCCGAAACAGACGCTGCTTGAAGATGTGATCAGTCTGCTGAAAGAGAATCCGGCACGCTGGTACAGCGTAACGGAACTTGCGGAACTCTGCAATATCAGCGACGATACCCTCCGGCGGCTTTTTCAGCAGGAGATCCACATGAATCCCAAAGAGTATATGGAAAGTCTCAAACTCAATCATGCCGCCGAACAATTGATCTGTTCTTCGGCCACGATCCAGGATATCGCCCGTTCATGCGGCTACAATGACCCGTTTCATTTTTCCCGCCGGTTCAAACTTTTTATCGGCAGTTCTCCCATGGAGTATCGTAAAAACAAGCGTTAAAATCACTTCTGGCGGAGAGCTTTGACGGCCTCTTCCGGATCATCGATTGCGGCGACCCGTTTTTCCATGGGGCAGAGTCCGTCACGGCGGCGGTTGAGGATCTGCGGAACTTTTTGCTCAAAACAGACTTTGATGCCGTGTTTCTCCAGCAGCACCAGTCCCGGTTCACTGATCAAACCGGTGCAGACTTTTTCCGCTCCGCCGCAGACGATGATGGCGGCCGCCGCTTTGCCGATGACCTTATCAACGATCACGCCGCCAGCCATCTCTTCGCCGTGTTTATCCAGCATGACGAATAACGGCCCCAATCCCCGTCCGCTTTCCTGCGCAACAAGTTTGCCGTTTTTGACCAGCACGCAGGACGCCTGATCGGACTGAACCAGCTTTTGCGCCTGAGAAATTGCATCATCGGTACAGCATCCGGCACAGAGAACGAGCAGCGCCTTCATAATACAAGTAAAGTATTTCTTCATAGACAAACCATCCTTTAACTTAGAATTTCCTGAGAACCGGTGAAATCTTCCGGACTTATACGAACCGGCACGATCCGGTCAAGCGGCACGTCGCCTGCCGGACGCCGTATTTCAATATAGTTATCACTCCATCCCCGGGCGAACCCATCCCAGTCGATGCGTTCAAAGATCACCGGAAGCGTTCTGCCGGTATTGGCGAGGAGAAATTTCCGGTGCGAGGCGCAGGCGATCTCTTTCAGCTGCCGGTAACGCCGCTGCGCCGTATCTCCGGAGACCTGCTCCGGCATCTCCGCCGCCGGGGTGCCGGGCCGTCTGGAATAGGTGAAAATATGCAGATTGGCAAAAGCCGTCTGCCGGACATCTGAACCCCTCTCCGGGCGGCAGAAAGAACGGCACATACAGTCAAAGGATCGATGCATACGTGAATTGAAAAAGTAAATGCACCATTTAGTCAAGTTTGAGGGTATCAATTAACCTGGGCGGTGCGTTTAGTCTTACAATCGTCAGGATCGATGCATACGATATATTTTTCCATTATTTTCTGAATTTGGTGTGGAATTTTCGCACACGTGCGCTATATTAATAATCAGTATCAACCCAAACTATTTAAAATAAGGATAAAAAAATGAAACATGTTCTGACTTTCGCCCTGATCGCTGCATCTGTAACTTTCACTGCCGGCTGCAGCTGGTTCAATAACGATATTCCCGGCAACGACCCCACGATGCCCCAGGTCCCCGAAGCCGTGGATGAACCCTCCAATTTCAATGACGCGGGCAAACTCGGCCGCGGAAACGGTTTTGACAAAGGCGGCGTCTCCGATTGGGGCAAAGGCGCAGACGAAGGTACTCTCAAGGATGAAGGCGCAGCGGCCGATGCGGACGGCTGGCGTCTTGCCGACCCCTCCGGCAACCGCCTGAATATGCCGATCATCTATTTCGCTTACGACTCCGACACGCTCATCGCCTCCCAGCGTGAACTGCTCGACAAGATCGCCGATTACCTCTCTGCCAACACCACCCTCGGTCTGGTCATCGAAGGTCACTGCGACCAGCGCGGCACCGATGAATACAACCGCGCCCTCGGCGAACGCCGTGCCAATGCCATCCGTGCTTATCTCGCCGGAAAGGGCGTTGCCGACAAGCGCATGAAAACGGTCAGTTACGGCAAGGAAAAGCCCGCTGTCACCGGTTCCGGCGACTCCGTATGGAGCAAGAACCGCCGCGGCGTTCCGGTCCCCATGATCATGCCCAACCGCTGATATGTGTCTGATTTCATACGCCCGGCATGAGAGTCGGGCGTTTTGTTTACTGTTATTATACTTTCATTATTAAGGAATTTTTATTATGAGCAAAATCCGTTCTGAACATGTTTTCACTTCGGAATCCGTTTCTGAAGGGCATCCCGACAAGGTCTGTGACCAGATCTCCGATGCCATCCTCGACGCCTGTCTGATGCAGGACCCTGCGAGCCGTGTCGCCTGCGAAACGCTGACGACCACCAATCTGATCGTTATTTCAGGCGAAATCACCACCAATGCCAAAGTCAACTGGCAGGAAGTCGCTCTCGATGCCGTCCGCAAGATCGGTTACGACAAGCACGGAGTCGGCTTCTGCGCCGACGATGCCAAAGTCATGGTCTGCATCCACAAGCAGTCCGCTGACATTTCGCAGGGCGTCACCGAAGGGGAAGGACTTTTCAAGGAGCAGGGTGCAGGCGATCAGGGAATGATGTTCGGCTACGCCAGCAACGAAACCCCCGCCCTGATGCCCGCGACCATCTACTACGCCCACAAACTGGTGGAAGAGTTCGCCCGTCTCCGCAAGAGTGACCCGGAAAAATACCGCTATCTCCGTCCGGATGCAAAAAGTCAGGTCTCCATCCGCTACAAAGACGGCAGACCCGTTGCTGTGGAAACGGTCGTTCTGTCTCATCAGCACACGCCCGACATGCCCTCCGAATGGCTGGATGCTCTCGTGCGCGAAGTCACCGAAAAGGTCATCCCCGGCGAACTGCTCTCCGAAGATGTGAAATACTTTGTCAACCCCACCGGACGCTTTGAGATTGGCGGTCCCCACGGCGATACCGGCCTTACCGGACGCAAGATCATCGTCGATACTTACGGCGGTGTCGGTTCTCACGGCGGCGGTGCTTTCTCCGGCAAAGACCCGAGCAAAGTGGATCGTTCCGCCGCCTACATGTGCCGCTATATCGCCAAGAACGTGGTCGCCGCCGGACTGGCTGACAAGTGCGAAGTCCAGGTTGCCTACGCCATCGGCGTTGCCGATCCTTTGAGCGTCAACGTGGATACCTACGGCACCGGCAAAATCAGCAATGACCAACTTGAAGCGGTCATCCGCAAAGTCTTCTGCATGAAACCCGCAAGCATTGTGGAACAACTTCAGCTCAAGCACCCCGGCGACGGCTGGTGCTATCAGGATACTGCCGCCTACGGTCACTTCGGCCGTCCCGATTTCCCCTGGGAAAAACTCAATAAAGTCGAAGAACTCAAAGCCGCAGCCGCCGGATGCTGAATATGAAAACATCCCTGATCCCCTCCGGACGCAAGTACCGCTGTCTCGGAGTCGGTTCACCGCTGGTGGATCTTCTCTCGCAGGTGACGGATTCTTTCATCGACACCATTCCCGGTGAAAAGGGCGGAATGGTCATGGTCGATGCCGCCGAACAGAACAGCATGATCGATGCCCTGCCGGGTGAGGTCAGCACCGCTCCCGGCGGTTCGGCGGGCAATACGGTTTTTGCTCTGGCGCGGCTGGGTATCTCCTGTGCCATGCTGGGCAAACTCGGCGAAGATGATTTCGGCCGTTTCTACCGCAGAAGTCTGACGGAACTGGGCGGCTCGGAACATGCGTTTTTCAAAACGCAGGCGGCCCCCACCGGCAGTTGCCTTTCGCTGATAACCCCCGACGGAGAACGCACCATGCGTTCCAATCTTGCCGCCTCGCTGCTTCTGGCTCCGGAGGATGTCGAAACGTTGGATTTCTCGGAATTCGACCTTGTTTACATCGAAGGTTACATGCTCTTCAACCCGGCGTTCCGGACGATACTGAAATGCGCCGGGGAAGCGGGGTGCATGATCGGCTTTGATCTGGCAAGTTTTGAAGTGGTACGCGCCTTCCGTGAAGAGTTGCCGCTTCTGCTGGCGGAAAACATCGACATCATCGTTGCCAACGAGGAAGAGGCAACGGAACTTTTCGGAAAAGGACGTTCCTGCGATGAAATGCTCGATGAACTTTCCCGCCGCTGCCGCATCGCCGTCATAAAACGGGGAAAAAGGGGAGCATTGGTTCAGTGCGGAGCTGAAAAGTACCGTGTCCCTGCCGAACTGGTGGAAAATCCGCTGGATACGACCGCTGCCGGAGACCTCTGGGCGGCAGGGTTCCTCTACGGGCTTTTCTCCGGACACTCTCTGGAAGAAGCCGCCCGTTTCGGAGCCGTCACATCAGGAGAAGTCGTAAAAGTCATCGGTTCAGAGATGAGTTCCGACACATGGGAATATATCAAATCAAGAATTCAATAAGAGGTGAATTATATGGAATATCAAGTCCGCGACATTAATCTGGCTGATTTCGGCCGCAAAGAGATCAACATTGCCGAACAGGAGATGCCCGGTCTGATGGCGACCCGCGCCAAATACGGAGCAGAACAGCCGCTCAAAGGCATCAAAATCATGGGCAGTCTGCACATGACCATCCAGACCGCAGTTCTGATCGAAACCCTCAAGGCTCTCGGTGCCGATGTGCGCTGGGCGAGCTGCAATATTTTCTCTACGCAGGACCATGCAGCAGCGGCGATCGCCGCGGGCGGCACTCCTGTTTTCGCATGGAAAGGCGAAACCCTTGAAGAGTATTGGGAGTGTACTTACAAAGCCCTCACCTGGCCCGACAACTCCGGTCCCGACCAGATCGTGGATGACGGCGGAGATGCCACATTGCTCATCCACCGCGGCGTTGCCGCCGAAGATGATCCCGCCATTCTGGACGAACCCACCGATGTCTATGAATTGCAGGTCATCAATGCCCTGCTGAAAAGAGTCCTTGCGGAAGACCCCCGCCACTGGCACAAGGTTGCCGCCAAAGTAAAGGGCGTTTCCGAAGAGACCACTACGGGAGTCCACCGTCTGATCCAGATGCAGGCAAAGGGCGAACTGCTGTTTCAGGCAATCAACGTCAACGACTCCGTTACCAAAAGCAAATTCGACAACATCTACGGCTGCCGCCACAGCCTGACCGACGGCATCAAACGCGCACTGGACGTGATGCTGGCGGGCAAAACCGTCATGGTCTGCGGTTACGGCGATGTGGGCAAGGGCTGTGCGGAGGCTCTCCGCAATGAACGTGCCAGAGTGCTGGTCAGCGAAGTCGATCCCATCTGCGCATTGCAGGCATGTATGGCAGGTTTTCAGGTCTGTACCGTGGAAGATGCTCTACCGCAGGCGGATCTGTATGTGACCACCACCGGAAACTGCCACATCATCACCGCCGAACACATGGCGGGCATGAAAGATCAGGCGATCGTCTGCAATATCGGTCACTTCGACAATGAGATCGACGTGGCGGATCTGAACAGTTACCCCGGCGTGGAAAAAATGGTCATCAAGGGCAGTGAATGTCCGGTGAGCCGTTTCACGTTCCCTGACGGACACTGCATCTATCTGCTGGCGGAAGGGCGTCTGGTCAATCTCGGCTGTGCCACCGGCCACCCCTCTTTTGTGATGTCCAACAGTTTTGCCAATCAGACGCTTGCGCAGATCGACATTGCCCGCAACCCGGAACGTGCTGTCGGCGTTTACCTTATCGACAAGAAACTGGATGAAGAGGTCGCCCGTCTCCACCTGGCGAAACTGGGAGCAAAACTCACCACGCTGACGCAGGAGCAGGCGGATTACATCGGTGTTTCCGTCGATGGTCCTTACAAGCCGGAAACCTACCGCTATTAACCGTCTTTCGTAAAAGATTTCATACAGAACACAAACGGATAGAAAATCCGTTTGGCAGCTCCTGCACCTTAAAATCCCAGATTAAGGGGAGGCGCAAAAGAAAAATCCGTGATTTTTTTGTGCACAGAACTTGTTTTTACGTGTGCACATCGGTATACTTTATAAAGAAGATACGGAAAAAGGTATGATCATGGACTTGAATTTTCAAATACGGAAATTGTATGAGATCCTGAACCGGGAGTTGGAATATTTCCCCCGGGATGAGAAATTTTATCCGATCCGGGAGATCATTTCAAAATTCAAAACCAACCGCCGCGTTGCCGACGGGGCTCTTGCCCGCATGGAGGAAGAAGGACTGCTGCGGAAAATTCCCCGGGTCGGATACTTTTCCAATGTAAACCGCTGTTCTCCGGTAAAGAACATTCTGCTTTTGAAGGTTGACTACCCCAGCAGTTTCTGGTCCGAATGGCAGGAACATCTGCAAAAAGCGTTTGACGCATCGGGGCGTTTCCGCATGCAGCAGCAGCTTTTTGCGTATGACCGCCCGGTTTTCCAGAACTTCAATGCCGGAATATATGATGCTGTACTGGTCATGCAGGGAGCAGTACCGCTTCAACACAGGGAGATGCAGGAACTCGGCTCGCTGACGATCCCGCTCGTTCTGCTTGACTACAACGCCGGATTGCTTTCGGTCTCATCGGTTTGCAGCGATCACTATCAGGGGGGGATGCTCTCCGCCGATCATCTGATCCGCAAAGGACACAAACGTATCATCATTATCAATTCAGAGCCGGATACAGTAAACATCACCGCCCGTAAAAACGGTTTTCTCAGTTACGCCCGTTTGCAGGGTGTTGAACCGGTTCTGCTGGATTGTCATACCCTATCCGGCGAAAAGGGAAGTATCAAAAGTTATCGGCTGTTATCAGAATATCTGGAAAAAAACGGTCATGATTTTTCCGCTTTGGCTCTGCTTTGCGAAAGTTGTGTCTCCGGCGTCTATGCCGCTTTGCAGGATCACAATCTGCGGATTCCGGAGGATGTTTCTGTCATCGGTTACGACGGTATCTGCGATGGCGAACTGTGCCGTCCGGCACTGACGACCGTATCGAATGACTTCGACCGGCTGGCACAGGAGGTCATCAAGGGCCTGGACGGAGTTTTTCATTCCGGAAAACCATTCAACCCCATTGTCCCCATGAGCGTGATCGAGCGCAATTCCATTAAAAACTTAACAAACTAAAAACAGGAGAACATCATGAGAAAACCCAAAAAATCTCTGTGTGATTTCACAACCAGAGCAATTACAGTTTGTACGGATAAGAACGGATGTGTACGGAAACATACGGAGAATGCCGCTCTCAAAAATACGCCGCTTCATACTTGCAAAGCAAGTGCTTCATGTTTGCCGCAGGCAAACGCTTCATGCAGCAACGCTGCGCTTCATACGGCGAAGCCGTGCTTCATTCGATCAGCGTTCACGCTGATTGAACTTTTCGCAACCAGAGCAATTACAGTTTTTGCGGATGCAAAAAATGTAATTACCCGAAAGTTTTTGGAAAGGATAGAGGGGGTTCGGGGGAGAAAGGGAGAACCTTTTTCCAAAAAGGTTTCCCTTTCTCTCCCGACGCCGTTTACCCTTATCGAACTTTTGGTTGTGATTGCAATTATTGCAATCCTTGCGGCTAGGCTTTTGCCCGCTTTGAACAAGGCACGGGAGAAGGCGAAAAATATCAGCTGCACCAACAATCTCAAGCAGATCGGCACGATCTGGATGATGTATGTGACCGACTTTAACGATCAGCTGCCGGTCAGTGATGAAATGCACAATATGGCGATGAACAACACCTGTCAGTTACGCGGGCTTGTCTATGCGTTATGGGATTATTCGCAGGGGGTTCAGGGGTACTATATCTGTCCTGCGAGCAAGCGGGGGTTTTATCTGGACGCCAACTATGGTCAGCCGCTCTCAAAGGTGCCGAATAAGAGTGTGACCAATGCAAAATGGTACTGTATCAGTTACGCCTATCGCGGAATGCTCTGCAAAAATATGACCAGCGAAGAAAACGTGACCAATTTAAAACTGGAAAAATTTAAAAATCCCTCAAAGCAGGTGATGCTTTTCGACCAGTACACCCACCATTACAGCGGCGGGGAGTTAAGTACGACACAGGTCAACAATCTTGAACTTGAAGTTTCTGTGAAATCCAATGCCGCCTGTATGGACGGCTCGGTACGGGTATGGGAGGAGTTCCGGGGCGGCCGGGATGTGAACTGGTACTTCTTCTTTACCTCCAATATCACCGGCTGGCACAGAAGTCCGGCTCTGGGATATGATATGATGTAATAAGTTGAAACAAACAGGAAAATAACAATGACACCAAAACTTTTTCTTACTTTGCTGGCGGCAATATCGGCGTTGAGCCTTGCCGCCGCACCCGACGGAACCGTTGTCCGCCGTTATCCGGCAGATCCGGCAAAAAATCTGGTCCGCAACGGGAGTTTCACCTCCCGCACGGATCACTGGCACAATACCATGGGTAAAAGCGGTTCTGTTTCTGTTTCCGCCGATGGAGAACATAAGAAACAGGTCGGCAAAATGAGCGTCCCCGCGCCCGGTATGAAAACCTATCAGGGAATCATTCAGGGAGTGAAGGTTGCCGACATCATGGCATCCCTCAAAGCGGATGAGAAGGCTTACATCGTCTTTACCGCCGAAACCCGCCGCGAAAATGTCACCGGCGGCGGCTCCTGTGTCGGGGTGAGTTTTCTCGATGCCGCCAAGCGGATCGGCTATGCCGAGACTCCGTATTTCAAGGGGACGCACCCGTGGAAAAAACACAAAATCGTCCGTCAGATCCCGGCGGGGACCCGGCGGCTTCACCTCTCTGCGATATTTGCCCCCAAATCCACCGGAGATCTTTATCTGGACAATATAAAACTGGTCATTGAAGTCCGCAGTTCTGCTCCCGATGCAGTTCCGGCTCCGGCTTTTGTCCCCGAAAAAAAAAAGATAAAAACGCAGTTCCACCTGCCCGCTGAAAAGGTGGAAACGGGCTGGTTTTTCTCTCCCGGCGAAAAAACAGCCGCGTTCCTTGAAACGGCGGAAAAAGATCCCGTCATTACCGTAACGGATTTTTACGGAAAAAGTTTCTGTATAAAGACCACTCCCGGAAATGACGGGGTCTCTTTTGCAGTCCCAACGGAAAAGCCGGGTTATTTTCTGCTGAAAAACGGTACGTTGACACAGGCTTTCGCCGTTGCGCCGGATCAAACCCGGCTTGCTCTTCCCGCCAACCGTTTCGGCTGTAATTTCCATCTGCTGCGCATCAGTTTCCGTGACGGGAAACGGGAACTTGACCTTGCCCGCCGCGCCGGGATCGGCTGGCTCCGCGGCGGCGGCATCGAGTGGGACGGTGTCCGTACCAAAGCCGATGAAGACCGTTTTTTCAAATCCGCCGAACGGATCTATGCCTACTCGAAATCCACCGGGATCGGTATTCTTTCTACCATCTCTTATACTGCGCAATATGCCTCGACCGCCCCCAAAGATCAATCCCGTTCTGTCTGGGCGCGCTGCGCTCCCCGCTGGGAACTGTTGGAGGCATACGCGGAACGGCTTGCCCGCTTCCGGAATGCCCGATATTGGGAGATCATGAATGAACCCGATGCCGAAGTATTCTGGAAAGGCACTTGGGAAAACTGGCAGAAAGGCGATGACAGAGCCATCATCCGGGATGCCGTCACCTATTATAAAACCGCTAAAAAGGGTATTCTGAAAGCGATCCCTGATGCCAAATTCCTGTATATGGCAACGACCTCTTCCATGCCGCAGGGCAACACCTACCGTCCCTTCTTCAAAACCACGCTGGAAATGGGTATGGCTGACGAATTCGACATCATGAACATCCACTATATCTCAAACATTTCTCTGCTGCGTGAGATGCTCAAACCGTATGGAGCGGATAAAAAACCGACATGGGTCACAGAGATCGGATTTCACTCCGGCAGCAACTCCAGTGAACGCCAACAGTTATTGGTGGATATCACCCAGCAGATCGAACAACTTGCCGCCGGGGCGGAAAAGGTGTTCAAGTACGACTTCCGGAACGATGGCACGACCTCTTACCATGAACATAATTTCGGTATGATCCGGCGGGATTTTTCACCCAAGCCCAACTATGTCGGTTTTACCACCATGATCGGACTTCTGCACGATGCGAAGTTCGCCGGAACACTGAATATGCTCAAACGTTCCGACAGGGGATATGTCAGGGCATACGCCTTTGATTCCCCCGAAAACGGCCGTGTCAATGCACTCTGGCTCTGCGATGCCCAAAAAGCGGACGTTACTGTGACCTCTTCAGAAAAATCCCTGACCGTGATCGACCTGATGGGCAATAAGACCGTTTATCCGGTAAAGAACGGCAGAACGGTACTGAAACTGGACGAACTGCCCGTTTTCATCAAAGGCAGGATCACCGGTGACGGCGGCATCCCCCGTTATCCCGGCGAAGTCGTTGTGCGCCGCTACCCCATGACCCCCGAACCGATTTTGAAAAACGGCGATATGGCAGAGGGCAGCCGTCACTGGGGAAACAGTATGGGGAAAAATGGCAAAATCACCGTTGTTGAAGACGGAGAACGCGGTAAAAAAGTTCTTTCCGTACACGCACTTCTTCCGAATGAAAAAGAGTTCGCCGGTATGCGTCAGCGGATCAGACTTTCTGAAGTGATCGGGACGCTCGCACCCGGTGAAACGGCGTATTTCACCTATTCCGCATACTGCCGCCGGCTCAACGTCGTCGGGCGCGGAGTCAATATCGGGGTCGATTTCTACAAAAAAGGAGTCCGCAGTCAATGGAATGAAACGCCGTACCGTTCCGGGAGTTCCAACTGGGAACGGCTGACCGTTTCCCGTAAAATCGCCCCGGATACCGATGAACTTGTGGTCAACTGCAATTTCGCCCCGAAAACGACCGGAACATTCCTGATGGATGATATTTCTCTGGCGATCGAAGTCCGCAAAAAAGAGGAGATGGGACACTGACCGTTGACTGATTTTACCGGACCATCGGGATACACCGTCCGACCGACGTGCCGCCGGTGTTTCCGGCGGTGGATCATTCGATCAGTTTGCCCTTGCACTCACTCTGCCAGTTGGGGAAGTTCCATTTCAGCGGAAAATCCCGGCACTGCTGCGGTTTGACCGGATTGATGCGGCAGCGGGGCGCGTCGCCGTCTTCAAAGAAGATGCAGGAGCCATTTTCCGCTTCCGTCAGGGAAAGCCCCGTCCGGTCGGGGCGCAGACGGGTGTACTCCTCCAGAAACTCTTCCACGGGCATTTCGAGGAAAGCGGCGATCTCATCCACCTCCCGGTCATTGACCTTTACACAGCCTTCCCAGCGGCAGCAGTTGCCGCAGCGGGCGCATTGAAAATCCATTTCACTCTCCTGATACGATCACTTTTTCGTTGAAGCCGGATTCTTCCAACTTCCGGACGCACTCCGTAAAGAGCTGTTCCGGCACGCTCGCTCCTGAACTCAACCCGACAGCGGTGCGGTTTTTCAGGAGTTCCGGCGGCAGTTCCGCCGCGCTGTCCAGCAGGAGGCTTTCTGCTCCGCAAGCGGCGGCGATCTCCTGCAAGCGGCGGGAGTTGGAACTGCGCACCGAACCGAGGATCACAATAAAATCCACCTTTTCCGCCAGTTTCCGCACCGCATTCTGCCGTTGGGTCGTGGCGTAACACGCTCCTGTTCCGGGCAACGCGTGCGGAAAGCGTTTCTGTACGGCGGAGAAAACCTCCCCGATCTCCTGCGTATTCATGGTGGTCTGCGACAGCATCCGGCAGGGAGTTCCGTTCAAATCCGGCAGAGCGGAGACTTCAGCGGGGGAACTGACCGGAAATACCGTTTCTTCCGGCAGCCGCCCCAAAACTCCGCAGACTTCGGGGTGATTTTTATGACCGAAAAGGATGACTTTTTCACCGTTTTTCACAGCATCACACGCCGCCTTCTGCAATTTGCATACCAGAGGACAGGTGGCATCTGTGATCTGTAATTTTTTTCTGCGCGCCAGCTCCTCCACGTCATTGCCGACGCCGTGTGCGCCGAAAAGCAGAACGGAACCATCCGGCACATCATTGATGTTTTCCGTGAAGCGGACACCGCGGCGGGTGAGTTCCTCCGTCAGAAAATCATTATGCACCAGTTCATGCAGTACCCAAACCGTACCGTTTGCCGTTTTCAGAACCTCTTCCACGGTATCAATGGCACGTTCCACTCCGGCGCAGACTCCGTGCGGCTGGGCGATAAAAAGTCTCTTTTTCTGTTCCATATTCTATAAGATACCCGCTAAAGATGATTTTTCAACCAAAAAAATCAGTTTTTTTTTCATTTTGGAATTGAATTGACGCTAAAGAGGACTACTTTATAAGATTGTACGACAAAAGCAAATCGAAAGTGATGCTTGGAACGGTGTTTTTTTGATTTATATTTTCGTTTAAGGAAACAAAAGACAATGGGAAATCAACTCTTTGTTGCCGCTGCACAGTCAGCAGGAAGTCTGGGGCTCTCCTCCGGCGCGCTCTATACGCTCTGGATCGGAATCGTGATTTACTTGCTCTTCATGCTGGGGATCGGCATGTGGTCGAGCAGTAAGGTCAAAGGCATGAACGACTTTCTGGTGGCGGGGCGACGATTGCCGCTCTGGATGGCTACGACAGCACTGCTGGCGACGTGGTTCGGAGCCGGTTCCAGCATGGGCGTTGCCGCAACGGTCTTTTCGGACGGTATCGGTGCGGTGCGTGCCGATCCTTTCGGAGCATCATTCAGTCTGATCATCGCCGGTATCTTCATCGTCGGTATGCTCCGGCGGCTGAAATGCCTCACCGTTACGGATATTATTGAACGCCGTTACGGAAAATGGGCGGGCGTGTACGCCTCCGCATGGATGGTGCCGGTCTACGTGGGCTGGCTCGGTGCGCAGCTGCTCGGCATGGGGACGATCCTTCACGTTCTCACCGGTCTGGATATGATCTGGGGAACTCTTATCGGTGCCGCTGTTGTGCTGATCTACACCTATGCCGGAGGAATGTGGGCAGTCACGCTCACTGATGTCGTGCAGGTCTCCATTATCATCATCGGTCTTTTTATCATCGTTCCCGGAGCCATTACCGAAGCGGGCGGCTGGGCGCACATGATGAAAAATATCCCCGAAGCCGATTTCTCCCTCTGGATCCCCCCGGCTGTCGATGCCGCCAAAGGCCATACCGCTGACGATTGGGCATACTACATCGGCGGCTGGATCATCATGGGGCTCGGCTGTACCATCGGTCAGGATCTGGTGCAGCGTTCTCTCGCCAGCCGCAATGAGAAGATCGCAGTGTCAAGTGCAGTGATGTCCGGCTTCTTCTATATGGCAGTCGCCCTCGTCCCCATCACCATCGGTTTTGCGGCGCGTTTCGTCTTTACCAAATACGGCATTACCACAGAAACCATGGGCGGCGATCTGGAAAATCAGGTTCTGCCCCGTATGGCGGTGCTGATCCTCGGAAAGATCCACCCGATCATCCTGACGGTCTTTCTGGCGGCTCTGATCTCGGCGATCATGAGTTCGGCGGACAGTTCACTTCTGGCGGCTTCATCGCTGATCTGCAACAACATCATCGGTTCGATCTGGCCCCGCAAGTCCGACAAATCCCTGCTGCGCATGACCCGTGCCGTTACCATTCTGCTTACGGTGGTGGCTCTTTTCCTTGCGATCAAAGTCGAAAGCATCTACGCTCTGATGATCAACAGCTGGGCATCGCAACTGGTTGTGGTGCTGATCCCGGTGGTGACGGCTCTGTATGTTCCCAATGCCAGCAAAAACTGCGCATGGGCGGCGATGGCAGTTTCCACAGCGGTCTGGCTCGCCTACGCTTTCATTGCCGGTGTTGCCGGAAACGATATGAGTTTTGTTGAACTTATGAACAGTCCCGAAATGGATCGCGCACTCACTTGCGGAGCCGTATACGGGTTCGCAGCCGGTATCGTTGCGTTTATCTGCTGTTACCTCGGGGAACGGGTTCCTCACTGGGTGCTTGACCAGCCTGATGAAGAAGATGAATAACCGTATTTTCAAACTTTCAGAGTGCGGCCTTGAAGCGGCCGCACGGGAGGCCGCCGCCGCTTTCGATCTGCCGGGAGCGGTGGTTTTGCTTCCCACGGAGACGGTTTACGGTCTGGTCTGCTGTGCGGATGACCCGGAGGCGATACGGCGCATCTACTACCTGAAACACCGTTCCGAAGCCAAGCCGCTGGGCTGGTTTGTCGGCGACTGGCACAAACTGCCGGAGTACGGCGTGAAAATGGAGGGATTGCCCTCCGAACTGGCGGAGAAATACTGTCCGGGCGCAATAACCATCATTGCTCCCTGCGAAGACGGTTCCACGCAAGGGTTCCGTGTGCCGGATCACCCCTTGCTGAAACGGCTCCTCGAATTGATCGATCTGCCGCTCTGTCAGACCAGTGCCAATCTCTCCGGCCGCCCCAACGCTCTGAATGCGGAAGATGCGGCAAACGAATTGATCGACAAGGTGGATCTGGTCATTGACGGCGGAGCGATCTCTCCGGATGCACAGGCCTCCACCGTTGTCCTTGCAACCGGAGAGAAGCCGGAGATCCTCCGTCAGGGCAGTCTGCACCTTGCATGACAACGGCAGCAGCCGTCAAAGATAAATCCGGACTTTTTTTCAGAATAACAGCGGTTTTTTTAAGAAAAATACCATATTTTATTCGTTTTTTGCAGAAAGTGGATTTATATTATATACATGTGTGCTGTGATAAAACGGCTGTTGAAGGAAAAAAATGACTGAAAGACCGAAGATCTATTTTCTCGGCTCCGGCGATATTGCTGTGCCGGTGCTGAAATCTCTGGCGGAGGCTCCGGAGGTGGAACTGCTCGGCGTGGGTACGCAGCTGGATCGTCCCGCCGGACGGAAACGCCAGTTGACGCCTACGCCGGTGGGGGCTTATGCCGCCTCAAAAGGGATGCCGGTGGATAAGATCGCCTCGGTCAATGCTCCGGAATTTCTGGATAAAATGCGTGCGTTCGCTCCGGACATCATTCTTGTCGTCTCTTTCGGACAACTGCTGAAAGAGGAGATCCTCCGCCTGCCGCGTGTGGGCTGTGTGAATATCCACGCATCGCTTCTGCCCCGTTACCGCGGTGCATCGCCGATCGTCCAGTGCATCCTCAACCGCGACAGCGAAACCGGTGTGGCGTTTATGCTCATGGATAAGGGGCTGGATACCGGACCGGTCTACCAGATGCTCCGTATTCCGCTCGATCACCGGGAGTACGCCGATGCGCTGGAATTCAAAATGGGGCTTATTGCCGGCAGAGAAGCTCCCGGCATCCTCTGCGCCATCGCCCGGGGCGAACTGGAAGCCGTACCGCAAGACTCCGGATTTGCAACCTGCTGTACCAAGATCCGCAAATCCGACGGCAACATCGACTGGAGTTGTTCCTTTGAGGCGATCGACGCCATGGTGCGTGCCTACACACCGTGGCCCGGAGCGAAGTGCCGTCTGCTCACCAGCAAAGGCGAAACCGTTGTGGCTCTGACCAAAGTCAAAAAACGCCCCGCCCTCTCCGGCAAGCCCGGTCAGGTGCTTCAGGCGGATAAATACGGTCTCATCATCGGGTGCGGCAAGGCGGCGATCGAAGTGGTGGAACTGGCTCCTCCCGGCCGTCACGCCATGCCTGCGGCAGCCTTTCTCAACGGGCTGCGGGGAGAAAAACCGATTATCCTTCCGTAGAACGGATCACAAAAGTCCGGGGCGGTCAGCGACATCCCTGATACACGCCGGGCTCCGTTTGCGGGATTGTTAAAATTTGGCTGTGTGCAAAACATAGACTGAAAAAAATCCGCGCGCAGCGGCCGAACGTCGGCCTCGGTAGTGGTCGGCTGTCGCCCCGTGCGGGGCTCTCGAGCCTCCGTCTGTACCAGGTCGTACCCGGACGTGCTCCAGCTCGCTGGGAGCGATGCTCCGATAAAAGAGCGCAGCGTATTTTATCGGGGCGTTGAGCGGACAGAGAATTCTGAAGCCCGGTAAAATCAGTCAATGCTTCGTACAGTGCCTGAAGATTTATGTAATTATGGAAGAAAACTATGGAGAACAAAGGCAAGCAGATCATTCTGAACTGCGAAAAGTTGGAACGCCGTTTCGCCCTGCTGCAAAACGGACGGTTGGAAGAATACCAGATCGAACGGGACGATAACGAACCCAAAGTCGGCGATATCTATCTGGGCAGAATTATCAATCTGGAACCCTCACTGCAAGCGGCATTCGTCGATATCGGTGCGGATAAAAATGCGTTTCTGCACTATCAGGAGATGCTCCCCGGCCTCGGCAGAACCGATGAGGACGACGATGAGGACGACAAGCACCCCGCAGGTGAAAACATTCAGGCACAGCGGAAGAAACGCTCACAGAACGGTTCCGCCAAAACCAGACAGGAACAGGCGCGGCGTTCCAAAAAGTACACCATCGCCGATATTCCGAACATCTTCCGCCCCGGCATGGAGATCCTCGTACAGGTGGTGAAATCCCCCATCAGCACCAAAGGGGCAAGAGTGACGACCGATATTTCCATTCCGGGCCGTTTTCTGGTGCTGATGCCTTTCAGCGACCACATCGGACTTTCCAGCCGCATTGAGAAGGGGCAGGAACGTGACCGTCTGCGCAAGATCCTCGCTTCGCTGGAACTGCCGGAAGGCATGGGGCTTATCTGCCGTACCGTCGGAGAAGGACGGCGCGCCGCTTTCTTCAAACAGGATCTTGAGATCCTGCTCAATGCGTTTGAGAAAGTGGAAAACGACATGGATAAGCGCAACGCTCCGGCTCTGCTCTATACCGAACCGAATTTGATCGAACGCTCCATCCGGGATTTCATGACCGATGAGATCGATGAGATCATCGTGGACTCCGTTGACGCCAAAAATCAGATCAGCGACGCTTTCACGCAGTTCGGAGCCAGGAACATGCTGAACAAGGTCACACTTCACAACTCTCCCCGCCCGGTTTTTGAGGAGTACTGCATCAACGACCAGCTCCGCCAGGTCTTTCAGCGTGAAGTGAAACTGCCGACCGGCGGCGCGATCGTGGTGGACGAAACCGAAGCCCTGATCGCCATCGACGTAAACTCCGGCAAGGGACGGAAAGGGGCGGAACAACCCGAATTTATCCTTAAAACCAATCTGGAAGCCGCCGAAGAGATCGCCCGTCAACTGCGTCTGCGCAACGTGGGCGGACTGGTCGTGATCGACTTTATCGACATGCGCACCGCCAAAGACCGCGAAGAGATTTTCCGCGCCATGAAGAAGTTCCTCAAAGAGGACCGCGCCAAAACACACGCTCTGCCCCTGAGCCGCCTCGGACTGATGGAAATGACCCGTCAGCGGGAACATGAGAGCATCAAAGATCAGGTTTTCAGCCCCTGTCCGTACTGCAACGGTTCGGGACGGGTGAAATCTCTGGTCTCCATGAGTGTTGAGATCCAGCGGCGGCTGAACTCCGTCGTGCGCGACAAGCGTTACAAGGATATTCCGTTGAGGGTCATCGTCCACCCCGAAGTGCTGGCGCGTCTGCGCAATGAAGACGAGGCCCTGCTGCGGGAGATCGAGACCCGTTCGAGCGTCGAGCTGTCGTTCCGTGCGGACCCGGCTCTGCACTATGAAGAGTTCAAACTGATCGACTCCGAAACGGGAGTCGAACTGAAATAACGGAGGAAGCCATGATCTCCACAGAAATGATCGTTCTGACCAAACAGCCCTATCGGGAGTCTGCCCTGCTGCTCAACGGGTTTTCGCCGGACTTCGGCAAAACCAGTCTGGTGGCGCACGGGGCGATGAAACTTTCGGAGAAGAATTTTCCCGAAGCCGATCTGTTCCGGGAATTGAGTGTGGAGTTCAATGAAGAACGTCCCGGCGATCTTTTCACCGCCCGCAGAATGGAACTGATCGCCTCTTACGACGGCGTTGCCGATGTGCCGAACCACTACAAAATGGCGAACCGTATCGGCGGCTTTCTGCTGCGCAATGCGGCTCCGGGCGTACCGATGCCCTACACTTATGACACCTTGCGTTCCGTACTGACCCAACTTTCGGGCGGCATGTCTGAAGCCCGCTGGGATCTGACCCAGTGCGCCGTGGTGATCAAGGCGGCCTTTCTCTACGAAAACGGTATGCTGCCCGAAATCGATGACCCCCGCCGGAATGAGTTTCTGGAAGAACTGGTCGCCGCCGGGATCGAAAACGCTCCGCTGCCGGAGTGCAAACCGGAATACTGGACCGCATTGAACAACTGGTTCTCTTCCCTGCTGGATTGCAACGGCTTCAAACGCTGACGGTCTTTTTCCGTTTCCGTTATTCTGCGCCCTTGACAACGGGGAAATACGGTGTATATTATCTCGTAAAACGGAGGTTTTTATGGAAGTCCTGCTCTTTTTTGTCATTGTTGTTTTTACTGTTTTTCTCATCACGGTCAATAGCAAACTCAACCGTATCGAAACGGCATTGAAAACACTACTGAAGCCCGCTGACGAACGATCCGTCATTTCTCCGTCACTTGCGGAAGAACCCGTTATTGAGCCGCCTGTTGAGGCTGAAAAAATAACGGAAGAGCCGTTATTTGAGAAAGAACCGCCCAAACCGTCCACGTTCCGGAATTTCTGGCGGTGGTTCTGCACCGGCAACGTCAGAGAGGGTGTTTCGGTGGAATACGCCGCCGCCACGACATGGCTTATGCGCACGGGCGTGACCGTCCTGCTCTGCGGCATCGGCTTTTTCCTGAAATATTCGATCGAGAATAATCTTATTTCGCCTGCGGTACGCATCATTCTGACCTTTCTTGCCGGAACGGGGATGTTCGCTGTCGGCACATACGGCATCCGCAAAAAGTTCCATACGCTTGCGATCGGTATTCTTGCGGCGGGGGTCGTTACGCTTTACATGGGTTCGTTCGCCGGGTATAAACTGTATCATATCATGCCCGCTGCGGCGGCACTGGTGCTGATGATCCTGACCACGGCGGCCGCCATGCTTACGGCGGTAAAGAAAAATATTCTGCCGGTCGCGCTCACCGGATGTACCGGAGCATATCTGACCCCGGTGATGCTTTCAGACGGCAGCGGCAATCTGCCTTTTCTCTTCGGCTATACGGCAATGATCTCGGCCGGTTTGCTCATCGCCGCCCGGGAACACCGCTGGCGCAGTCTGGAAACCGTCTCGTTCTTTTTCAGTTTCATTATTCTCCTGGCAGGTGAACTCTCTCTGCCGACCAAAGCCAATGCGTGGTGTATCCTCTTTCTTCTCATCAATTTTCTGGTGTTTACGCTCATTCCGGTTTTCCGCAAAAAAGAGTATCCTTTCGGGCTTACAGAGTGGCTGCTGCCGGTGGGTGCGGCGGCGTTTGCCCTGTGGATCGGGATCGCGTCTCCGCTCGTTCGCTGTGTGCCGCCAAGTTACGGAAACTTTTATAAGGCGGGGTTTGCACTGCTGGTCTCTGCGGTCACGCTCGCTGAAGGGATCTGGCTCGCCCGCAGGCGGAAAGACGGGTTCAAACTTCTTCCCGCATTTCTCTCTGCCGCCAGTTTTGCGCTTGCATTGTCCGTGCCGCTGGCTCTGCAGGACGGCAAAAGCGTTGCCGCCGCATGGTCGGCACTGGCATTTGTGCTGGTGCTTTCCCATGTCCGCAGCAGACTTGCGACCCTGCTGGTTTTGAGTTTCTTTGCGTACCTCGGAGCGTTTATTGCCGGATTGGAACCCATGTGTACCGGCGGGGCACTGGAACGCTTTTTCAGCAGCGGAATACTTGCCGTTTCGCTCACCGGCAGCGGAATACTGCTTCACAGAAATCCGGTTTCCGTCCATTCTGATACGATGAAGAAACTTTATTTTATCTGCGGCGGTCTGGTTTTCCTCTATTATTCGTCGCTGGAAATTTATGAAAATCTGCGTACTTCCGCCGTCCTGAACGGGTTCCGTCACGGCGGCCTTTCGGTCTGGTGGGGGCTTTGCGCCGCCGCTCTGCTCGTCAGCGGCATCGGCAGGAATATCCGTCAACTCCGCACCGCCGGACTTCTGCTTTTTGCCGTCTGCCTGACCAAAGTATACGCCGTTGATATTTCCGGACTCAATACGCTGTACAAAGTCATCGCATTCCTGCTGCTGGGCATCCTGCTGCTCGGCGGAGCGGGGGCATATATCTTTTACCGGAAGCGTTTCGGAGGTGAAGCATGAAAGGTCTGTTTTCCATATTGGCGGTGCTGCTGACGGCTGTTTCCGCTGCGAGTGTGAAAGAGTACCCCTTTTACCGTGAATTTTCCGGCAAAGGCAAAGAGGCGGGCATCATCGTTTTCGATCTGCCGCTCTACCGCAATACCGACGACGGGTTCTCAAACATCCGGATTTTGGATGAAGACAACAAACCAGTTCCGTTTACGATACGCGATGAGCGGGAACGCAAAACCGTTACCGTCTACGAAAAGAAACGCCCCGTCACCCGTTATGAATGGGGGAAATATCATACCGTGGAAATCGCCCTGCCGCTGACCGGGCGGGTCGAAAAAGAGAAAGAGACCGTCCTGACTGTCGATGCCGGACGCGTTCCCTGTTCCTCCCTTGAAATCACCGCAGACGACCGTTATTTCAGCCGCACCGTTACCGTTGCGGCGGGAAAAAAACAACTTGCCTCCGCAGAGATCACGCAGGAAAAGAAGGAGATACATCTGCCGGAATACCGTTCCGGAGAATATACCGTTACGATCCGCAATCAGGACGATGCCCCGCTGAAAAATATCCGTCTGGTGTGGAAAACCAAAAAGAAGACCATCGTCTTTACGGACAGAGAAAAGAAATTGAGACTTTATTACGGCGGAGACGCACCCGCACCCCAATACGATCTTGAACGTTTGGTGGATCTCTTTGAGACGTTCCGGGAATACGCCCCCGGAGAAGAGAGGAAAAATCCCGCTTTCGCGCCATCGGTCTCTGCGGAAAAAATCCGGCGCGGGATCATGTGGGGCGTTATTTCAGCGGCGGCGGCAGTGCTGTTCATCGTCATAATCCGTCTACTGAATAAAGAATAAAAAATAAAGAATAAAGAATAAAAAAATCCGCGCGTAGCGCGCACCCCGCCCCGGGTCGCACCCGGACGTGGTCCCGCGGCGGAACGCTGGTCGCCGCCTTAAAATGGCGGCGAAAGTACAAGCGAAGCGTCAACATTGCCGCACCGCGGCAATACCTCTCGCCGGGAGCGATGCCCCGATAAAAGAGCGCAGCGTATTTTATCGGGGCGTTGAGCGTACGGCGGCCGAACGTCGGCCTCGGTAGTGGTCGGCTGTCGGCCGAACGTCGGCCTCGGTAGTGGTCGGCTGTCGGCCGAACGTCGGCCTCGGTAGTGGTCGGCTGTCGCCCCTCCGGGGCTCTCGAGCCTCCGGGG
>JAFTUS010000166.1 GCA_017466125.1 Lentisphaeria bacterium | reverse complement strand
GGTGCATTTGTAACGTCGCATAATGGCATGTTATGTCAAGATTTTCTTGGCATAACGTATATTATGCGACCGCAGGGGACGTTACAAATTGCCGGAGCAAAAAAGACGGCGGTGGGGTCCCCCCTGCCGGGGAGGACCCGCCATTTTTTGCGGAGGCTTTTGGATGTGTCAGTTCCCAAGAATACCGGGTTTATTTGTGTTTTATGCGGCTTGTGCTGCCAAGAACCGTAGCGGGGTCAGCTGTGGGGGGTGCAACCCCCCTCAAGTCGCAGCGCGCTCCCGGAACGTTTCTTGCGTTCGCTCCTGCTTAATTCATGATGCAGCATATCTTTTATCCATACTTACCCTCTCAAAGCCTTACGTGCGCGCGCGCACGCACACCCGCGATTCTAATAGCGGGTAACATGCATCAAATTGATACATAGGAATTGTTTTGAGCGGGAAGTAAGGCGTATGCCGCCCCGCCAAAAAATTCCGCCAAATTCCTTTTATCTTTCTTTCCGGCTTGCCGGTTTTGCTTCTTGCGGGTTACATGCTTCGTATATTTTTCTTTTTATCTCTTCTGTTGAATATTCTTTTTGTACTTTCTGTCTGAAGAATGGAATTCCGGCGGATTTCATTGCTATGTTTTTTATATTGTCTTGCATTTGTCTGTTTTCGTGGCTTTTGTCGTCCAATTCTATTGCAACTATTGTATATCCTGTTTGTGGATCGTAGACTACAAAATCGACATGTCTTGATTTTATTCTATTTCTTGTTTTTTGATATTCGTTTCCTTTTTTTGCATACATTATATCTTCCATTCTGCATTTGCAGGTTATGCGTAAATTTTCCGGAATTGTTTTTTCTAATGTTTGTAAAAAATTAATTTCAGCTTTGGTTAAAAGCGTTTTTCTTGCTACTGGTATTTTGGTTTCTTTATTTCCGAATGCAGTAAGTATCAATATAGTTATTGCAATTATGATTATCAGGATAAACATTATTATCATTTTATTTTTCTTTCTTTTTTCTTGGTTTTATTTTTTCATCTTCAAGTATTTCTTTGAGTGATACAAATATATTGTTCCCGATTCTGTATTTTGTAATATTTACATTTCTGGAAATTGCTGACCTATCTACGCTTTTTATTTTTGCCGCAGTTGCTTCCGTTATCAATCCTCCTGATTTTGCCCAGTTTTCAAGAAATTCTTCTTTATATGTCATAAAATCACCATTTGTTGTTTTCTTTTATCTTTTAAAATATATATTTTGTTGCTTTTTTTTGCAAATTTGTTTTTTTTGCACATTGACAACATTTGTTGTTTGTGCTATTTTAAATATAAGCAACATTTGTTGCGTTTTTCGTTTTAAAAAAAATTAAAAAAAAATCAAAAAAGGAAAAGAAGTATGGTTGGTGATGGTATTTTTATTCAGATCGTGAGTACGGACCAAATTAAAGTTCAAGAGATCGAAGTTTCTCCGGGTGTAAAAAAGGTTTCTCGTTTTTTACATTTTACTGTTGCTGGTGGTTCCGGTCGTGTAGAGATTGCCGATGGCGTTGATGTTCCTCTGGATTATTCCGGCACGGCTTTATGTTCAGCTTCTGCTCATGTTTCATCTCATGTTTCTAAATCCGGGAACTCTTGGACAACCTTGGAGTTTAGTCCTACGATTTTAACTCAATTTGTTCCTAAAGCTCCTGTTGAGCGTTTCAGTCTTTCAAGTCTTCAATCTTTTATTGCTGGTGGATCTTCTGATCCTTCTCGTTCAGGTAAATAACAATTAATGAGGTGATTATGTCGCAGGAGTTTAATTTTTTTCCTGCGGCTGTTTCCGGTTCATTGAGCATTGACAGATGTACTTTTCTTTTACTGGCTCCAACTTTATCGCTTTGGCAGTCAGACAGATCAGATGCTGAAATCGTTGAAAGAAGGCTTCAAAATATGGCTAAATTAGTTCAATCTCAATTAGATACCGTTCTTGATGGTTCCTTTCCTCAGGGAAAATCTTCGGAATTGTTCCGGCATCATTTTAGAACGGTTGATGGTATTGATATCCAGTTTGGTCCAGTTATGCCTAAACGTAATAAGATTGATGATTTTGGTTATCTTGAGGCTTTCGGATCAGAAGAAGATTTACAGCGTGGTTATTGTTTCCAATATTCCGCCAACTCTTATGGTTTCCGCATTGAGTACAATCCTAATAATACATCTCTTGAATCGGTTTCGCCAATTCTTCAAAACTTTTCCAATTATCAGGTTTCTGATTCAATAAGAATCGCTCGTTTGGATCTTGCTATAGATTATCCGGTTCAGATTCATCCTGAATTGGTTATGTGTCAGGGCATGCGTAAGGGGTTTTCTGCTTATGGCAGCAAAGGTCTTGAAACTCTTTATTTTGGTTCGCGCCAATCTAAAAATTTTATTCGTCTTTACGACAAACAAAAAGAACAAAAGGAGAAGTTTGATGTAGATATTGATCATCCTCTCTGGCGTCTGGAACTTGAAAGTAAAGAGGCTTTTTTTATTACAGATCCTCCGGACCATGGAAAAGTTTTTCAGCGTTTTTCTTTTTATGATGGTGGTCAGTCTTGCGATGATCCATGGCTTGATCTGATTCGCTGTCAAGCGATGATCTATGGCCTTGAAAACACGCTTCGGCGTTTTCCACGTGCTACGCAATCTCGTTATCGTAAAAAGTTAAAACAATCTTTCTCTTTTCAGGATATTGAAAGTCCTGCCTATATTTATTCAAGGGATTTTCCTTTGAAGTTTGGTAAACTTCGTTATGACATTCTTTCCGCTTGCGGTTTCAATGTCGTTGATCATTAACCATACTTCTCTCTCTGCCCTTCGGGGCAGGGGGTTTTTTTGAGGTTATTATGAATTGGAAACATATAAAGTCTATTCAGAAAAAACGAATCTTAAAGGATCTTGAATTTTCTCAACCAAAAGGAGAAAAGAAATGAGCCCCTTTTTATATTTCGTTGCTGCACATTGGTCATTTTTTGTTTTTGCCCTGGTAATTTATATTACTGTTTTTTATTTGACGCATTGGAAACATTTTTTTGATTACTGATCCCCATGGGGGGGATTGTCCCATAACTAAATGAAAGGAGTTATTATGGGTTTTCTAAAAAAAACGTTGGGCACTCTTAAAAAGGGTGCAGCCGTCCTGAAGAGCAAAACACTTGCTGTTATAGCTCTCAGTCTTGCTGCTTTCAGCTCTTTTGCGGAAGGTACTGTTACTCTTCCCGAGACTGGTGTTGACGTTGCCGGTTATGCAACTGCAGCAATTACCGCTATCGGCACTGTCTGTGGCGTTGTGGTCGCCGGTGTGATCGCCTTTATCGTGGTGCGCAAAGGTATTAAATGGATTCGTTCCATTGGTTAATCGGTGATCCAGATGCAGCCTGATCAGATTGAAAGACTGTTCGAACTGCTTGAACAGATAATATATCTGCTTCAGGCTGTTTTTCTTTCTTGTTCTTGTGTCGGCGGCTTTGCCATGATGCAACTTATTATTCACACTAAAAATCAGAAACACATGTTTTAAGGGGGGAATTATGAAGATATTCATTTTGTTTTTAGCTCTTTTTTTATGTTTTTCTTCTTTTGCTCATTTATGTGGGAACTGCTCTTATTCTGGTTGTACCGGTAACATTAATTCCTCTTCTCTTTCTCATATGTATATTTGCCCCAATTATGCCAATGGTCAGGGGCATCACGTCTGGTCTGATGAAACCGGTATTTATCCGGTTTCATGTTTGACTTGCGGTGGTCTTATGTGTCCAACACATGGGGTACATGCGGGGGGCATTTCTTGTCCTGGTGGCTGTCCTAATCGTACGGATTGCAATAAACAAACTTGCTCAGTTTGCTCTTCCGTCTATTGTACTGTTCATGGTTGGCATGGCTCTCAAGAGATTACATTTTCCTGTGGCGTTACGGTTAAGCAGTGTTTCTCTTCTGAATCATCTATGAATTCTTGGTTGTCTTCGCTTGTTCGTTCTTGTTCGGTTTCCGCTTGTGCTAAATGTATGACTCCGTGGTGTCGTAATCATGGGAGTCACAACTGTTCTGTT
>JAFTUS010000165.1 GCA_017466125.1 Lentisphaeria bacterium | reverse complement strand
GCACACGTCATTCTTTCCGGCTGGTACAACTCGCAGAAAAAAGCAGAGGAATTGCTCTCGCTCGGCCATCTGAGTCGCCTTGGAGAAAAGATTGCTCCGGAATTTGGGGAACATCACAGTTTTGACAAACCGCAGCCCAACACAGTAATTGCCTACCACCGGGATCGGGGCGATACCGTTGAACCGTATTTCATTTATAAAGATTTGGAGGACTTTGCGACACGATGCTATTATGATATGGCTGTAACTTGCCTGCACGTCTGGGTGGATGGTACTTGGCTTTCTCGGTTTGACCGGCGAGATAAGAAGTGGATGCGATTTGAAATTATTATTTTGGACCCTACGGAAGATGAGTATGGAAAAAATGAGTTAAAATAAAACGCAGCATGGATACCGCCCTTGTCAAGTCGCAGGGGCGGTATTTCTCCGCAAATATGGATATATTATTATGCCCCATCGCACTCAAAGCAATAATAAAATAACGCCAACTGTTCGCCAGAAACGGCCCACTGTCCGCTTATGTGGGGATAGGCTGAACCGCCCCGATCGTGTTGAAAACTGTCTGCCGCGACTGGCGGCTTTCTGGGCGTTTATCGGGATTGGGTTTATTTGCAAATTATTCCGCAGTATCAACTTGCAATATTCGCTATTCCACGCTTATATATGTCGTAAGCTAAATTTTGGAGGTAAGTCAATGAATACCATGTTTTTGTATTTCGCCTACGGCAGTAATATGAACCCGGCACGGATGGCAAAGCGGTGTCCGGGCGCGATTGACCTGGGCGGAGCGGTCTTACGCAATCACCTGGTTGTGGAACGGCTGTACGCTGACATCGACTTTGTCGAAGGTGCAGAGACCGAGGGAGTCCTCTATGTAATCACGGAAGAGCATCTGCGGAAACTGGATCGCTACGAGGGATACCCTTCGGTCTACCGCAGAATTTGGGTGGATGTGGAATTCGAGGACTGCATCTACCAGGCGATCACTTATGAAATGGCGTGGCAGACCAAAGTTGCCCGCGACCGCATCAAATACCCCGAAGAATACCGTCTGCTCTGTTCAAACGGAGCAAGAGTCCATAATATCAAAAACAACTTCACCAAGAAAAGAAAGGTCACAAAATGAAAACTGTTAAACTCATCGTATACGGAACTCTGATGTCCGGCGAACGCAACCACCGCTTCTGTCGGAACGCAGTCAATATTACCCCTTGCACTATCACCGGCACACTCTACGATACCGGCTATGGTTTCCCGGCGTTCGTGCCGGAGGGTGAAAATACGGTCGCAGCCGAGCTGATCGAGATTCCCTTTGAAGATTGGGAAGCGGTGGATCGGCTGGAAGGTTATCCCCGGCTCTATGACCGGCTGATGTTCCCGGCGAAGCTCGAAAACGGCACGGAGGTTTCAGGCTGGGTGTATGTCATGCACAATCTGCCGGAAATGGCCCAAGTCATCGAAAGCGGCGACTGGAAGGAGTACCGCCATGGATAAGGCTGTTCTGATCGAGCAGACATCCAAGCGACTGAAGCGTTGGGAACTCATTGTAACAGCAATGCTGTTCCTGACGCTTTTTGCCGGTTTCGGTTTGCTTTATGTAGCGATCCCGCTTGGAATTACATTTTTTTGCCTTTCCGGAATGTGTTTCCTCGGCTTCATCGCAGTCCGGATCGCAATTTGGTGGTATCACGGATAATGGAGAATTATTATGTGTAATCAATGCATCGACTGTTTTTTCTATATGGAACAAAGCCCCGATGACGGAGAAGGAGAATTCTGCTTTCTCAATCCTGACACACCGGTTGAAGTTACTTATTCTGATCCGGCGTGTTCAAACTTTGAACTGAGCGACTCCGCAACAAAGGAACAGCGAAAATCCCCCGGAGAGTTGTAAAATTCTCGTTTCTCTTTCGTAAAATAAGACTATCTTCAAATAAAAAATCTGAAATTAATATTTTTTTAAAGAAAAAGCGATTTTTTATCTGTATTTACAGATTTTGCATTTGTATATTGCGATTGTTGTAATATATTTACTGTGTGGCAACATCAATCAATATATATGCAGGACAAATAACTATGCGAGTAAGTTATAAAAAACTTTGGAAAATGCTTATCGACCGAGATATGAGCAAGACCGATTTACGGCTGCAATCAGGAATTAGTTCCACTTCTCTGGCAAAGCTCGGCAAAGACGAATCCGTGACAACAAATGTTCTTGTGAAAGTCTGTACAGCTCTTGATTGCAATATTGGCGATATTATGGATATTTCCGATGATTGCAAAAAAAATGAAAAAAAAAATTGTCGGCAAGAACAGACTGGACAATAGATGTCCACTTGTGCATACTATATTAAGCGCAAACACAAAAACATACACCGGTGAAGGAGAATAAATATGAACAAGCAGCAATTGGCCGCAAAAATCTGGGAATCAGCTAACAAAATGCGCTCCAAGATTGAGGCAAACGAATACAAGGATTACATTCTCGGATTTATTTTTTACAAATTTCTCTCCGACAAAGAGGTTAAATATTTAAAGGAAAATGACTGGACTGATGAATATCTGCCGCAGCTGACAGAGGAAGACAGTGAAACTGTTGAATCGGTTCAGAAAAACATCGGTTATTTCATTTCCTATGACAATTTATTTTCCACATGGATCAATAAAGGAACAGACTTTTCTGCTGATGATGTAACAACCGCATTAAATGCATTCAGCCGACTTATCAATGTGACTCACAAAAAAGTCTTTGACGGCGTCTTTACAACATTACAGACGGGACTCTCCAAACTTGGTGAAACATCCGGGGCAAGAACAAAAGCTATCCGGGAATTACTTTACCTTATTAAGGATATTCCGATGGATGGTCGGCAGGATTATGATGTCCTTGGTTTTATTTACGAATATTTGATCAGTAATTTCGCAGCTAATGCCGGAAAAAAAGCAGGAGAGTTTTATACTCCGCATGAAGTTTCCTTGTTGATGTCAGAAATTGTGGCCGGTCACCTGAAAGATCGGGACAAAATTGAAATTTATGACCCAACAAGCGGATCTGGTTCTCTCTTGATCAATATTGGTAAATGCGTCGCTCGTTATATGAGCGAAAGCAATCGCATTAAATATTTTGCCCAGGAACTCAAGGAGAACACCTATAACCTTACTCGCATGAACTTGGTTATGCGTGGAATTCTGCCGGATAATATCATCACCCGGAACGGAGATACGCTGGAGGAAGACTGGCCGTTTTTTGATGAATCCGACCCCGTTGGAACTTACGATCCGTTATATGTTGATGCGGTTGTATCTAATCCGCCGTATTCGCAGCCTTGGGACCCGACAGATAAAGAAACAGATCCTCGCTATGCCAGATATGGTATTGCTCCGAAGGGGAAAGCCGATTATGCCTTCTTGCTGCACGACTTATTCCATTTGAAAAGAGATGGGATTATGACCATTGTTCTGCCACACGGCGTGTTGTTCCGTGGTGGCGAGGAAGGAACCATTCGTAAAAACCTGATTGAGAATAACAACATTGATGCTATCATCGGTCTCCCGGCAAATATTTTCTTTGGAACTGGTATTCCAACGATTATTATGGTTTTGAAACAGGCTCGCAGCAATACGGATGTTCTGATTGTAGATGCCTCAAAGGGATTTGAAAAAGTCGGAAAAAATAATGTCTTGCGCGCCTGCGACATCAAGAAAATCGTAGATGTTGTCACAGAACGGGCAACTGTTGACGGATTTTCAAAGAAAGTTGATCGTGAGGAAATCCGGGCAAATGAATACAATCTGAATATCCCCCGTTATGTTGATTCTTCAGAAAAGCCGGAAAGCTGGGATATTTATGCTTCAATGTTCGGAGGCATTCCGCAAAAAGAAGTTGCTGAATTGGGCGAGTGCTGGGAGGCGTTTCCGGAGTTGCGTGATGCCTTGTTCAAACCGGTCAATTCAGGTTACTGTCAATTACAGGTATCTGATTTGAAAAAAGCGGTAGGTGAACATAAAAATATTACGGCATTTACATCTCAATACAAAAGTGCCTTCTCTGATTTTGCGGCATTTTTGAAAGCTGAGTTGTTAAGTAAAATGTCTGATATCAATATTTCGCAAGAGGAAACTGTTCTTGCTGACAATATATTTTGCCGTTTGACCAACATTCCGCTTATTGATAAATATGCGGCATATCAGCAACTCCATGATAACTGGAAACAGGTGGCGGTTGACCTTGAAATCATCCAAACTGAAGGTGAAGGGGCAATTACCCAGGTTGATCCCAATATGGTTATCAAGAAAAAAGATAACAAGGAGCAGGAAGTACAGGAAGGCTGGCTGGGACACATTATTCCCTTTGATCTGGCACAAAAACACCTTCTCACTGATGAACTTGCTGCCCTCAAAGCAAAAGAAAACGAACTTGCGGAAATTGCATCTACCTACAGCGAGCTTCTGGATGAGTTGAGCGAAGAGGACAAGGAAAAAGATTTTGTCAATGAAGCCAAAGACGCTTTTGTTCCGGCTGAAGTCAAAAAAGCTCTGAAAGCAAAAGACGATGAGCCGGAAACATTGGCTATCCTGAAAAAGGTGGATATGCTTATCACCAAAGAAAAGACCTTAAAAAAACAAATCAAGGAAGATTCTGCTGCTCTGCACATTCGTACAAAATCTGTCATCGAAGAGCTGTCTGTTGATGAAGCTATGCAGATGCTGGAATACAAATGGGTTGTACCACTTGTTGAAAATATAAATAAATTGCCGGAAATCATTGTGGCAGATTTTATTACAAAACTGGAATCACTTTGCGCTAAATATGAAACAACATTCGCCGAAGTAGAACAGGAGATCGCCGAAACCGAGCAGACTTTGATTGGGCTCTTGGATGAGTTGGAGGGGGATGAATTTGATATGCAAGGTCTGGCAGAATTGAAAAAATTGCTCGGAGGCGAATAATGATGGCAGAAAAAGCAAAAAAACCTGCAATTCGGTTCTCCGGATTTACCGACGCTTGGGAACAGCGTGAGTTGGGTATGGTAGGTTCTTTTTATTATGGACACAGTTGTCCGAAATGGTCTGTAACAGAAGATGCAACGACACCATGTATTCGATATGGAGAGTTATATACCAAATTTGGAACCATCGTTGACAGAGTCTTTTCTTATACCTCAATGCCGTCTGAAAAACTCCGGTTCAGTAAAGGCACAGAGGTCTTGATTCCCCGTGTCGGCGAAGACCCAATGGATTACAATCATTGTACATGGTTGTCACTAAAGGGGATAGCTATAGGAGAAATGATTTCTGTTTTTAATTCTGATCAAAATCCGCTTTTCATGGCAATAATGTTTAATGCAACTTTGCGGCAAGAATTTGCTATGCGAGTAGAAGGTGGAAGTGTTACAAACTTGTATTTTGAAAAGCTAAAGAATATAGAGGTAAAATATCCTTTAATTTCTGAGCAACAGAAAATCGGGCAGTTTTTCCAATCCATTGACCGTCTTATCACCCTTCATCAGCGTAAGTATGATAAATTGACGAAAATCAAAAAATCGATGCTTGAAAAAATGTTTCCGAAAAATGGATCAAATGTTCCGGAAATCCGCTTTTCAGGCTTTTCTGACGCTTGGGAACAGCGTAAGCTGGAAATGCTGGCGAGTTTTTCCAAGGGATCTGGATATTCCAAAAATGACATATTGCCTGCCGGAACTCCCATCATTTTATATGGCCGCCTCTATACAAAATACGAAACAAACATCTCTGTCG
>JAFTUS010000164.1 GCA_017466125.1 Lentisphaeria bacterium | reverse complement strand
CTATCAAAGCATTTTTTAAGTGGGTTTCACAGTCAATTACCACAAATTCAAAGAGTGTTGGAGCAACAAATCAGGAAGTTTCAAATATTGATCAGTTGCCTCCTCCGCCTCCGGAAATCACCATTCTTTAATTGTAGAATTAGAATGTAAGGTTCGAACTATGACTGAGCACACTGAAATAGAAAAAAAGCAAGATGTTCTCGAAATGCTTGTTGATATTCCTAAAGATTCAGAATCATCTCCTGATATAAAAGCATCTGGCACAGAGGATAAAACGTTTACAAATGCCCCCCCTCTTGAGAATGCTTTAGAAGCATCACAGGTAAGTGGAAATAGTACAACATCTTCGATAAGTCATGCTATTAGCGAGGTTGTTGTTTCTGAAAATAAAGAAGTAAAAGATGAAACAGTCTTGCCTTCTATTTCAGTGTTGCGCATTAATAAGGCTGAAAAACAAATTCAACAAGCTTCCGCTGTGCCATTAACTTTCAGAGAAAAAGTTTCTTCTTTGCGTTTTCCTAATGCCATGCAAAACCATGTTTATAAGTATGATTTCTCCATAGATATTTTGAGTAATGGTAACAACCAACTGGATATATTAGCTGTCGGTATAGAGCCTGCTTCATGCGGAATTACCGCAAAAATAGAAGAGGGTATGGTCAAGCTCTTTGGAATTCCTAAGGAAAAAGGTGTTATTAAATTTTGGGTAGAATACGGAACAAGTGAGAAAAATGAAAATTTCAAACGATTAAAAGAATTTTCAACTGAGTTTACAATTTTTCCTGACCCTAAGGCATTGTGGAAAAATTTACCTGTGGATGAGTCTGCCCCATATCAAACCCCAAATGAAGCTAAAGATGGTCTATATGGCATCAGCGGAAAAAATATTCTCCTTGCAAGCAAGAGGGGGCGTTCCCATGCACATGAAGGGAAATTCAGAGACGATTCATTTTCTTTTAGTTGGATTTCCGAATTTGGTTGGTTGATTGTAGCCGTTTCTGATGGTGCGGGATCGGCAGAGTATTCAAGAAAAGGTTCAGAAATTGCGTGTGAAAGTTTTGTGAGCGAATTAAAAAATAAGCTTTCATCAGCCGATACGAACCAAAAAATAGATTCTCTTGATAAACGCAATCAAGAGATGGCATTAGAAAGGCTTTTATTTTCTACCGCCCATCAAGCCGCTCTTAAGATTAAAGATATAGCTAATGAGAACCAAGAGCCTGTAAAAAAATATTCTGCAACTTTTTTAGGTTATATCGCTAAAAAATTTGAAGATGAATGGCTCGTTGTTTCTGTAGGCATCGGAGATGGAGCAATTGCACTTCTCGATATGAAAAATAATATTCACCTTCTAAATGAACCTGATGGAGGAGAATATGTTGGGCAAACACGCTTTTTGACAACTCCTGAAGTGTGGCAAGATACTTGCAAAAGAACTTTTAGTGTCAGGGTTCACGACTTTCAGTGTGTTTTTGCAATGACTGATGGGGTTAGTGATCCTATGTTTGAAACGGATAACAATCTCAAAAATTCTCAGAAGTGGGTTGAGTTTTGGAATAATCTTAAAAATTCTGAAGAATATCCAATTCATTTTTGTAATCACGAAGAACAAACTCAAGAAGAGCTACTTTCGTGGCTTGATTTCTGGTCAAAAGGAAATCATGACGATAGGACGTTAGTAGTTTTTTATTAATAGAGAGGCTCTAAAAAATGGCACGAGATGTTATCCGCACAAATGCATTGGATGGTTCTTCAATTGAGTTTGTAAAAAAAGCAGATCCTCCTTCTGGAGCAATGAAATATGTTTACTTTTCTCCTCAGAAAGACTACGTTGTTGCTTTCTTTAAGGAGAAACAGAATGCTGAACAGCGAGCGCGGCTGAATAGTATTGTAGGGCGGTATAGACACGATATTTTGGAGCAAGTGGGAGGTGAATTTTGGAAGAAGCTTTTCTGTTGGCCAGAAAAACTTGTCGAATACGACGGGGCTTTGGGAATTGTTGTTCCTACATATGCATCCGATTTTTTCTTTCAAAATGATCCCAAGCGAAAGGGCGCAGAAAAAGAAGGCAAATGGTTTGCATCGGCTAAATTGCTTAGATTCATAGATTCTTCTGAGCGCGGAAATTTTTATAATTTCTTAAAAATTAGCCTTAAATTGTCGCAAGCGGTACGTCGTTTACATTCTGCCGGGCTGGCGCATTCAGATCTTTCTTATAAAAACGTATTGATTGACCCCAGCACAGGAAACGCATGCGTTATCGATATTGATGGACTTGTTGTACCAGGAAAATATAATCCTGATGTTTTAGGAACACCAGATTTTATTGCTCCAGAAGTTATTTCTACGCAGCATCTCCCCAAGGGAGATAAAGGAAAAGTTTTGCCGTCTGTTTTTACCGATCAACATGCTTTGGCTGTTCTTATCTACATGTATTTACTGCACCGTCATCCGTTACGTGGTGGACGTTTTTTTGGTCCAGATGTGGAAAACGAAGAAAAATTACTTATGGGTTCTTCTCCCCTTTTTATTGAACATCCTACTGACCATCAAAACAACAATATGAAGAGAGAATATGGGCAAAATTACGACAACTACCTCCCATGGGTTGATCTTCAAAATTTTTCATCAGAAAAAATATGTGGTCCCCACTTATGGAAGTTGTTTCAAAGAGCTTTTATCGACGGCTTGAAGGAGCCTACTAAACGACCTATCGCTAACGATTGGGAGATTGCTCTAATTAAAACAAGTGACATGATTCTTCCTTGCTCAAATCAACAGTGTGCACAAAAATTCTTTATTTTTGATAATTCAAAGCATCCCAAATGTCCATTCTGTGGAACTCCGTACAATGCTTTACTCCCGGTCTTGAATTTTTATATAAAGCAAAAAGGTTCCTATCAGGCTGATGGTAGTCGCTTGATGGTCTGGTCTGGGCAATCATTGTTTAAATGGCATGTTTACAAGAATTTTTCGCCAAACGAAAAACTCAAGCCAGAAGATAAGCCAAGAGTCGGATATTTTCAATTCTTCCAAGGTAAGTGGATACTTTTTAATGAAAAAATTCCTGATATGTTCGAGATAAAAGATAACAAATTTCACAAAATCAACCCAGGGGAATTTGTTATATTAAATGATAAGACACAAATCTTGCTCTCGCAAGATGCTTCTGAAGGGAATGGACGGTTGGCGGTTGTCCAACTCGCAGGCTGTTGATAAGGAGGAAAAACGATGAGAAGATTACCAATTTTTCTTGTTATTGACGTTTCTGAATCAATGGCGGGAAAGGCGATCGATGATGTTCAATACGGGATTAAAATGCTTACTGATGCGCTTGTGAGCAATCCGTTTGCAATGGAAACTGTATATATATCAGTAATAGCTTTTGCAGGAAAAGCAAAAACAATTACTCCATTGACTTATGTAATGGATTTTATCCCACCGAAATTGCCTATTGGTTGTGGAACAAATCTTTCTGATGCACTGAAAGTGTTGATGTGTGAGATTGACACCAAAGTCAAAAAAAATACTCCCGAAACCAAAGGAGATTGGAAACCTCTTATTTTCATTTTAACTGATGGAATTCCCAATGACAATTACAAATCAGCAGCAGCAGCTCAGTGGAAAATGAATTATGGTAAATACTCTACAATTGCAGTATTAATGGGAGAAAATTCTGATGCAACTGCGTTAAAAGCAATTACTGACGATGTGCTGGTTTTTAAAGAAACAACCCAAGAATCCTATTATGCATTTTTTAAGTGGGTATCTTCTTCTATTCAAACCAGCAGTAAGGAGATGGGAGAATACGGAAAAGAGGGTAACGCCAGTAATATCGAAAAATTTCGAAAAAATTTGGATGCAGATTTACTTGCAGATAACTTACCGATAGAAAATAATGTAGATTTTTTGGTGCTGACAGTAAGATGTCAAAAAACAAAGAAACCATACATTGTCAGATATGTCAGTCATAACAGATCAGGAATTTATATGGCTGATGGCGCGTATCCTGTCGGAGAAGATTATTTTGAATTATCAAGCACAGAGGTCGGGAAAAATATAAGCAGTCGGCAATTAACAGGCGTTACTCCAAGTTGCCCTCATTGTAATAATCCTGGGTTTGGGCATTGTAATTGTGATAAATGGCTATGTTTGGATCAGGAACATTTGAAAAATGTAACCTGCCCATTCTGTGAATCAACAGCTGACTATGGAAATTATGATGAATTTCATTTTAATGGAGGGCGGGGATAATGGGATGGCGTTTTTACAGACGCATAAAAATTTTTCCCGGCGTCACAATGAATATTGGAAAAAATGGAACATCTTATACATTGGGATCTCCTGGAATGACGACTAATATAAGTTCCAGAGGAATACGTCATACTTATAGTATTTCTGGTACTGGTATTAGTTATCAAACTCCTCTGAAGCGATGGAGTAACAATTCCACCCTTAAAAAAAAGTTAAGTGTTGCGGAGCGACAACAGATAATTAAGCAATCTGATTATCAAAAATTGAATTTAGGTTTTTTTGAAAAGTTAATTTTGTCAAGTGAGGAAAAGAATTTAGTCAAAGGAATCCAAGCGTATATAATCGGCGACATATTGCAAGCAGAGACTTTATTAAAAAAATCGACTTGTTATGCAGATGCAATTTTTATATTAGGTTTTATTTATCTGAACAGTAAACGTTTTAATGATGCCATAATCATGTTTGAACAGGCAGAAAGATGCCCAAAACAAATTGGATGTTTTTTTCAAAGATATCAATTGGAAATGACTTTGACTTTGTCTTTATCTCCATTTTTATCTGTTGAATTTCCGCCTGAGCTACTAACTGCATATTTAGCGCATGCAGAAGCATTGCAGCAACTCCAAAAGATCACAGAAGCTTGTAATATTTTATTGTCTTTATATAAGAAAAACCCGCAAAATCATTTAGTCATTATTTCTTTGGCAGAACTTGTTTTAAAGTTTGCTCCTAATGATACTAAATGGATGAATGCTATTATTAATCTTACTAAAAATGTAAATAACGAAACATATATTCAGACTGTAATGTTAATGTATAAAGCAGAAGCCTTTACCAATTTAGGGATGCATGATGCCGCTATTACAACTTTGACATCAGCTTTGCGCAGAAAAGCTGATCGCCCTTTAGATTTATTGATTGAATTACAATATAAAAGAGGATTTCTTTATTCTAAAATGGGTAAAAAGACGCAAGCAATAAAAGATTTGCAGGAAGTTTTTGTTCAAGATCCTAATTATGCAAACGTGAAGCAGTTACTCGCACAACTTGTTTGAGAAAAAATGAATAACCAAATTACAGTAGTAAATGTCTGCTTACACATTACTTCAACAGGAATGATCTATAAAATAAGTTTGGATTTTAAGTTCCTTGTTTGCAGATTCAAGTAAAAATTAGATTAAGGGTAAAAAATGAAAAGTCATTCTACTTCTTATAAAATACATGGCGAGGATCTTCAGTTTGTATCTATTGGGTTGAGGCGGGGGCATACTGTGATTGCTGAAGCCGGTTCTTTGATGTTTATGAGTGAAAGCGTTCAACTAGATACGCATCTTTCTGATGGTTCAGATTCTAATGCTGGTTTTTGGGGGACGTTGTGGAATGCAGGAAAGCGCGCATTGACCGGGGAATCGTTTTTTTTAACACATTATACAGGCATTGGTAATGCAGAAGGACAAGTGGCATTTTCTGGCCCATATCCCGGAAAAATCATTCCTATGAATTTAGCACAGTATCAAGCCCCCATTCTTTGTCAGCGAGGTGCATTTTTGGCTGCCGCTTACGGAACCAAAATTGATATTGCTTTTACAAGGAATTTGGGGACCGGCTTTTTAGGGGGAGAAGGATTTATTTTACAGAGGCTTTCTGGTGATGGAATGGCTTTTGTACATTCATGTGGAAAAATTGTGGAGATTCCATTAAAAAATCAAACTATCAGAATTAATCCCGGATGTATTGTGGCATTTGAGGAAACGATAAATTATGATATTGTTCCGGCAGGCAATATAACGACAATGTTGTTTGGAACAAAATCAATTTTTCTTGCGACACTTTCTGGAACAGGGCGAATCTGGCTTCAATCACTTCCCTTTAATTTGCTTGCAAATCGTATATGCGAAGAAGGAATAAAACAAGGCTTGTTTGCAAATAAATCTGAGGGGGGGAATTGGGGGACATTTTAACAAGAATCGCATAACTATTTTATTTACATAGATGTTTTTGATAATTGATGAAATATGGTACTAAAAATAATGCAATCTGATTTTACATTTGTATTACGCTGTATAAATTGTGGGATAAAAGGGGAAATTGATGAGTACATTTTAACTTACAAGTGTCCTGAATGCGGAGCTGTGATGAAGTTATCTCATATCAAGACAAATATCCCTGACAATAAATTGCGAAGTTGTCTTGCAAGATTGTTATCTCAAAAAAAGCAGGGAGATATTGTTGCCGGACGTATTTTAGCTCTTTTTGCAGATTCTTCAGATTCCAATATCCGAAATGTGTATGAAACGGTCATCTGTGAGGAGAAGTATTGTCACGGTAAACATACGAATGCTTCCCTACAAGTTTCAGGCGTTGAAAAGGGGCACGAGGCAAGAGGAGATCAAGAAGGTGAGAAGCCAAATAATGTACAAGTTTCAAAAGAAGTAAAAAAGTACATCGAAGCCGTTATCGCCGAGGTTACGGATGAAGATGAGGACGATTCTCAAAGAGAATTTTATTCAGAAGAGGACCGCCGCGATATAGCTCCGCTACTCAAGAAATATCTTCAGCCCGGCGATAATGACAGTGTGCGCAAGGCTCTTGAAATTGTTATTCTTGATCACAAGGCAAGTACCAGTTATTTCCAACGTCGGTTGAAAATCGGTTACAACCGTGCGGCGGAGATCGCTGATCTTTTTGAGGAACGTGGTATTATCGGGCCGGACACCGGCAGCGGCAAGCCCCGTGAAATTCTAATTTTTGATAGCATAGAAGAAGAGATAGAAGAACCACCTCAATACCTAGGAAATCCTCAGATATTCCGAAGCTCAATGTTAATATCCCCTCCAAAAGAGGAACAAGAGCTATCATTTAACGACTTTCCCAAGCTAAAACCAAGGTTACCTCAGCAAAAAAATGAGCCACCCCAAAGCACGACTGAAGAAAGTACCCCGAAAGCCTTTTCTATAAAATCCCGTTATTCGGCATTATTTTGGATTACACTTGGTTCTTGTATAGTTGTATTTAATCTCAATGAATCAGTATGGGGATATACTCTCGGATTTTGTTTTATATTGCTGGGGTATTTTGATTTTTATGCAAAATTGTCAGAAAAATACGGTAATAAAATCAAAACAAAAATGAGCGAATATAAAAATAAATTAAGAGAAGATAGATTAACAGCAGCAAAAAAATCTAAAGATAAAGAAATTTTGCACAAATTATCTATGAGTGATGATGAAGAAATTAGAAAAAATGTTGCAAAAAATATTTTCACAAACCATTCTGATTTAATACTTTTGTCTAGAGATAAGTCGTCTGAAGTAAGAAAAAATGTTGCAGATAATCCTACGATTCATTTAAATATGTTAATGTCATTGATGGAAGATGAAGATGAAGAAGTTAAAAACACTGCAAAAAAGAATTACTCTGAATATGTTCAAGATTTGACTGATACTTTCGATGCAGGAAAAGACTTTATCAATGAATGGAAATAAAGGTAATACTGCAAAAAAGAATTACTCTGAATATGTTCAAGATTTGATTGATACTTTCGATGCAAGAAAAAACTTAAAGTAAAGCCCCAACATAGAAAGTAAAACACCTGCTTTTTATTTTGGGGCGACGTGCCAAACGCATTGTGCTGGGCGGTCAGAAGCCGAGTTTTTGGAAGGTTTCGGTCAGGCGGCGGATGGAGTAGCCGCCGGCGGGGGGGCAAAAACTTGCAAAAATTGCGATGCCTCTGTTTTATATAAATTTTTATTTGCTGTCGAAAAAATCAGTCTGCTTGAATTCATATAACTGCAGCAGAAATCACCTCTGGAAAAACATTGCAAAAATAAGTTGGAATTGATTTTATTGACTCAATAAAAGCAATTCCTCCGAAAGTTTTTGGAAAAAGGGGTGCGGGGAAGAGAACCTTTTTTCAAAAAGGTTTCTTCCCCGCAAAACTCTTTTATAAAACCTTATTCGTCGATTTCTCCGTCCTCCTGGCCGAGGGGGAGGGGGGGACAGTTTGTCGTGCCGTTCCTTATTGTTCGTTATACATCGTTTTTTCGGTTTTTCTGGCGGTACTCCTGCGGGGTGATGTTGAATTCACGATGGAATACACGATGAAAGTAAGCTCCGCTTTTGAAACCGGAGCGGCGGGCGATGTCTTCTACGGAAAAGCCGGAGTTTTTCAGCAATTTGCACGCTGCTTCCAGACGGTATTTTTTGAGCAGTACACAAAAACGCTGTCCGAATTCCCGCTGAATACGGTCCGAAGCACGGGCTGATGTCAGCGACAGCAGTTCTGCGATGTCATTGAGACCGATATTTTTCTGGTAGTTGTTCTTCAGAAATTCGTGGATCAACTCTTTGACACTGCCGGGCAAATCTCTGCGGCGGGAGTCCACTGCAAGCAGCGCAGCAGCGAGCAATTCGCCCCATGCCAGAAATTCATCAAGGTCATCCGGTAGTTCGGGGGGGAGGTTATCCGGTTTCCGGTCGAGTTTCCAGTCCGCAGAAATTTCCAGTTCCGGCGGCTTTTTGCGGTCGGAAAACGGTCCGGCAAAGAGGCATCCGGCAAGGAGTCCTTCCCGGAATATGGGAAACACGCACTCAATAAATCCTGCCGGACACCGCTTGAAAAGCGTTTTTCTGTTTCTCAACAACTGCTGCTGCAATAAATTCTGATCGAATTGAACGCATTTGGCATGAATGGGACGTTCTGATTTTTTGATCCCTGTACAGAAAGGATTCAAATGGTAGTCCGGCAGCAGTTCCAAATTCGCCTTTCTTTCATAATCGTGTCGGCACAAACTGCAGTTGAAACGTTTTTCAAAAATGTTTTTGGCTTTCAAAAAGACTTCTTTTTCCATGATGTTTTCCTTCTTTATTTAAAATGTACACTAAAACAGCAAAAAAATCCATAGAAAAAATCAAAAAAAAGTGTATTTTATAAAAGAAACCGAAAAGAAGGAGGTTTTTTATGGAAAATATACAATACGATTTCGGAAAAAATATCCCGGTCATCGCCGAAACAGATGTTCTGGTCGTCGGTGCCGGACCGGGCGGAGCGAGCGCCGCAGTGATGGCTGCCCGCCGCGGAGCCAGAACCATTATCGCCGAGCGGTACGGCTGTCCCGGCGGAATGGCGGTTTTTGGTGAAGTAACTCCCTTTATGCACAATCTGGTCGAAAATCAATCGCTGGATAAACCCGTTTATGTGGATTGGTGCCGCCATTTGCATAATTATAAGACCGGAGCAGAACTGGCAGCGGACCCGTTTACCGAGACCGTGCCGAACCGCCCTATCTCTAAAGCTGAAGCAGCTCTCGCTCTGGAAGAACTGCTGTTGGAAGCCAACGTGAAAATGCTTTATCATCATACCCTGTTTGATGTCATTAAAGAGGATGACCGCATCGTTGCGGCGGTGTTCCACTCCAAGTCCGGGTTGGTTGCCGTGCGTGCCAGAGTCTTTGTGGATGGCACCGGGGACGGCGACCTTGCGGTTATGGCGGGCGCGCCTTTTGAATTCGGCAATGAAGACGGCCTCTGCCAGCCGATGACCACTTGTTTCAAACTGGAACATGTCGACCGCTCCATTATGCCCAATCGTGAAGAGATCAATAAAATTTACGATGAAGTAAAAGCACGCGGCGGGATCGACTGTCCCCGTGAAAATGTTCTCTGGTTCACCATGCCCGCTGATGATGTGATCCACTTCAACACCACCCGCATCATCAGGAAAAGTGCTGTCTCCGGGACTGACCTTTCGGATGCCGAAGTTGAGGGCCGCCGTCAGGTGCGGGAGTTTATCGCATTTCTCCGCAATCATGTTCCCGGCTTCAAAAACGCCCACTTGCGCTCGATGGCACACCATGTCGGCGTCCGGGAGAGCCGCCGTATTCTCGGACTGGTCTATCAGACACAGGACGATTTTGTAAACCGGGCAAAATTTGCCGATGGTATTGCCAAAGTCAATTACTGTATTGATATCCACAACCCCAACGGTACCGGTACGCACATCATCGGTATGGAGCCGGGCAACTGGTATGAATTGCGCTACGGCACACTGGTTCCGCGCAATACCGGCAATCTGCTTATGGGATGCCGTGCGATTTCTGTGGATCATGCACTGCACAGCAGTTCCCGGGTCATGCCGCCCGTCTGTTCCATCGGTCAGGCCGCCGGTATGGCGGCGGCGATGTGTGTTGAGAAAAATTGTTCTCCGGCTGAACTTCAGGGAGAAGAGGTACGCAAAAATCTTGCCATCGCCGGTGCGTGGCTGTAACAAAAGGAGATTTAAGAAATGATAAACCGCAAAAATAGCACTAAACTTGAAATCATCGTTCCCATTGCCCATGACCATGATTGGCCGGATTTCCGGCATACGATCGAAGAGATCCGCGAACAGCATGACAAATACGGTATCGACCAGTTCATATTGACTTGTCCGTGTGCGGGATGGCGCAGTACCGGATTGCCGCCGGAAGAGTTTTTCCGGGAACGGGCGGAAGTCTTTAAGAAAGTGCGGGATGCCGTTGCACCGGAAGGGATCCAATGCGGGTGGTGGAATACCCTCACGCTCAAATCCGGTCCCGATCCCCGCTGGAACCGTATGATCCGTATGGATGGCACGGAAACGCCGATGGCATCCTGCCCGCTCAATCCGGTTTTCCGGGAGACTTATGCCAGGAATGTCGCTCTTTTTGTGAAAATCGCCAAACCCGCTTTTGTTATCACCGAAGATGACTACTCCATCAATGCCGCCACCATCTACGAAGGGTGTTTCTGCGAACATCATCTGGCTGAATTTGCCAGACGGGAAGGACGTGCCTATACCCGCGAGGAGTTGAAAGCTATTCTGGAACAGAAAACGCCCGAAGCACATGCTCTGCGCCGCCGCTGGCGTGACCTTATGCGGGATTCACTCGTTCTGTTTGCCCAAGCCATGCGTGATGCCGTTGACGAAGAGTCTCCGGAAGTTCCCATGGGAACGATGCAAGCCGGATGCAGTGACCTGGACGGCAATATGACCGAAGCCCTTGCCCGTGCCATGGCAGGTCCGAACCATACGCCATTTTGCCGTTTATGCGGAACATTTTACGGCGGTGAGAGTATTACCGGCATCCCGGAAAGAATTTTCCATGCTCTCTACTCCAAACAGCATATCGGAGAAAATTTCAAATGTTATCATGAGTCCGATACGTTTCCCCACACCCGTTTTTTCACCTCTGCGGCGAGTATGCGTATTTTTATGTGTACCGGCTACTCTTACGGTTTCTGCGGGTCCACTTTCCAGACCCAGCAGTTGCTTGATGACGGCAACGAAGAAAAAGCCTATTGCAAACTGCTCGGCAGAGAGCGCAATCGTTTGCAGGCGATCTGCGATGCCGCCGCCCACTGCAAACTCAAAGGTGTACGGCTGCACTACGATCCTTTCTGGGGAACGGCGGAGGATTTGAACCATTCTCCGTGGAACAGTATTCTTTCCAAGTGTTCCATTCCTTACACCACGCTTGACTCCGATGTGGTCTTCCTATCCGGAAATCAGCCCTTGCATCTGGATAAAGAAGAATTGCTCAGCATCCTGTCAAAGAATGTTTTTCTCGACGGCGATGCGGCATCGGCCGTTTGCAAACTCGGGTTGAGTAAATATATCGGCGTGGAAACCGGCAGTGATCCCATTACCGGTATGGATGTCTATGACCTCGGCGGCCGAGAAGTCATTCAGCCGGAGTTCATCCCGGAACACAAAGGGCGCAATATGCACCGTGCCGACTTCTTTTCGCCGGGTGGCAAAGGAACGCATTATTCCCTCACGCCCATCGATCCGGCGTGTGAAATCATCACCAAACTGGTATCGTACAAGAAGGAATTCATCACCGTCGGAATGACCCGTTTTGTCAATGAACTCGGCGGTAAAGTGGTCGTGATGAATCAGGCGGTCAATTGCAATCACTCGTCTTCTCTTTTTAACTACCGGCGTCAGAAACTTTTCCACGAATTGCTGGTTTGGTGCGGGGACGAGTTTGCTTTTGTCAAGGATGAAGCGCGCATCTTTATGATCATGAATGAGGCGAATGATCCGGAAGATGCCGGATTCTCCGGTATGCTGACGATCACCAACCTCAACCCCGATCCGGTGGAGGGTTTCGCTCTTCATCTGCCGCCCGCATGGCGTGACCGTGAATTTCTGCGTCTTTCCCCCGACGGGAAATATCTTCCCTGTCCGGCAGAAAAGACGGATGACGGCGTAAAATTCGACTTTACCGTTGGTTACGCATATCCGGAAGTTCTGCTCGTAAAATAAGTCAATTTGCCTGACCGGCAGATACAAAAAGGCTGTTGCAAAACTGAAGTGCACCCCAAAAGTTGGACATAACTTTTGAGGTGTACTTTTTTATGGAAAAAACACAAAAGAAACAACGTCAGTATAGCGTAGAATTCAAACTTTGTGCTATATTAGATAAGCTTGAGAACGGTTGAAATACTTTTGTATCAGTTTTTTACATACGCTGTTGCTCTGCCGGAACCAACTTTTTTGATCTCTCCATGGTCAAGCATTTCTTTCAAAGTCCGTTCAATCATGGAAATACTTATATCAGGACAGGTGTTGGCAATATCCGATTTGCTGATTTTGCCAAGTTTCTGTTCAAATATCAATCTGATGCGATCTGTTTTGTTGAGTTTTCCGGTCACAATATGTTCAACTCTGTTTTCAAATTCATGGTATGATTTGAGAATGATACCCAGCATATAACGCATAAAGGGCATATAATCATTCGTACCGCCGTTCCAATTTGCACTGCTCTGCTGCAATGTTTCATAATAGGTTTCTTTGGAGCGTTCAATGAGTTTTTCCAAACTGATATACTTTCCTGCGATATAGCCATTCTGATAAAGCAGCAGCAAAGTAAGCAAACGGCTCATGCGTCCATTGCCGTCATTAAATGGATGAATGCAGAGAAAATCAAAAACAAACAATATTGCAAGCATCAATGGATCACAAACACCAATGGCAAGAGCGTTTCTGTAAGCATTGCAGAGTTCTTCCACAGCCCGTGGTGTTTCAAACGCAGTTACCGGAGTAAAACGGATATGCTGATTGCCTTCTGAATCAATTTCAGCAATCCAATTATCGTTGTTTTTCCAATGCCCCCCGATACCGGGAGCTTGAAAGGAATACAAATCACGATGCAGCTGCAAAATTGAGTTTGGTGTCAAGGGAATATACTCATAACTTTCGTGGATCGTTGCCAGAACATCCCGATATCCGGCAATCTCTTTTTCATTGCGGTTGACCGGTTGTGATTTTTGCATTACCAGTTCTTTTAAACGGGCATCAGAGGTAAAAATACCTTCAATACGGTTTGAAGCATCGGTGCTTTGAATGCTTGCAACTTCAAGCAGTGTTTTCAAAATATCCTTTTGGGCAGTAATGTACAAATCCTGTTTCCCGCGATATTCGTGAATGGCAGATAAAAGATTGCTGATTTCCGGAGTAAGCAATGTTCCGGGAAATGCTGAATAATCAAATTTTCTCATAAATCCAACTCCGCTATTTTAGCTTATCTGCCCATAATATAATGCCGTTCTGCACAATTTCAAGTTTATTTTGTGCAGATGATTCTGAAATTATGCAAATAAGTCATAATACCGCAGTAATTGCGGTATAGAGTATAGATTAAATCAACTGCACATATTTTAAGGTAAAAGGGCAGCTGGAAGAAGTTTTGCAATTATTTCTATTTGCATAAAAGAGAGTTTAACCATCTCTGAAAAGGTCGAGGTGCGGAAACAGTAACTTGCACCCCATTTTTTTGCCCAAATTTTGGGCAAAAAAATAACGAAGACGCAAGTCTTCACTTCACTGAGCCGTCAGGCTCTACTTCACATCTTCACGCGGCGAAGCCGCTCTTCACTAAAACACCGTTCCGACTTGCTTGCTTGTCCCGCCATAGCTCGCAGAGCGACGGCGGATGAAGCCGCTTATTTCATTCCGCTGCCGCTCCATTGCACTTGCTTGTCACGGCGTAATCTGCAAAGCAGATGAAGACGGATGAAGTTGCCGCCTGTCGGCGGGTGGATGTGTTTCTTTTCTTGCGCTTCGCTTACACGGCGCAATCCGCCTGAAAACAGATCCTGCCCGGCGGTAAAATCATAGCATCGGCAGCCAAATTTTATTCGATAGACAAATCTTCCACAACACCGGTTTGTTCGACTTTCATGCCGCCCAGATCACACAGGGTGACACCTTTGATCTTCAACCGCGGCTGCGAAGCATCCAAAAGCAATGACAGCGGAATACTTGGCTTATTGAATTTGAAATTACGCATAACGATATTTTCAAAAGAGAGGTTATAATATTCCGGATCCGCAACTTCTCCGAAGTGCTGATTTCCAAGATTTCTGCCAAGCTTTTCGCAGCAGATTTTGACCAGCGGCTTCGGCTGCCGCGGCAGCCATTGATAAACCGGAGTATCTTTACTTTCAATCTGCGGTTCCAGAAGTTCTTCACCGATGTCAAGAGTGATATTTTCGTAAGTGATGTTGCGGATTTTTGTATCATTGCTGCCGAACCAGGTGGTAATATCAGCAATTATGTGGCTGGTATGCACGATCTGGATATTGCGGCAGGTGACATTTTTGATCAGACAGGGCAGATGACCTGCCCACACTTCCAGACATTTGCCCCAGTCGCACCACATAACGCAGTTTTCAACCAGCACATTGTCAACATCTTCTGTTTCATTCTGCAAATATGCTCCCCGGGCGACAAAGCAATCATCAAATGACCGGATGAAGCTGTTTTTTATCACCACATCCTGTGATGCACAAATATCGATACCATCAGAGTTATACCGCCACATACCGATAAGTTTAACATTGTCAAAGGTCACATTACGGCAATTGTTGCGGACAACGACCGCCCAGATCGGAGCATCCCGGAAAATAACATCACTGACCTGAATATTTTTGCAGTTCATCGAAACAAAACAGCTGTTGGTAATATATTCCGGATTGGTCATATTGTTTCCCGGATCACGGGGAATATTTTCAGAATCCAGAATTCCCGGACCGACGATTTTCACATCCTGCACATCAACCAGTTTGAGGTGACCGTAGACCACCGCACCGGCATCGAAACAGACTGTTTGTCCGCTGACCGGAGAGATGGTTCCGGGATGGTGGATACCGGGACCGAAGTAGATCTCATTATCCGAGTGTTCATAATGAAACGGCGGATTCACAAAAATATGCAGCACATGATCACGGTCACCGGCTTCAAGAACAAATTGTCCCGGTTTGTCCAGCCGGATCGTGACCCGGGAATCATCCGCGGCAAAAGGGATATTGTAATCAAAGGGGCGTATTTCAATATTTTTCCCGGCAAAGCCGGATGATTCCACGACCAGATCACCCGGTTCTGTAAGTTCAACGGAAACAAAATGGGAGATCAATGTCTGATCAAGCGACCGCTGGCGTCCCTGATATATTTGATTGAACTGCATCGCCGATACCCGGGCAGGATAAACCATCTGCGCCGTACCGTTGAAAAAAACCTTGAAATCCATCAGTCACATCCCCTTACACTACTGTCCGGTAAAAATTACCGGAGTTGATTGAAATTGTCGGGACTTGTTATATATTAAAAACGCTCAAACCTTTCAATATTTAACAAGAAAGCCCCGAACAGGGTACTACAATAGCATCTATTCTCAACTTTTCAACTTCATCCCCCGATATCGTTTTGAAAAAAATCGTAAAAAAGTCAGGCGGAGACCGATATTGCAAGCATTTTACAGCTTGGAAACAATTTCTGACCTTGCTCTTTGCTCAAATTTCCGGTAAGGATTCTTTGCGAAAAACCATTCAACATGAATAAGCGTCTACTGTCTCATGCCATTGAAAGGATCAATAATCGTCCAAGAAAATGTTTAGGTTTCAGAACGGCAAAAGAAGTCTTCCAAAAAGAAAACGCCGAGGCATCCCGCCCTTGCTCCTCCGGAGCTTTAAGGGGGGGCGGGATGCTTTAAATTCAGAGTTTTTACCAAAAAACAAAGTGGTGCACTTGAATTTTTAATCTAAGAAGTGTATATTTTCGGTCAATACTTACAGGAGATCATTCAGGATGAATAAAGAAAAAATAATGCTTTGGAAGCCAGAAATGCAGATCGCTTCTTACATGCGGCCTTATTTGCTGGATACCGATGAACCCCGCGGCGCAGTGCTGATCCTGCCCGGCGGCGGTTACCGCATTGTCTGTGAACCCTCGGAAGGGGCGCCGGTAGCAAAAAAGTTCAATTCGCTGGGGCTGCACGCCTTTGTTTTGAATTACCGCGTGGAACCCCACACGTTCCCCGCCGCGCAAATCGATGCCATGCGGGCGCTGCAGATCATCCGAGCCAATGCTGATAAGTGGCATATTGACCCCAATGTGGTCGGGACTTGCGGATTTTCTGCCGGCGGGCATCTGTCGGCAAGTCTGGGCTGCAGTCTGGTCGATGATGTGCAGTATTCAGGCGGCGATGAAGCCGATAATTACAAACGCTTGCCGGATTTTATCATTGCCGGGCAGGGCGTGCTGTCGTTCCGCGACCGGCGCAATGAATTCAATGCCGCGCGTTTGCTGGGCAAGGGCGAAGTGCCGGTCACCCAGCAGGAAATGGATACGCTGGCACCGGAATACTTTGTCAATGAAAAAACTCCGCCTTGCTTTATCTGGCACACTTTTGCCGATAAAGTCGTACCTTTTACCAGCAGTATCTATTTTGCCGAAGCCTTGCGCAAGTATAACGTACCCTGCCAGTTGCAGATCTTTGCCCGCGGCGATCACGGTATATTGCTGGGTATGGATACGCCTGATGTATCGAACTGGCCCGAACTGGCTGTAAAATTTATTGCCGAATACACCTCCGTGAATGGTACGCCGCAAGAGTACTACACGCACTTCTATCAATGCGACGTAACCAATACTTACCCCGGTGAACTGCGCGAAGAATAAAAATAAACCCTCTGTTGGGGGGGCAGGCGCAACAGAGGGGGGAACAGAATTAAATGGTGCCATTCTAAATAAATGGTGCCATTCAAATAAATGGAAATAAATGGTGCCATTCTATATTATTCTTACCCGGTGTTGTAGTTAAGTGAATAGAAAGGATCAATTTATGGGACGGCTTCCATGGCGTAATCTTGGTGCCGGGGTTTATCATATCTATAACCGCTGTGCAAATAATCTGTGGATCTTGGATTCACCGGAATGCAAAGATAAATTTCTTGAACTGCTGGAACGGCTTTCCGGAAAATATGAGCTGAATATTTATCACTATTGTGTGATGAGCAATCATTTTCATATTGCAGCAGAGGGCAACATGAAAAATATCTCGAGTTTTGTGAGCGGATTATCCTGCCAGTACAGTAAATTTTACCATAAAATAAGTCAAAATGGTTTCGGTCCGGTATGGCAAGGGCGTTTCAAGAGTGTGATCGTTCAAAAGTCGGTATACCTTTCCAGACTGGGAAGATATATAGAACTGAATCCAGTCCGGGCAGGAATCGTTGATCCTGCAAATATTGTTGACTATCTCTGGAGTTCAGCCCGTTTTTATTTGACAGACGAAAAATCTCCGGTGATTGCCCCTGAAAAACATCCGCTTTTGCTGCCGCCCTTTGATGAAAAATTCCGTCAAAACTACGCTGAATATTTGAGTTTGCCTTATGATGAAGACTTGAAAGAGTTCAGATCTTCTGCATCTGTTTTAGGCGATAAGGATTTCCTTGTGCGCCTATCATCCAAAGCGGGCAGATTGTTTTTACGTCCGGGGAGACCGGCAAAAGAGAATAATTTAATTGCAAATGCATGATAGAAAGTTATTTGTATGGAATGG